>JAHFSZ010000025.1:4868-21664 GCA_023265515.1 Verrucomicrobiota bacterium
AATAACAGGGTGCGTGCCATGTTTGCCCTGCCTGCCAGCCCCCAAAGGTGGGCTGGCTGCCTCGCTCGCGCAACAAGAGGGAGTTCAATCGATGAGTCAGATTGGCCCAGGCATGGAGCTTTTCAGGATACAAAACTGACTTAACGCTCCGGGTGGCAGGCGGAACGTAAGGAAGCGCGGAAAGTTACTCATATTCCCCCGCGGGGGCCGCGGGTTTTTCGGCGGCGGGCGCCGCCTCTGCGGCGGAATCCGCGAGCGAGAGAATTTCGATTTCATAGCCTTCCTCCGCGCCCTTCGAAAGCTTGATCTTCCCCTTGAACATCATTGGGAAACCCTCGATGGCGTGCTGCTCGCCCTTGTCATTCAACACCATCGTCTTGCCGTCGGCGAGGCCATACTCGACCTTCTTGACGGGTCCTTCATAGAGAAGCTTCGCGGGCTTCTCGTTGCTGGCGGAGCCCGAGCAGCCGGAAAGAAATGCCGCAGTCGCGCATAATATCCACGATTTGAATTTGCCCCTCATGCGTTCTCATGTTTAATGCCCGACCGAAGACCCTGGAAAGCAAAATGTTGAAAAAATCGACTCAGATTCTGGCGCTTGCGGGTTTTTCCAAACTCCTGTTGCACGGGATCTTCGAGTAACTTTATGGCGGTTACCTTTCAGAATCTCACAAGGGCCAATGAGATAGGCGCCAACAGCTATTACCTCGGGTTTGAGAAAAACGGCCTCCTGCTCGACGCCGGTGTTCACCCGAAAATCGAAGGCGCGCTCTCCAAGCCCGTTCTGGAACGAATCCAGCACAAGGACGTCCATGCGCTCCTGCTTAGCCACTGCCATCTCGATCACGTCGGGGCGCTTCCGATCGCAGCGCACCAGCATCCGGAGATGGAGATCCTGATGACCATGCCGTCCCATCACCTCATCGACCGCATCCTGCACAATTCGGTCAATATCATGGTCAAGCAGCGCGAGGAGTTGAATCTTGTCGAATACCCGTTCTTCACCCATTCCGAGGTGGACCGACTGGCGGGCCGCTACACGCCTGTCCCTTTCCGCCGCCCGGTTCCGCTCGACTGGCGTTCGGGCGACCATACGGCCGTGTCTTTTTACGAGGCCGGCCACATCCAGGGGGCCGCGGGCATCCTCGTCGAGCATGACGGAAAAAAAATCTTCTACACGGGAGACGTGAACTTCCGGGACCAGAAGATCACCCGCCACGCCCGCTTTCCCGAGGAACCGGTCGACGTGCTGATTGCCGAAACGACGCGCGGGGGCAAGGAGGTTTCGCCGGACTGGTCCTGGGAGAATGAGCAGCGCAGGCTCGGGGCTGCGATCCGCGAGGTGTTCGAACGGGGGGGAAGCGTTCTCATACCCATCTTCGCGCTCGGCAAAACCCAGGAGATGTTGTTCATGGTCTGGGAGATGATGCAGGAGGGCGTCATTCCACGGCAAAACGTCTCCATCGGCGGTCTGGGCAGCACGTTCACTTCGATCCATGACCAGCTCGCGAGCCAGTCGCCGCGGCTCCACCCGGAATTCAAATTCCGGCAGGAACTGGAGATCGATGTTTTGGAGTACGAAAAGGCGCGCGACATTCCAATTGGCGCGGGCCGGCTGATGCTCATCTCGGCCGGAATGATGACCCCGCAAACTTCGTCGTACATTCTCGGGGCACGGATGCTTCATCACCCGCTTCACGGCATCTTTTTCGTCGGCTACTGCGATCCGGACTCACCGGCCGCCCAAATCCTCCGGACACCGCCGATGGGCGAGGTCCGGCTCGATCCTCAAGGGCCCCTTCTCCAGCGAAAATGCCGCGTCGAGCATTTCGATTTCAGCTCACATTGCAACCGCGACGAGATGATCGGTTACATGAAGATCGCGCGGCCAAAAACGGTCTTCCTGGTCCACGGCGATTTGAACGCGCTCCGCTGGTTCGAGGAAAAACTCAAAGGCGAGCTCCCGGACGCCAGGGTGATCATTCCCGAGCCAGGCCGGGAATACGAAATCTAGTTTTCCCGGGACAACTGGACGAGCTGCCAGCCATGGTTGGCCCATTTCAATGTGCCGTGGTATCGAACACCGCCAACGGTCGCCACGAGAAGGGCCGTGTCGTCGGTTTGCGACAGGACGGATGGGTCGATACGGTCAAGCGCCAGGACCGAGGCACCGCTTACCTGCTGACCGAAATAGTGATTGAGGCCGATTGAAAACACGGCGCGCGGGTCGTCACCGCCACCCTGGATGTCGGAGCCGTCCGCTGTCCAGAGAATCTTTGCGGCGGCCGGGGAGGACGCCCCGGGAAGATCGCGCTGGCGGGATGGAGTCAGAACCTTGGCTTTCAAGAACATCCAGCCGCCAAAGACAATCACGGCCGCCAGGAGTATGGTGAGGACGCGATGCATCGTAGAGACGGTAATCTTCCACGCAGACGCGGCTCCTGTCAAATGGTTCGTTGGGAAGACTTGCCTCAAACCGACGAAATGCCTAAAACGCCAGCAACCCGGAAAGGAACTTTGCTGATGATTCAAAAGCTTTCCCAATTTTTGTGCGTGGCCCTGTTGGCCGCATTTTTGAGCGGCTGCGGCTCGAAAATCAACCAGGCCAACTTCGACAAGATCACCACTGACATGACGCGCCCACAGGTCGAAGCAATCCTTGGCAAACCAACGGAGACGTCCACGACGGACATCGGCATCGCCTCGGGCGGCAGTTCCACCTGGAAGGACAAGAACAGGACGATTGTCGTCCAGTTCTTGAACGACAAGGTGATAACCAAGAGTTTTTCGGCGCCGCCGCGCAAATAGCTTTGGCCCGCCGCCAGCCTTCGACCGCCCGCTGCGGGCGGGCGGAATGTTTTATTTGCTTCCTTCAAGACACGGCGATATTTTGCGCTCGATGCTCAAACGCGCCCTTCCTCTCTGCGCCTTGGCTCTCTTCCTGGTCGGGAATCCCTCTTCGCGCGCCGAACTGTTTCCAAACGCCGAGCCCGAGAAGTCTGTCGTTCACATCACGACCTTCAGCCAGCGTCCGATCTGGAACGAGCCTTGGCACTTCGACCATGTCCGCAAGGCGACAGGAACAGGCTTCGTCATTCCGGGCAACCGGATCATGACCAACGCCCACGTCGTCGGTTGGGCCAAGGAAATCCTCGTGCGGCGCCACCAGGATGCCCGCTCCTATGTCGCGAAGGTGAAATTCATCGGGCACGACTGCGACCTGGCAATCCTCGAAGTGGATGATCCATTATTTTTCGAGGGGATGAAGCCGCTCACGCTTGGCGATCTGCCCAAAGTGCGATCGACGGTTGTCACCTACGGTTATCCGGCTGGGGGCGATGAGATTTCCTACACACGCGGCGTCGTCTCGCGCATCGAAGTCCAGCAATACTCGCACATCCAGAACCGCTCCTTCCTGGTGGTTCAGACCGATGCGGCGATTAACCCGGGCAACAGTGGCGGCCCCGTGATCCAGGATGGCAAGGTCGTGGGCGTCGCCTTCCAGGGAACGCATGAATTGGAAAATACCGGCTACTTTATTCCACCGCCGATCATCAGGCACTTCCTCAAGGACATCAAGGACGGCGGGTACCACGGCTTTCCGGACTCAGGGATCCTCTTTTCTTCGCTCCAGAACGAAGCCTACCGGAAATACTTAAAACTGGCCGGCAACCCCGGTATCGGCGTCCGAATCGACGATGTCCTGCCGATCCCGGCGACAAAGGAGAGGATCAGGATCGACGATGTCCTGCTCCAAGCGGGCGCCTATCCGGTTGGCAGTGATGGCAGCGTCCTGTATGAAGGCAACCGCGTCAACGTCGGCGCTGTGTTCGACACCGCTCAATCCGGCGACACCGTCGATCTAAAAATCTGGCGCGACGGCAAGGAAATCGCTGTCAAGCTTCCCGTCTACGTTTACATGAAGGATCGGGCTGAGGGAAGCCAGTACGACCACCTGCCACGCTACTACATCTATGGCGGGCTGGTGTTCACGCCGCTTTGCGCCGACTATCTCGAAACGCTCGGCAATGACATGGGAAGCGGCAGCGATCCGGACCTGTTGTATGAACTGAGTTTTCATGGCTACGAGGATCCCGCGACGCGACGCGAGGAGCCCGTCGTGCTCGCGACCATCCTGCCTCATCCCGTGAACGCCGATCTGCAAATCCGCAGCCGGGCCCTCGTGGATGCGATCAACGGTATGCGCATCAACTCCATGGAGGACGTCGTACGGGCCTTCGAAACCTCCACAAACAAATTCAGCGTCATCGAATTCATGAAACAGGACCGGTTCGAGAGTCTTGAGCACGCGGAGGCGGTCAAATCGAACGCGGAGATCATGAAAAGCTACGGCATTGGTGCGGACCGGCGCTTATGAGAAGACTCTTTTACCTCAGCCTGGTTCTTTCGACTTTGACGGCCCTCGCCCAGGACGACAGCCTCGATTGGGGCGGATCCATTCTCACGCTCGAGGTGAGCCGGCTGCAATACAATTTCTACCAGCCATGGTCGAGCTTCACCGGCGGCGCACGAAAACTTGGGGTGGTCATCTCGGGCGACGAGATCCTCACCACCGCCGACTGGCTGCAGGACAGTACGCTGGTCCGCGTCCAGAAGGGGGGGCGCGGCGCCTGGTGGAATGCAAAAATCAAGTGGATCGACTATCACGCCAATCTGGCAACGCTCGCAGTGGCGGAGACGGCGTTCTGGAAGGGATTGAAGCCGGCGCCGCTGGCCGAAAAGGCTCCGACCAAGGGCGAGCTGCGGATTTGGCGCCTGTTGGACGGCAACCTGCAGTCTTGGAAGGGAACCGTCAGCAAACTTTTCGTTCAGAAGGGCCAGCGCAGCTTCGTCAAATATCTGATGATTGACATCAACTCCGACATCAGCGCCGCCGGTTGGTCGGAAATCGCCGTGAAAAATGGAAAAATGGTCGGTCTGATCGCTTCGCAGGACGCCAATCGCTTGATGGCGATTCCTTCACCATTGATCCGGTTCATTCTCAACGCGCGCAGAAACAAAACTTATACGGGGCTCGGCTACTTCGATTTCAGTTGGGAGTATTCCAGGAATCCAGCGACCGTGGAATACCTCGGAATGCAAGGCGAGCCCCGGGGGATTGTTGTCACCATGGTTCCCGAAACCTCCACCTTGGCCCGGACGCTGAAGCCGCGCGACGTCATTCTCCAGATCGACGGATTTCCAATCGACAGCAGCGGAGATTATCAGGACCCCGACTATGGGTATCTTTCCTTTTATAATCTCGCAACGCGGAACAAAGTGGCGGGCGACGAGGTGAAGCTCACGGTCTGGCGTGAAAAAAAGACCGTCGACTTGTCGTTCAGGCTCCCAAAAGCCGACTACGAGATGGAACTGGTCCCCGATTGCAACTTCGACGAGCCGCCCGAATATGTGATCGTCGGCGGGCTCGTCCTCCAGCCGCTCACCACCTCCTATTTGCAGAGCTGGGGGAGCAAGTGGTGGGAAAATGGTCCGTTCCGGCTCAACTACTACACCTTCCAACCGCCGACTCATGATCAACCTCACATCATTTTCCTTTCCCAGGTCCTTCCGGACGCGTTCAACCTTGGTTACCAGGATTATGCGCAGCAGGTGGTCGAAAAGATCAACGGCCGGCATTGCATCACCCTCCAGGACGTGCTGGAAGCCCTCAAGACTCCCCAGAACGGCGTCCATATCATCGAATTCGCCCAAAACAAGGATGTCCAGCGCTTGATCCTGGATGCGTCCGAGCTGGAGGCTGCCAACGTGCGGATCCTGCAACGCTACGGCATTGCGAAGGACCATGTGATTCATGGCGCACGTTAACGGTCAACGGCCGCCTTCTGGGGCTGAAAGGTCTAAAAAAAACTTGCACTTTGGGTGGCCCCGCCTATCGTCCCCCTCCTTATGGCACGCGAACAAGTCATTCTGGAATGCACGGAAGCAAAGGCCGAGGGCAAGCCCGCCTCGCGCTACATGACAACCCGGAACAAAAAGACAAAAACCGAGCGCTTGGAGCTCAAGAAGTATAATCCGTTCCTTCGCAGGCATACCCTACACCGCGAGAGGAAGTAATCTATTTAGCATTTAACATTTAGGATTTAGCATTTAGGATGCTGGTTCCGGTTTTTTCCTGGAAATGGTATTGGTTCGGCAAAAAATGCTAAATCTTAAATTCTCAATGTTAAATATCCGGTGATGCCGCTCCTGAGTTTTCTTTTTCCGATCCTCGCCCACGAAACGGAGAAAATATCGGTCGGCGAGATGGTCGTATCGGTCGGCCTGCTCGCGGTGACGGGCGGTCTCTTGGTGGCAATGGTTCTGTTTCTTTTTCTTAAACCCGTCTTGCGCGCCCGCCGGCGACGGAAGGAGGGACACCCCCCCGTCTCCAGCAAGACCCCCTATCTTGTGATCGCCGTATTGGTGGTTGCGGGCTTTTTGGTCTTCGTCTGGAAATATGCCTGGGCCGCCTATTACGACATCCATTTCCAGCGTTACGAGGAGAAGCTGGAGACCTCCGGAAAGCACCCCATCCAGGGCGTCGAATACAAATGGAATCGCTGGCACATTTATGGACGCTGTGGACCCGACGGGCTGACGCTTTTCGTCGATGACGTTCTGGACACGGCCGATCCAAAACAGAAGATCACCGCCCTGGCGCGGAAGATCGCCCCTTCAACCACCGACTGGCAACCGATGACATGGGATGAGAAGCAGAAGGCATTTGTCGCGGCCTTCAAGCCGGAGGGTGACAGGATGGAGTTCGAATTCCGTCTCAAGTCCGGCTGGGACAGCTACCAGGATACCATCGTCGGCCACATCCCGCACATCTCCGCAAAGCAACCTCCGGGCCCCAGATCGCCGGATCACCGGTGATGAGAAATTCTTAGAGGGCCGCCTTTTGCAAGGGAGATGCCCTCAGCGTCGTTCGCTTGAGAAATATCAGGACTTTCAGCAGACCTTCCTTCTGCCCGGCACTGAGCGTCGAGGCATCCAGGATCTGGTTGGCTTCCTTGAAGAGCGATTCGACCTGTTTTGAAAGCTTCGAGAACGCGCCCGACTTGATGACGAGGTGGCGGATCCGTTCAACCGCGTCAGACTTGATTCTCTTCGCATCGAAGCATGTCTGCAGGAAGAGCTTGTCGATCTTGCCAAGGCGGTCATACGCCGTCCGGATCAGCAGCGTTTTCTTCCCCTCGAACAGGTCGTCGATCAACGATTTGCCGGCGTCCTCGGCGCGTTCGAACTCCATCAGGTCGTTGCGAATCTGGAAGGCCAGACCGATCGGCCGCGCGAATTTGACGAGATCCCGGATCTGCCGCGCTGTGGCGCCGGCAAGAATGGCGCCGATCACCATCGGGCATTCAAACGAGTATTTCGTCGTCTTCAGGAAATACGTGCGGTGGATATCCCTGGGCTTGACGCGATCGATGTCGCGCGCCGTGTGAAGGATGTCGTACATCTCTCCGCGCCCGGTATCGGTGACGTACTGGATAAAGGCGGCAAGCGCTTTCTGCTTGTACCGGCTGTCAAAGCCGCTCGTCACGAGTTTTTCGCACGCCATGGCAAAGAGCAGGTCACCCATGACAATGGAGACGTTGACGCCGGTTCGGGCGCGGTCCTTGAACTGAACGAGGCGCTCCTCGACCATCTTGTGGAGCGTCGGCCGGCCTCGCCGGGAGTCCGATCGGTCGATGACATCGTCATGGACCAGGATGAAAGCGTGGAAGAGCTCGAGCGCGAGCGCGGATTGGATCAGATCGTCGTCACATACCGGATCGCGGTTGAAGAGCTGGTGCGTCAGGATGAAGAGCAGCGGCCGGATTCGTTTGCCCTTGCGCGCGACAAATTCGTTCAGGTCCTCATAGAGGGGGCGAAGGCCGTTGTTGCAGGCGGCCTGCAGGGGGTGGCTTCTCATGGTCCGGTCCAGGGCCGCGTCGATTTCGGCATGCAACCGCATCACGTTGTGGACCGAAAACTGTTGGTGGGTCTTGGAACTCATTCTTCGGGTCAAACCCGCATTTTCCTTTGTTTTTGGCTCCGGGCAAGCTTTTTGGCGGCATTTCTCGCAGAATCGTCACAAGAATGCCTGCCGCATGTCTCGATGCGGGCTGTTGGAGGCTTGACGTTGCGACAGCAAATGATCCAATTTCACGTTTCGGTATGGCCCCATGGAAGATCAAGCTCAGCGAGCGGTTTGAAGAACGTCCTTCCAAGCCTGGCAAACTGATCGCGGTTGAAGGGCTCGACGGGTCCGGCAAGTCGACCCAGATTTACCTGGCGAAACGGTGGCTGGAATTGCAGGGCTTGAAGGTTTTCTTTTCAGAATGGAATTCGTCCTACCTGGTCAAGAACGCCACGCGCCGCGGCAAAAAAAACAACCTGCTCACGCCGACAACGTTCAGCCTGATCCACGCCACCGACTTCGCGGATCGTTACGAGCGGCAGATTTCTCCCCTGCTTTCAGCCGGCTACATCGTGCTTTGCGACCGCTACATCTTTACGGCGTTCGCGCGCGATTGTGTTCGTGGCTGCGATCCGCAATGGGTGAGCAACATTTACAGTTTCGCGCAGATTCCCGACATCACTTTCTTTTTCAAGGTGCGGCCCGAGGTTGCCATTGAGCGCATTCTTGAAGGACGGCCGAGGCTTCAGCACTATGAGGCGGGGATGGATATGAACCTCTCGCCCGATCCGTATGAGAGCTTCCGAATTTTCCAGGGGCGTATCAATGATCATTATGTGAAAATGGAAAAGCAGTTCAAATTCGTGGTCATGGATGCCACCCAACAAATCGAAAAACAGCAGGAAAAGATGCGTGCGATCATCGCCGAGAAGATCGACCTGCCCGGGTTCCGCTGGAAGACCCCTCCCGCCCAACCCCTTCCCGCCGAAACCCCATGAAGAAGAAGTTTTATGGATCAGGCCTTACCGGCATCGACACGTCGCACCTTCACGGCAAACTGATTGTCATCGAGGGTGCGGACGGCTCCGGGCGCTCGACGCAGATCCAGCTTCTGCAGGCCTGGCTCGAGAGCAAAGGCTACGCGGTTGAGTCGATCGGTCTGAAGCGCTCCTATCTTGTCAGCGAGGAGCTCGAGCAGGCAAAGCAGGGCAATTCCCTCGCGCGCACCACCATGACCCTGTTCTACGCAACCGATTTCGCCGATCAGCTTGAGAACAAGGTGATGCCCGCCCTGCGCTCCGGGCACATCGTGCTCGCGGACCGCTACATCTACACGCTGATGGCCCGCGATCTGGTTCGCGGCGCGAACTGGGAATGGCTTCTGTCGCTCTATGGCATCGCCTTGGTGCCCGACGCGGTATTCTACCTGTTGGTTTCGCCGCAGGTTCTCGTGGAGCGCAACTTCCAGAAGAACGCGACAATCAACTACTGGGAATCCGGGATGGACCTTGGCGTCTCCCAGGACGTCTTCGAGAGCTTCATCCGATACCAGCGGGAGATTCAGCTGCAGTTCCGCCGTCTCCATAAGCACTTTAGCTTTCAGATCGTCAATGGAAACCGCTCCGTCAAGGCCCTGGCGCGGGAACTCCAGACCCAGGTCGCCGAGGTCCTGGGGGTCACGCCCTGACCATCGATGAAAAAATCCCCACTCGTGTAAGGACCGGGCCATGCCAAGACGAGATTTAATCGTCGGAATTGATTTCGGCGGGACCAAAATCCTCGCCACGGTTTTCAATCCACACTACAAGATCCTCGGCCGGGAGAAAAAGGAGACGGATGCCAAGGCCGGCGTCCAGCGGGTCATCCGCAGGATCGCACGGTGCGTCTTCGACTCGCTCGACGACGCCGGCGCTTCGATCCGGCAGGTCCGGGCCGTCGGCATCGGCGCCCCCGCCCCCGTCGATCCGCTGACCGGCACGATCCTCGATGCGCCAAACCTCGGCTGGAAGAACATTCACCTTAAAAAGGATCTCGAAAATTTCCTGAAGGTTCCTGTCTTTGTCGAAAATGATGTCAACGTCGGCACTCTTGGCGAGCAGCAGCGCGGGGCCGCGCAAGGCGCCCGTTCGGTTTGCGGGATTTTCATCGGAACGGGAATCGGTGGTGGGATCGTGATCGACGGAAAAATCTACGGCGGGTTCCGCCACACGGCGGGCGAGGTTGGTCACATGACGCTGGAGGCCGCCAGCACAAAAAAGGAAGCCACAGGCCTGCGCGGGACACTGGAGGCGCTCGCGAGCCGGCTGGCCGTCAACCGCGACATCCGTAATGAGATCAAGGCAGGCCACAAGTCGGTCCTGGCCAAGACCGGCTCGGGGAATATCAGCTGGATCAAAAGCAAGGCGCTGGCCCGGGCCATCAAACAACACGACCGGGTGGCCACCCTCGTCATGGAGCGCGCGTGCCACTTCATCGGCATTGCCGCAGCCAACGTCATCCAGATTTTAAATCCCGAAGTCATCGTCCTCGGCGGCGGCGTCTTCGAGGCGCTTGGACCCTTCATGCTGCCGCGCATCCGGAAAAGCGCCAAGGCACACACGTTTCCCCCCTGCTTTAAAGGCCTCCGCATCGTGGGGCATGCGCTGGGCGACAACGCCGGCGTGATCGGCGCCGCGGTCTACGCGCGCCAGCGTTTGCAGTCTCGCAAGCGTTGAGGGCCCGTCCCATCCGGATCGCGTGGCAACAGTTCTTTTAACTCCCATGAAAAAAGCGGTCCTTGATATCGGCTCGAACTCGGTCAAATACATCCTCGCCGACGTCCGCCCCGGCAACAATTTGGACATCCTCGAAGAGGAAAGCAGGACCACGCGGCTGGTCGTCGGCGTTGAGAAATCCGGTGGGCTGACCGGCGAGTCGATCCAAAAGACCTTGGAGATCTCGCAGAAGTGCATCCAGCGGGCGCAAACGGCGGGAGCAAAACGAATTCTTGCATTCGCAACCAGCGCCGTCCGCGACGCAAAAAATCGGACGGAGTTCCAATCGCTCTTCAAAAGAACGACCGGAATTGATCTGGTCACTCTCACGGGCAAAGAGGAGGCGACCCTCGTATTCACAGGGGCGGTCAGCGATCCCGATTTTCCGCAGCACCACGTGGTGGTGATGGATGTGGGTGGTGGCAGCGCCGAATGGATCCTTGGCAGCCACGGAAAAATGACCAAACATCACTGCGCGCCCCTCGGCTGCGTACGGATGACGGAGCGTTTTCTCGAAGGCGACCCATACACGCACGGATCATTCGATCAGTTGATGAAGCATGTCAAAATGGAGCTGACAAAGATCAAGCCCGCTTTCAATCTTGAACACCGGCATTTGGTCGCGACCGGAGGCACGGCCTGCGCGCTGGCGGCGTTGGACTGCGCGGCCGATAGGAAACTCTCCGAGGTCCACGGCCGGATCCTCAAACTGGAGAGAGTCCAAGCCCTCCTTCAGCAGCTCTGCGACAGCACGCAGGCACAGCGCGAGAAGATGCCGGGCATCGCTCGTTCGCGCGCCGACATCGTGACCGCGGGGGCCACCGTTTTCGCGGAGGCCATGGATGTGCTCGGCTCCGAAACCATGCAGGTGAGCGTCCGCGGCCTCCGGTACGGCGCGCTCTATTCCTAAACCATCTTTTCTTTGCAAAGATGCCATTCAAAATTGAAGAAGCCGAGGAACTGATGCGCGAGCACGAACGCGAGCCGGAGCATGTGCTTCAGGTCAGGAAGATGGCACTCGCCCTCTTTGATCAGCTCACCAAAATCCACGGGCTCGGCCCCGATGAGCGTTTTTTCCTGGAGGCGGCCGCTCTGCTTCACGACATCGGACATGTCCACGCACCCGACGGCCGAGGGCACCATCTATGGTCGGCACGAATGATCCGAGAGCATGGTTGGAAGACGTTCGATCCGCGCGAAGCGGAGATCATCGCCTGCGTCGCCCGATACCACCGCAAGTCACCACCGACGCCCGAGCATGAGGAATTCGCTTCCCTGAGCCCCGCCGAGCAAGGGACGGTTGCGAAGCTCGCCGCGATGCTCCGGATCGCCGACAGCCTCGACCGCTCGCACCTGCAGTCGATTCGCCGGGTCACGGTGGGAATCGAAGGGCGCAAAATCACGGTCCAGGCCGAAGCCGATGGTGACATCACGGCTGAAAAAGCGATCTTCCACAAGAAGGCGGAACTCTTCGAGTCCATCTTCGATTGCAGGCTGGCCTTCGGCTCCTGAACACCGCAACACCCCGCCAAGAGCTCGTATGTGCCAGGGCTCTACCTGACCGGGGCCAACTGCCATCCCAGGGGCGGGGTTTTTGCAGCCAGCGGCCGGAGCACGGGCCGGATTGTCCTTGAGGACCTTGGCAAATGAGGCCAAAAAAGACGGCAGATCCGGGTAAAAAGAACTTGCCTTTTGTCCCCCATCAGTGGTTATTACAGCCAGCCGAGCAATCTTCCTGATGCCGGCGCTGTTTGACCCGACTGTTCCCCGGACCCCGATCGACTGGCCTAACAAGGCGCATCAGCACGGTCAATGTTCCGGGAGGTTTTTACCGACCATGGGAAAAGGTTCATTTTTTGACGTCCATTTTCCACAGTTTGTAAAAATCGCAAGCCGGGCCTGTTGAACCAATCGAGGAATGTTTCTGCTGTTTCAAATTTCCCGAGCAATCGGACCGGACTTGCCGTGGTGAATCCAAACCCGGCAATTCATGCTCCGTCATCAAGGACTGACCGTCCCATTTCATCTATGGAAACACAAGGGTTGTTGGAAATTAACGAAAAGGGGTTTGGCTTTTTGCGCGCCAAGGACCGTAACTATCAGGCCTCGCGCGAGGACGTCTTCGTTTCGCCGAACCTGATCCGCGACATGAAGCTCCGCGAGGGCCTGGACATTGTCGGTGCCACGCGCCAATCCAACAAGGGCGGCATCGAGCTGGCCGAAGTCAAATCACTCAACGGCCTGAAACAGGATGAGTATCAGAAGCTCCCCACTTTTCAGACCCTGACGGTCATCGATCCAATCCAGCAAATCAAGTTCGAGATTGGGCAGGAGCCGATCGCCAACCGCATCTTCGATCTTTTCACGCCAATTGGCCGCGGACAACGCGGCCTGATCGTTTCGCCGCCCAAGGCGGGCAAGACCACCCTGCTTAAGCAGATGGGGCAAGCGATCCTCAAGAATCATCCCGACATTCACCTGATGGTCCTGCTCGTGGACGAACGGCCCGAGGAGGTCACCGACTTCAAGCGGTCCGTCGATGCGGAAATTTTTGCCTCCTCAAATGACGAGCCCGTCAAGAGCCACTGCCTGATCGCACGGATGGCGACCGAGAAGGCGCGCCGCCTCGTCGAGATGGGCAAGGACGTCGTCATCCTGCTCGATTCGCTCACGCGCGTCGCGCGGGCATTCAACAATTACACCAGCGACAGCGGCAGGACGCTCTCTGGCGGCCTCGATTCGCGGGCGATGGAGATTCCACGCAAGATCTTTGCCTCCGCGCGCAAGACGGAGGAAGCCGGCAGCCTCACCATCATGGCCACGATTCTGATCGATACCGGCTCAAGGATGGACGAGCTGATCTTCCAGGAATTCAAGGGGACCGGCAACATGGAGTTCGTCCTCGATCGCGGCCTCGCCGAAAAGCGCGTTTTTCCCGCCGTCGACATCAACAAGTCCGGCACGCGCAAGGAGGAGAAGCTGATCGAAGCCAAGCGGCTCGAGAAAATCCGAATCCTTCGGCGGCAGCTCGCCAGTAAGAACCCGCACGAATCGACCGAGGCGCTTATCCGGGCGATGATGAAGACCAAGTCAAACGACGAGCTCCTTTCGATCATTATCGGGGGGTAGCTCAGGCTGGCAGCTGGAACCTCGAACGACGCGCTGCAAGCCGCCGAAAATGAGTTATCTCGAGTTCCACCTCATTTTCAACCTGCCCGCTCTTTTGCTTCTCGGCTGGCTCGCCCGCCAGCGTCTGACCCTCACACACCTGAAGTGGATCGGTGTGACCCTGATCATTGTGCTGATTTTCGCGATCCCCTACGACAGCTGGGCGGTCCATAAAAACATTTGGAATTTTAACGACACACGGGTTCTTTTCCGGATCGGAATCCTTCCGATCGAGGAGATACTCTTCTTTGTTGTGGCAGCCTTGGAGACCTGCCTCCTCACCATTCTCTTTCTTCCATGAAGACCACCTACCTAGGGTACCTGCTCGTCTGGATGCTGCCGGTTGTACTGGCTCAGTGGTGGATCGCCGGTCGCGTCCTTCGGAGAAATCTCAAGGCCGTGCTGCTCCCGGCGCTGATCGTGGGGGCCTACCTGAGCTGCGCCGATGCCGTTGCCATTCGCGCTGGGATCTGGTTTTTTGATCCGAAACAGAATTTGGGCATCCTGCTGTTCGGCCTGTTGCCGGTCGAGGAAACTCTCTTCTTTTTTCTGACCAGCCTTCTGGTCGCTCAGAGCCTGGTGATGTTCCTTCCGGATACGTTGAGAACTCCTTCATTGCCCTGACGTCGGCCTTCTCCTACAATCCGCGCGACTTCACATGTCGAGGCAAATCGTCATCATCGGCGCAGGACTTGGCGGCATGGCCTGCGCCGCGCGGCTTGGTCACGCTGGCTATCAAGTCAAGGTCGTTGAAAAGAACGCCCAGACCGGAGGCAAGATGGGGATCTGGAAGGCGGAGGGCTTTTCATGGGACACCGGGCCGTCAGTCCTGACGATGCCGTTCATCCTGCGGCACCACTTCCAGGACGTTCAGTGCGACGTCGACGACTACCTGGAGATGATCCAGATCGAGCCGACCTGCCATTATCTTTTTCCCGACGGCCACAGCATGCACACGTGGTCAAACCCGGCGACCATGACCATCGAGGTCGCGCGCCGGGAAAACGATCGCGGCAGGCGTTTCAAAAAGTTCTGGCACTACTCGAAGGGCATTTATGAACTCTCGGCCGATGCCTTTCTGTTCAAAACGCCGGGGCGTACCGCCAGACTCCTGCCTTCCGGCATTCTTGGCAAGCTCCGCCATCTCCCCAAAGTCCTTACGCTATCGACGATGGCGTCGAAAATCCGGCGTTCGTTCAAGGACCCCCATGTCCGGCAGGTCTTCAATCGCTTCGCCACGTACAACGGGTCCTCTCCTTACAAGACCCCCGCCACATTCAACGTGATCGCTTACACCGAGATGGGCTTCGGCGCGTGGTACGTGAAGGGCGGCATGTATCGGATCGCCGCCGCGATGGAACGTCTGGCCCGTGAAAAAAACGTCGAGTTCATGCTCAATACGGAGGTCGAGGAGATCGTTGTCAACCCAAGGAGGCGGGTCGAGGGTGTGCGGCTGAAGGGGGGCGAAATGCTCCAGGCCGACGCCGTTGTGGTCAATGGAGACGTCATTGACGCGTGGACCAGCCTGCTGAAATTTCCCGGCAAGGAGTCAACTGAGAGGAGGCTTGCGCGCCGGCCGCTTTCCAGTTCCGGATTCATCATCCTGCTTGGCGTCAACAAGTCGTACCAAAAGCTCGACCATCACAACGTTTTCTTTTCAAAGGATTACCGCAAGGAGTTCAATGAGATCTTCAAAGCGAAGGTCCCGCCATCCGATCCAACCATCTACGTTTCGGTCAGCGCGCGCAGCGACCCGACCCAGGCCCCGCAAGGCAAGGACAACATGTTCATTCTGGTCAACACGCCTCCTGTCCAGCCAAACTTCAGCTGGTCATCTGAAAAGGAAAAATACGCCAGTTTCATCATCGACCAGCTCGAGAACCGCGCTCTCTTCGAGCTTTCCAAGCACATTGCCTGCCGGCGGATTTTCAGTCCGCTCGATTTCGCCGACCGATACTATGCGCACCGCGGCTCGATCTATGGCCATGCGTCGCATTCCCTCCTGAGTATTTTCAAGCGGCCAAAGAACCGGTCGAGGCGGGTCAAGGGCCTTTACTTTGCCGGCGGCTCCGTGCAGCCCGGCGGCGGCATTCCGCTCGTTCTGCTTTCCGGAAAGAATGCCGCGATCTGCATCCAGCATGATTTATTGCGGTCATGACGCCGCCCCGATCATCCCTCCAAATAAGCCTGAAGGCCGCGGCCGTTCTCTTCGGCATCTGGTACGTCGTCGGACTCGTCCTGATGGCCACCCACTGGATCCCGAGGGAGATCGCGGAGCGGGCACGCGTCTGGGGCGATGTTGTGTTCCTGCTTCTGGCTGCGCTGGTGACCTTTCTATTTTCCGCGCGTCTCTGCGGATGGGGTGCGGCGGCGCGGATCTCAGCCGTTATCCTCATGGCTTCCGCGGTCGCGGAGCTGTTCGGGGCCAAAACCGGCTATCCTTTCGGCCAGTACCAATACACTGAAAATCTGGGCCCGAAAATCCTCGGACTAATGCCGGCCATCATTCCCTTTTGCTGGCTCACCATCGTGCTCAACGCCTTCTGGATCGTCTACTACCTTTTCCAGCGGCACCTGAGTGACCCGTCGGCCACACTGCTGATGTTCATCGCGAGCGCCTCCGTCGCCGTTCTCACGGATTTTAACCTGGAGCCCGTGGCTTCCCTCGTAAAGCTTTATTGGATCTGGTTCGACGGCGGCCTCGGCTACGAGGGCATTCCCGGCTTGAACTTTTTTGGTTGGTGGATGGTCAGCTTCGTCGTCCTGAACGTCGTCCGCCACCTCCTGCCGGAATCCTTCGAAATTTCCAGGCCGCCCTGGACCTCCTACGCCCTTCTGGCGGCGATCAACCTCCTCTTTGCGCTGATCAACTTCCGCGCTGGTTTCCTCCTGCCCGTGTTCATTGCGCTCAATACATTCGGTGTCCTGGGCATTCTGTTGCTCCTGAATAGCCCGGAAAACGCCGG
>JAHFSZ010000025.1:21764-34027 GCA_023265515.1 Verrucomicrobiota bacterium
ATGGGGTGGAACTGTTTGCCACCCAAGAGAAGCAGGAAGAAAAGAAGGCGTCTTCCGTGCCGCGCAAGCAAAGCTTCACCGTCTACGAACTTCTGATCGCCACGGCCATCATCATGTTGCTCGTGGCCATCCTGATGCCCTGCGTCCGCATGGCGCGAAATGCCGCCGGACGAATCAAGTGCATCGGCAACCTGAAATCCTGGGGCATTTCATTCACGCTGTACGCCAACGACCACGAAGGACTCTACCCGCTGAGTTGGATCAATAACTCGGATCATTGGGCCAGTTTCATGGCCGATTATGTTGAACCGAACTGGCTGACTTATGAAGGGCCGCCAACCTACGCCAAGCGGTTGAATGCCACCAATTGCGGTTGTCCTGGTTATGCCCGATGGAAACACCCGAGTGACCCGAACTTCCGGAACTTTCCTTATGCGTACAACGCGGCCCGGTTTGACTATCCTTATGGAAGCCGGGCATTTGATTGCTCGCAAGGAGCGAATTTCAGGCATATCCGCGGCAGACCGGACTATCCGATCGGCTGGATGGGCTGGGATACCACGATAAGCGGACCCTTGCCGAACGCCGGCTTTTGGGACACATGGGGCGTCGGGATCCGGTACAACGGCTACACCAACGTCGAACGGTTCGCCCATGTCCCACCGACGATTCTCTACACCAAACCGGCGCAGTCTGTGACGATGTTCTGCGGGATCGCGGCCTCCTGGCAGTACTACTCGCTTCCCTACCAGGCATGGCTGTCGGGCGGCGGTGGCAATGATTGGAATGCATGTACCGGTGATTTTTACCTGAAAGACCCCGCAACCGGCCAGCCCGCCTACACCTACAACGGCGCGCCGCTTGGCGTGCATGGCGGGGTCGATAATTATCTTTTTATGGACGGCCATGTGGAGAGCTTGAAGGTGACTGATACGAACCGTATCAGCCGTCTCGTTTATAATCAGGTGCCGAACAACAATAATCCGTACCGTTAACCACCGCTGCAGGGTGGTTAAGAAGGAGGCGGAACCCGCCGCCAACGCCGTTTATCCGTCGCGGGATCGGATCCAGGTTGTGGCTTCGGCGACCACCCACTGGAACTTTCGGCGGTGTTCGCGGATCAAAAAAGGTAAATCGCGCCTCTTCACCAGGTTGAAGTAGGGGCCGAGCAGTTTTCGAAGGCCGTCGGGCGTTGAGACCATGGTTCCCTTCTTTCGGATTCCGCCAAGCCAGTTCTTTCTGGGCGTGAATTCCGCCAACCACGAATAAGGCGATGTGATCACCAACTGCCCGCCGGGCTTGACCAGCCGGGGAAGCCGGCGAAGACACTCTTGGGGATCGGGCAGGCGGTCGATCAGGTTGGCCATCACCACAAGATCGAATGCGCCCAGGTCGCGGCGCAGCCTTTGGGCATCGCCAACCTCAAAGCGGACACGTCGTGTTCGAAATCCCGGATCGAGCCGGATGCTCCGGCGCGAGGACAAGTCACCTTCGTCCTGAATCCGGAACGTGGCCGATCGTTTCGCGGCAAGCCTGCGGGCGGCCCGGATGAAGCTCCGCGACCCATCGATTCCAATCACCTCGTCGACGAGCCGCGAGAGCTCGAAGCTCAGCCTCCCCACGGCGCAACCAAGATCCAGCGCTCGAGAGCCCGGTTTTCGGACCGGCCGGATCATCTCGCGGGCGATCCGCCGGTGGAAATGAAAAGCATTTTTGGGAGCAAAATGAAACGGGCAAAGGTCCTGCCGGTTGCCATAGTGAAAAAGCAGGTATTCGCTCAGATACTTCCGGCTCTCGTAGAGATTCGGCATCGGGAGGGAATCACGCGTTGTCGATGATTTCCTGGGTGAGCGCCGTCGGCTGATAATTCTCGATGACGACCTTCGACTCGGCGCCGCGGTGAAATGTGACGCACTTGAGGTTGACTTCCGGGGTCTTGTGCGGCGCGAAAAGAATGTCGTCGTGCGTCGCATTCAATTTGTGTTTGAACTTGTCGGGCGTCAAATGGCCTCCGAGATGATCGCTGCGCCCGGTCGCGATGTGGATCGTGCCCAGAACCTTCTCGTCCTGGATGTCGGCGCCCGCCACCGGCAGAACCTGCGTGCCCAGTCCGAGTTCGCCGAGCTCGCCTGTCGCCGGATCGCTCCCCAGTTTTTTCAAGTGTGCGTCCACGGTCGCCTGCCTGCCCTCGAGCAGCTCCGCGTCGTAGATCCTCATGTCCTTCACCTTCATGAGCGCGCGCGTCCCGTCCTCGTAGATGATCGGAAACATTCCCTCGGCCCCCGTCGGGACAAAATAGATTTCTCCAGCCGGCAGGTTGGCGATGTCGCCCGGTGATGGGCAAAGACCATGGCTCTTTTGCGCTTCTTGACCTGCAAGGTCGATGTGGAGCGAGAACTTCCTGCCGCGTCGCTCGAACTCGATATCGGCGCAATCCGAGCGGGTCAGCGCCTTGCGGAACGCTTCGGCTTTGCGCGATACGGTCTGATAGTCGACGGCCAGGCCCGAATTGAGAATCACTTCATTGACGCCATGCATCGTCGCTCCCCGAAAGCCCATCCGCCTGGCGATGGCCGTGATCGGCGCGGTCGCCGAGTAAGTGCCGATGTAGAGCACCAGGTCGAGCCTGGACAGAACGTCCTTTTCAAGCTCGAGCTCATCGCCGTTCAAATCAAAGACCGTCCGGGGCAGGTCAAGATTGCTTCCGCCGGTCAACTGGTACGAATAGAAACCGACCTCCTGAAGTCCCAGCCGAGACTGCGCTTCCTTCAATCCCTGATAAAAGATCGCGTAGGCGCGCGTCTGGACGGCCCAATGCGGGTTTTTGAGGAACCTCAGGCCCACGATATCGCGCGGATCCTCAAGATCGATGAACACCGCGATCCGCTTGCCACTGATCTTCCCAAAAACGGTCTCAAGCAGGTGAACGAGGTTGAATGCCGGTTTTTTCATCGATCACGTTTCCTTCATCCGGACCCGCCACAGCTTTCGTGGTGAATCGAATCCCCGCAATTCTGCCGAAAAAGATTCGGACTGAAAACGATTTTTATGCAAAAAATCCGCCGCCTCGCGCGTCCGATAAAATTCGTCGGAGAGAACGATTTCATTTTCCATGCACTGGCCCGCGAGCCGCGCGGCCAGGTTCACGGTCGACCCGAAATAGTCGAGACGCTCGTTGGCATTGACAGCAATGCAGGGTCCGACATGCAGGCCGGCTTTTAACCGAAGATCGCCGTTTCCGTCGCCCTGCCGGTTCAGGTCTGAAATCCGGCGGTGCATCTCGGCGGTCGCAGCGAGCGCTTCCCCGATACTGCCGAAGGTCGCCATGATCGCATCGCCGATCGTTTTAACAAGGCCGCCGTGGTGCTTGCTGAGAATATCCTGGATGACGTGAAAATGCGCGCGCACACGTGAATAAGCCGGCGCATCGCCGATCCTCTGGTACATCGACGTCGAACCGCGCAGGTCGGTGAAAAGCAGGATTTGGCGTCCCACGGTGATTTCCTCGCCCGGCGAAAGCACCTCCTTGCTGAACAAATCCCGAAACTCCTGCCAGCCGGTCACCAGCGCCGCCGTCGCGACGTCGCGGTTCCAGTCGAGCCTCTCCAGCAAAACGTTCGCGTCCTGTTCCAGGCGGTTGGAGACGCGGAAGCCGTTCTCAGCCGAGACCACCGTTGGGGGCGCCGATCGCCAGCCATCCGGCGTGACTTCCAGCTCCGCGGAAGGCGCATCGGAATTTTCGATTCGGACGGTCGCCGGCCTGCCGGCGGCCTGCGGTGATCGGAGCCGGTACTCGCCTGTCAATGACGGAAACTTCCAATCGCGCGTTTCGCCCGGCTCAAGAAGAACCTGCGCGACAATATTGGAATTTTGTCCCGGTCCGCCGATGCAGAAAATCTGGCGGGGCGCGGGGCGCAAGGCCGGGTCGATCGAAAATTTCAATTCCACCGACTGGTCAAACTCGCTGTCGAAAGTGATCTGGCACGTCAGACAGTGGACCTGGCCCTTCAGATCGGAAAGCGAGGAGCGAGGAGAACGGTCCCCGCGGCAGTTCGGGCAAAGCACTTCCCAGCTCAGGGCGACCAAGCCTGCCCGCGTGGCGTGCAAGAACAGTTTCAGCACTTCCCACCGGTCCTCCTTCCAGATGTCGGCGACGCGGAAGGCGCGGATCTTCACCACCTCGGCATCGGAGGCGTCTCGCAGAAAAATCCTCAGCTTCTCCAAAATCCGGTCCGCCCAGCCCTCTTTTCTTAATTTTTCGAGCCCTTCCTCCAGCAAGACCCCGTCGGTCGGGAGATTCGAATCCAACGGCAGGTCCGAAATCGGCTCGCGCTTCAGGTGAGCTTCCATGTGCCCGCGGGCCTTCCGGAAATCGAATTTCATTTTTTGGATGAGCATCCTTGCGAGAAGCGCTCCGAAGGACGTACGGGGCGTTAACCAGGCCCCAAGCTCCACCTCCGTGCCGCCGTTTTTCTCGGATAAGTTGAAATGGGCCAGAAATTCATGAAACGGGCCGTTCTTGTAGAGCCGCCGCTCGCTGAAGCTCCTTTCGAGAACCCATTCAAACGGATATTCCTTCCAGACGATCGGCGGGCCGGGCAGAAGCTTCGATTTCGCCTCCATCGTCACCCCGCCGCCGGGCAAAGCCCGGGAAGAATAGTCGACGGGCGGCAGGCCCATGACGCGATTGAGCCAGTCGGTGTGGCTGAGGATTGGCCAGACTCTTTGTCGGGAGTAAGGGATGGAGAATCGGACGGTTTGTTGCACGGGTTTCATTGAAAGCATACGTGCACGGAAGGTCGATTGGATTCGCGCGGGAAAACCACCTTTAGGGAGAGCCGCTGCGAAATTCAGGATGGCGAATTTTGCCGCCCGCATAAGCGATCCAGAAGCTGGCGCCCACGGAGCCTACAGCAAAAAGAAGGGCCATGACGGCCGCCGCCGAGGCCCATTTCCATTTCTTCCACAGCATCACCAGGCTTGCCGCGGCGAGCGCCGTCGTCGTGTAGAATATCCAAGCTGATCGGTCGGCGCGGTCCCCGTGAACTTCGAGCCACTTTTTGCCCTCTTCGCCCGACATCGCTTGCACCCGGTCTTCGGCGTTCTCGCCGGTTGTCTTGACCGGCCAGAAGGAAAGGGCCGTCAGCATCACCAAAAAACAGCCCGTGATCTGCACGGCCCTGTTTCGGAACAAGAGTCCCAAAAGCAGGGCCAGTGCGGAGACGGGCAGGCCGAAGACCGGCAGATGGTTGATGATGACGTGGAGGTATTCGGGTTTTTGGAACTCGGGGGGCATCCGGAAAAGCCTACTTCACGATCTCCGCATTCTCAATCATCTTCATGCCGCTGCGCTCCACGACCTTTCCCTTCACCGAAATGGTCTTTGCCGCGAGGGGAGCCAACTGCTTGTTGATCGGCTCATGCTGTCCGATCACCAGATAAACCTCGCCGCCCGGGGTGAGAAGACCCACCGGGCCGCCCGATTCGATGCACGTCTGGGCGCACTTCGCATGCTTCTCGCCGACGGCGCCATGATCGATGTAACACATCAAATCGACGACTTCCCCCTTGATCGTGTGAAGTTCCGCCTTTTCACCCGCGGCACCCTCATCGTGGCCCTCATGTGCAAAAACAAAACCGGCTCCTCCAAACAAAACCAACACCGACAAAAACATCGCAATTTTTTTCATGGCGCTCCTTTTGCAGTTTGATTCGATGCATTTCGACCGGCAAATAGGTTGAACCCTTTCCGGCCCTCATTCCAGCAGTTTATGTTGAACCCACGGCCCCGCTTTTCAACTCACGCTCCCGGAGCCAGTAAAAAATCACCGGCGTAACGAGAAGGATCAAGATCAGGCTGGAAATCATGCCGCCGATGACGGGTGTTGCGATTGGCCGCATCACTTCGATGCCCGTCCGCTCCGCCGAAAAAATGGGGAGCATCAAAGGCACAAGGCTCGCGAGGACTGTTGAGACCGTCATCACTTTCGGCCGGAGCCTCAGCGCCGCGCCCTCGATGACCGCTTCCATGAGCTGTTGGGAATTCAACCGGCCTCCATGCTCCGCGGCCCGGCGCCGCACCGCTTCGTCGAGGTAGATCACCATGATGACCCCAGTTTGGACCGCCGTCCCAAAAAGCGCGATGTACCCGACCCAGACTGCCACGGAAAAGTTGTAGCCGAGAAGCCATTGAAGAAAGATGCCTCCTGTCAGCGCGAACGGCACCGCGAGAAGAACGTGCGCCGCGTCCTTCGCCGAGCGGTAAACCATGTAGAGAAGGATGAAGATGATGAACAGCACGATCGGAACGACGATCTTCAATGTTCTCCCGGCACGGATCAGGTTTTCATACTCGCCTCCCCAGGCGATGTAGTAACCGGGCGGCATCTTCACCTGCTCGGCGATTTTTTTCTTTGCTTCGTCGACAAATCCGCCCAGGTCGCGGCCGCGCACGTTGCACTGGACGAAAACGCGAAGCTGGCCGTTTTCGCTGGAGATCATCGAAGGCCCCATCACGGTCTTGATGGTCGCAACCTTGCTCAGCGGAATCGGCATCCCGTCCATCGTGTAGACCAGGATGTCTCCGGCGGAAGCCGGTGAATCGCGCAGTTCGCGCGCATAGCGGACGCGGACCGGAAACCGCTGGCGGCCCTCGATGGTCGTCGTCAGCGTCTGCCCGCCAATCGCCGATTCAATCACCTCCAGCACCTGGTCCATCGGAATCCCATAGCGGGCCAATTCGCTCCGGTTCAGCTCAATATTGAGGTAAGGCGTTCCGACCACGCGCTCGGCGTAGAAATCGACGCCGCCGGGAATCGTCCGGAGCACCTTTTCCACCTCGATCGCCTTCGCTTCAAGGACCTTCAAATCGCCTCCGAACAATTTAATCGCGATCTCCGTGCGCACGCCCGTCGAGAGCATCAGGACGCGGTTCTGGATCGGCTGGAGGAACGCCGGCGTGAATCCCGGATACTGACCGACGGCTTCGGCCATTTCGGCGATCAGTTTGTCTTTCGTCATCCCCGGCCGCCATTGACCTTCGGGTTTGAGCGTGATGGTCGTCTCAACCATCGAGATCGGAGCTGGATCGGTCGCGGTCTCCGCGCGGCCCAGCTTGCCAACCACCTCCTCAACCTCGGGAAACTTGCTCAGGACCTTGTCCTGCTCGGCCATCACGCGTTTGACCTCCGTCAGCGATGCGCTTGGCAGAGTCGTGGGCATAAACAACAGCGCCCGCTCATTGAGCGGTGGCATGAATTCTCTTCCGAGCCCGAAGGCGGCTACCAGAACGGCAGCGGCCAGCAAAAACAGGCAGGCAATGATCGTCGTCAGGCGGTGGTGGAGCACCCACCGGAGCATCGGAAGATAGATGCCGAGCAGAAACTGCATCACCACGTTCTCCTGTTCATCATGAATTTTCCCCCGGACCAGCAGGGTGCAGAGAACCGGCACCAGCGTCATCGCCAGCGCCGTTGACGCGACCATGGCGAATGTCTTGGTGAACGCCAGCGGGTGGAAAAGTTTGCCCTCCTGCCCGGTCAGCGCGAAGACAGGAATGAAGGCCAGGATGATGATCGCCATCGAGTAAAAGATCGGCCGGACCACCAGTCGCGTGGCGTCGAGAGTGATCGAGTTGATATTTTTGGCGATGAAAGCCCTCTTCTCAGCTTCCGGGGCGTTCGGCTTCTCGCGCCGCAATCGCACGAACGCCTCGCGCATGACGCACTCCGTCACCACAATGCCCGCGTCCACCAGCACGCCGATGGCGATCGCGATCCCGCTCAGGCTCATGATGTTGGACGTGATCCCGAACTCCTTCATGAAGATGAAGGACATCAGGATCGACAAAGGCAGAGGCACGGTGACGATGGCGATTGACCGGAAGTGAAACAGAAAGACGATATGGGCGATCGTCACCAGAATCACCGCCTCAATGAGGGCATAGCGAAGCGTGGAGACGGCCCGGTGGATCAGCTCGCTCCGGTCGTAGAACGGCTTGATCTCGACGCCGTCGGGAAGGCCCTGCTGGAGCTCCGCCACCTTCGCCTTCACCCGGTCGATCACCTCGCTGGTGCTGACGCCATAGCGCACGATCACGATCCCGCCGACGACCTCCTGGCCATTGCGGTCAATCGTTCCGCGGCGAAAATCGGGTCCGAGCTGGACCGTCGCAACGTCCCGGACCAGGATGGGTTGGCCGTTCTTGTAGCCAACAAGAATCCGCTCCACATCCGTGATGTCTCGAATCAGGCCAAGGCCGCGGACAATGAATTCCATCGAATTCTGCTCGATCACGTTGGCCCCGACGTTCTTGTTGGAGCCGATCACCGCCTCTGAGACATTGCGCAGCGTGACGGCGTAGGAGCGCAGCTTGCTCGGATCGACGTCGATCTGGTATTGCCGGACGAAGCCGCCGACCGACGCCACCTCGGCCACGCCCGGCACCGAATTGAGCTGATATCGGACAAACCAGTCCTGGAGCGCGCGCAGCTCACCCAAGTCGTAGCCCCTTCCCATCTCGTTCGCCTTGGATGTGTCCAGGTAGTACTGGTAAATCCAGCCAAGGCCGGTCGCGTCGGGACCCAGGACCGGCACCACGCCCTTTGGCATCAGGCTGCCGATGGTGTTGAGGCGCTCAAGCACACGGCTTCGAGCGAAGTAAGTGTCAATCCGGTCCTCGAAGATGACCGTCACCATCGAAAAACCAAAGTTGGAGCTCGCCCGCACGGCCTTCACGCCGGCCAAGCCTTGAAGGTTCACGCTCAGGGGGTACGTCACCTGGTCCTCGATTTCCTGCGGGCTGCGGCCGGTCCACTCGGCAAAGACGATCACCTGGTTTTCGCTCAGGTCCGGGATCGCATCGATCGGCGTGTGATAAACGGCCCAGATCCCCCAGCCGGTGACGAGCAGGTAAAACGTCAACACCAGGAAACGATTTCGTAGCGACCACTCGATTAACTTCTGTATCATGCCTGTCTGGCCTCGAACGTTATGCGCTTCCGGTTTTGCCCGACGCGGAGAATGGGAGACGCGGGGACGCGGTGAAGCCCCATGAAAATATTGTGCGGTGATATTCCCCGCGTCTCCGTGTCACCGTGTCCCCGTTTCATATGAAGTCAATGATGGTGCCCCGCAGGCATCGGTGGCGTCGTTACCGGCTCCTCGGGTTTTCCGGCTTGCGTCTCTCCAGCCCCGAAACCCGCCCGAAGCTGACGCTGGGCATCGATCAGAAACGCGCCGGACACCACCACCTCGTCGCCCGCGGACAGGCCGTCCAGAATCTGGGTGTAATGCTGGGTCACCTGCCCGATCCGGACATCTCTCTGCGTATAAAAGCCCTTTTCTTTTTGTACATAGACGATATGCCTCGTGCCCAGGTCGAGAACGGCCGTGTTCGGGACGCTTAAAACATTCCCGATCGGGATCTCGAGCGAGCCGCTGGCGCTTAGATTCGGCAACAGCCTCCGTTCCTTGTTGGGGACGAGGAACCGGACCAGAACCGTCCGATTGGCGACATCCAGCTCACGATCGATAAATACCAGTTTTCCCGTGAATACTTCGCCCGGATGCGACTTGGTCGTGATCCGGATTTTTTCGCCGAGCTTGAGCAGGCCGATGTCCGGCTCGAACACCTGCGCGTTGAACCAGAGATCGTCGAGCGGAACAATGTGGTAAAGCTTCTGGTCGGCCTTCACATACTCGCCGATGTGTACCATGTTGCCGACGATTGTCCCGGTGTTGGGCGCCCGAACAATCACCTGCTCGAGCAGCTTTTTCTCTTCGCCCAGCTTCGCGATGTCCTCCCGGGAAAAACCGATCTGTTGAAGTTTTTCTTCAGCAAGCCGGATAGCCGAAGTCAGCAGATCCCGCTCGTAAAAAGTGCTCAGCCAGCGGTCGCGTTGAGCCTTTAAGTATTCCTCCTGCAAAGTAATGGCTTCAGGCGAATAAAGACTCACCAGCGGATCGCCTTTTTTGATTTCGGTCTGGTTGAAGTTGATGAACTGCTTCTCGATCCTGCCCGAGACGAGCGCCACCACATCCCAATGCAAGTTCAGATCGTAGGCAATCGTCCCAAACAACAGCAGGTCTTTCGTCAACTCCCGCTTTTGCGCCTTTTCGATCCCCACGCCGGCCTGGCGGATCCCCTCCTCCGTCAGGGAAATTGTTTCGCCGCCCATGACTGTCGTCTGGCCCGACGACGATGAGCTCGCCGCATAAACAGGAACCAGCGTCATTCCGCAGATCGGGCAGTTCCCCGGCTTGTCAGCGTGAATTTGCGGATGCATGCTGCAGGTCCAGTAGTCGATCTTTCGACTGCCGTTCTTCTGGGGTTCAGCCGCGGGGGCTGCGTGCCTGTGCTCCGCGGGGGGCGCCGGCTTTGGTTCACCCGGCTTCGTGTCGGCGGGCTCGGAGCATCCCGAAATCAGCAGGGCCACCGTCGCCATCATTCCTGCCAGATAAAGAATTCTCATTTTCATAGCTCTCCTAAAATCGCGCCAGCACCTCGATGCCAACAACCGGATGCCACTCCCATCCTTCGGCGGTCCGTTCGTCCAGGCGCATGAAATAAATGCTGGCCATCCAATGCGGAACGATCGGAACACCGATGCCCGCCTGGAGGCGGTTCTCGGTGAAGATTCCGTCCTGAATGTTGTAGAAAAATTCCTCGGACAGGTAAGGAACGATCTCCTTGGAACCGACCTTCCACGTCGTGGCCACGCCCGTTCGGTTCCGGTAAATGGTCCGCCACTCCTCTTCGGATTCGGGAACCATCCACTCGGTCCGGAACTGATTGGTGAGATACCAATCCTTGAGCGGCACCTTCAGGACTGCTGTGGCCGCGGCGAGGTCGTTGACCTTGTTTTCCGGCTCCAGGCGCTCGTCGCGCTCGTAGCTTACCGCAATATCCCAGCGAGGCGAGTAGCGCCAGTAAACCATCGGTTCGAGCTCGTAATAGGCGTACTCGGAAATGTCCTGTTCGAAACGCTGCTCGTAGCGAACGACCATGTCCAAGCCGTAGCCGAGCGTCTGTGAATATTGGAAGTCGTTCCACGACTGCCAGTCGCCGTCTTCGGCCGAAAGCCGGCCGGGGGATGCAGCAAGAAAGATTCCCGCCCACAGAAGGAAGAAGAGCCATCGGTTGTTTCTAAAAGGTTTCGCCATACCTACTCCGATTCATTTCGCTTCAGGGGCGAAGACAATCGGGCAGGTTTTTACAATCTCCGTGGAAAACTTACGAAGAAATATTTTGGATTGTTTTTCGTCCATGACTTGAGCCATGGCGAGCATGTGCTCGGTGGTCATCTGCTCGGATTCACGCTCGATCCGGGCAATCTCGGCGGTCGAGGCGCGCACCGCCGACCCATCGACCCGGTCGGCCTCCAGAAGCTTCGCGAACTTCATCTTTTCGTCGCAGTGCTGCTGGCATAGGCCGACGATTTTCTTGCGGTAGGCCGCCTGAAGACCCTTGATCTTGCTCACTTGCTGCGGGCTCAAGCCAAGCTCCTTGAGGTTGATCGCGTTCGGCGCGCCACACGACTCGTAGGCCGAGGCGATCATGCTCTGCGTCTTCCAGCCCATCATGCCAACGCACAAAGCGGCCAGGATCGCCAGAAAGACGATCCCGCCGATCCATTTTTTGGAAATGAGGCTCATGGTCTCAACCGCTCACTCCTTGACGAGGCTGGCGTAGACGCCCGACAGCGAACGCTGGCTCATTGGCTGCGCCATTTGCTGCCGCCATTTCAGGGCCGCGAGCTGGTCGGCTTGCCGTTCCATGTGCATCCACTGCCAGGCCGTCAATGTCATCAACAGCGCCGCCGCAACAGGCACCAGGGTTCTTGGGGCCGGAAGCCATTCGACAATCCATCCGTCGAGCACTCCAAACCAGCTGTCCCACGCGAGCTTCCATGCCGGCCGGGTCTCCCTCATGCGGATGGCCCGCAGCGTGTCATTGACGAACTTCGCCGTGGAATGGGGGCTTCGCGGCTCCCATTTCTTCAACAACTCGGAAAGTCTGTCTTTTGAGTTCATGGCGTGTCAGCCGGTTTTTGTTTTTAGGGTTTGGAGAATCCGCTGTGATCTCCGACGATTGGCATACACCTTCGGGGATTTTTGGAACGTGTCAAAGCAAAGTGGACAACAGAGAGTGACCATCTGATCGTCATGTTTGAGATGAGCATATCCGCGGCCGCCGGCAACCTCTTTACCGCAAATGATACACCGGTCACCGGGGCCATAAAGATCGATGGACTCTTCAAACA
>JAHFSZ010000092.1 GCA_023265515.1 Verrucomicrobiota bacterium
GGTCACGCCGTGGGGCTCGTCACGCGCAAAAAAACGGGCCGGGAAGAGCCGGAGTGGGCGGCGCTCTTCGAAGGCGGGGTGTTTTTCCCTTCCTCCATTTCCGTGTGGCGGGAGCTTCTCGAAAAATTCCGGCCTGACGCCGTGTACGTGCACAAATGGGAGGAGCTCGATTCGATCAAATTTCTCCTCGGCGTGGATGTTCCGCTTGTCCGGATGGTCCACGATCACGATCTCTACTGCCTCAGGAGCTACAAATACAATCCCCTCACACGCAGAATCTGCACCCGGCCGGCGACCGGATATTGCGTCTTTCCGTGCCTGGCCCCGCTCAAGCGGAACCGGGAAGGGGGCCTTCCATTCAAGCTCGTCAGCTACCGCGCGAAGGTCCGGGAGATCGAGCTCAACCGGCGTTTCGACCATCATCTGGTGGCGAGCGAGTACATGCGCCATGAGCTGTTGATCAACGGATTCGGGAACGAGCGGATCGAGACCCTTCCGCCGGTGCCGCCCCCGGTCGAGCCGCTTCGGAGCAGCTTCGGTCCGCGAAACCTGCTCGTTTATGCCGGCCAGATCATACGGGGCAAGGGTGTCGACGTGCTGTTGCGGGCGCTCCAGAAGGCGCGTGAGCCGTTCGAAGCGGTCATCGCGGGCGACGGCACCCACCGCGCGCATTGCGAGCGGCTCTCCAGGAAGCTTGGGCTGGAAGGAAGGGTGAAGTTCCTGGGTTTTGTGACGCAGAAGGAGCTGGCCTCCTATTACAAGGAAGCGACGGCAGTTCTGGTTTCCTCGGTCTGGCCGGAGCCGTTCGGGCTCGTCGGTTTGGAAGCGATGCGGTGCGGGCTGCCGGTTGTCGCGTTTGGTGTCGGCGGTATTGGCGACTGGCTCCAGGACGGTGAGAACGGCTTCCTGATTCCGTGGATGGACGCGGGTTCCTACGCAGCCGCCATTGACCGGCTCCTGCGAGACAAGGCGCTGGCGCGCGCCATGGGCGAAAAGGGCCTGGAGCGCGTCTCGCGCGACTATGATTTTGACCGGTACATTTCGAACCTGGAGAATTTGTTTGAACGGGTGGTTCGTGAAGAAAGACCCTCTTAGCGGAGGGAAGGCCATGACGAAGAGGTTCATCCTGGGGATCTGCGGCGGGACGGGGTCAGGTAAGAGCTGGCTGACGCAGAGGCTCGTAAAAGAGCTCGGCAGCCGGGTTTCCGTGATTCAAAGCGACTGGTATTACCGCGACCAAGGCCATGTCCGAGGCGAGGCGCGGCTGCGTTTGAACTTCGACCACCCGCGGGCGATTGAGGTTCCTTTGCTCGTCTCCCATTTGCGGAAACTCATCGCGGGCGCCGCGATCGACGCTCCCCGGTACGACTATGCGACGCACCGCCGGATGAAGCGAACGGTTCCGGTCAAGCCGCGCCCGATTCTCATTGTCGAAGGGCTGTTCGTCCTGCATGAAGCCTCGATTCACGGCTTGATCGATCACGGGATTTTCATCGATGTGCCCGCGGACCAAAGACTGATTTTGCGGCTGAAGCGGGACCGCGCGATGCGGCGGCTGGACGTGTTCGAAACGCTGCGTTTGTATGAAAGCTTCGCGCGTCCAATGCACGAAAAATTCGTGGAGCCGAGCCGGCGGCACGCCGATGAAATCTGGGAAGGGTTGCCAACCGAAGGCCGGATAAGAAAGTTGATCCAGTTCATCAAGAGACGCTTGTGAATAAGAGCATCGATCTATTTGTGTTCTGTGACGCGTTGGGCTGGGAGCTGGCCCGCGCTCGGAATTTTCTCGCCGATCTTCTGCCGCACCGCAGGCCTTGCGGGACGATCTTCGGATATTCCAGTTCCTGTGATCCGAGCATCCTGACCGGCCACATGCCTTTCGAGCATGGCCATTTTTCCTTTTTCGTCTACGATCCGGCGCATTCGCCTTTCGCGCGGGCTCGATTCCTTTCGTGGATGCCGGGATTCCTGACGGGACATCATCGCATCCGAAGCCGGCTAAGCCGTTACTGGGGCCGGTGGCTCGGTTACACGGGGTATTTCCAGCTCTACAACGTTCCTTTTTCGAAGATGCCCTCTTTGGACTACACCGAGAAGCGGGACATCTATCTGCCCGGCGGGATCAATGGCGGGCAGGAGACGATCTTCGCCGTTTGGGACCGGCTCGGCGTGCCGTGGGTCCGGTCGGACTGGCGCGCTGGCGACGCGGCGAACATCGCGGCCATGAAGCGTGCCATGGAGCAGGGGGAGGTCCGGTGCGCCTATCTCTTCACCGGGGGCCTCGACGCCGCCATGCATGCGGAGACAACGCGCGGCGCGGAAGCGGACCGCGCGTTTGACCGGATGGAGCGATCCTTGAGGCAAGTCCATGCGGCTGCACTGAAACAGTACCGCGAGGTCCGCCTCCATCTGTTCAGCGACCACGGAATGACCGATACCGTCGACACAAGCGGCATGATGTCGCGCTTCGAGGAACTTGGCTTGAGCTACGGCGAGGACTATGGGGCGGTTTGGGACTCGACGATGGCACGGTTCTGGTTCCTGAAGCCCGGTGTCCGCGAAAATATCACCGGCTGGCTGGAACAGCAAACGGAGGGATCGGTCCTGAGCGATCGCCAGCTGGAGGCGTGGGGCTGTCTTTTTCCGGACCGGCGATACGGAGAATTGTTTTTTTTGCTGAAACCTGGAACGATTTTCGTTCCTTGCTACATGGCCCGGCACCGCGTTCCCGCGATGCATGGATTTGATCCCGGCCATCCGAACAGCGCGGCCTGCTGGCTGACGTCGCATCCGACGAGGGTTCCACGGCGCATCGAGGAGATTTTCCACGTGATGCGTGAAGCCGCGGAGCGCGTGGCCTCCGAAAGAAATCCGTAGCAGCGATGTTCAAGGGCGGGTGTAACGCTTCCGCCAGCGCCGGCAGGTCTGGATCACCATGCAGAGGAAAATCACGCTGAAAAGGGTCTCTCTCGCTTCGCTGAGGCGCCAGGGCGGATTTCCCCAGAGCCGGTTGAAAAAATCCCTCTCGTCCATCAGGAGACCGACAACGCCAAAGGAAACCAGCGCCATCGGAGCCAGGGGAATCTTCAGCCGTTCGACCATGTATCGAACATCGATGAACCACCGCGCGAGAATCGGAAGGACGCAGACGTACGCGAAGCAAAACATCATCATAAGCTGATTGATCCAATAGCCGCCGATATTATGAAGGTTGAATTCTTCCTGCACGTTGATCTTTTTCAAGGCGCTGGGCGTGCGAAAGCCGAAGGCCTCTTGACCCCAGTCGATTTCTTCGCCGCCACCTGCAAAAAACAGCAGACCGAGCAGCAGTGGGACAAGAAAGGCGGCGCGGGGCGGGGGGAAGCGGAGTCGGAAGTGCAGGCTGGCGTGGATGAGCAAGGCACCTGAAAGGAAGAGACAGAGCGCAGTCAGGCTTTCCCAGACCCCGTTTTCCCGTGCCAACAGGTCGAACCAGAGAATGCCTCGTCCATCATAAGTAAAACTACACTGGATTGTTTGGAACAGACCCAGGAAAACCGCCAGGCAAAGAAAGACCGAGAACCAGGTGAAACGCGCATCGGATGGATCAGAAGCCAACGGCGGGGCTTGAAGATAAGACTCGAAATCTTCCTCGAGATTTCGCCGCCAGGATTTTCCAGCCGAACGCAGCCAGACTGCCGCTGCGGCGGCGATGCTCAGACCGGCGACGGCGAGGACGGCTCGCAAAAGTCGGATTTCGAACAATGTGGAGCCCGCAAAGTGGTGTTTGGTGCTGAAAAATTCATAAAGACTGTATGGAAAATTGAAAGCCGCGCCCATCAGCAGGAGCGAGGCGAGGACGAAGCTTTGGACTGGCGTGATGAGCCGCATAGATCGAGATTCAACCTGGATGCGGCCGGATGTGCGGCCCCGGCGGCGAAATGATCACAGCCCTGGAAGTTGTGGGAACCGGCCGCGGAATAACCGCGATTGGAGAAGCCGGCGTGGTTACCATGGTACAAGCTGGGGCTTTGCAAAGGTGTTTCTGCCGCCGCCACCATTCTATGCGGG
>JAHFSZ010000072.1:0-1777 GCA_023265515.1 Verrucomicrobiota bacterium
CCGATACCGGTGATGTAACGCTCGGTGCCGGATTCGCAGACGCGGATTCGGCCGGCGCCATCCAACTGGCCGGCTCAATCAGCGCGGCGAACAATGTCTTCCTGCAGGCTGCGGCCGGTGGCGTTTCCCAGACGGCGGGCTCGATCACGGCCAATGGCCTCCAGATCACCGGCGGCGCGGGTCTCTACGATATTCATCAGCCTGGAAACGACATCACCACGCTCGCCGCCAGTGTCGGTGGCGCGTTCACCTATCGTGACGCCAACAGCTTTGCGGTGGGAACAGTGGGTGGTGTTTCCGGCGTCCAGACCACCTTCGACGTGATCACCCTTCTCACGCAGGGCTCCATCACGATCAACGACACGCCCGTGGCCGGGGCCGACGTGCAGGGCCCAAGCACGGTGGACCTGATTTCCGACAATCTCATCATCAATGGCACGGTCAGCAGCGGCACCACCTTGACGTTGAGGCAGTGGACACCCGGCCAGTTGATCAATCTGGGCGGCGCGGACGGCGTTGGGACGCTAGGCCTGACCGCGGCCGAAATCAACCATGTGTCCGCCGGCGTGCTCCGGATCGGAAACACCACGAGCGGCGACATCACGATCACCGCGGCCATCGCGCCGACCGGGACGAGCCGGCTGACGCTGAGAACGGGCGGCGCCGTGATCGACGGCAACGCCGTGGGCACGGACATCACCGTGGCCAATCTGGCGATTCTTTCAGGTACAGGCATCGGCTCGGGCAATCCGCTCGAGACGGCTGTCTCCAACCTGGCGTTCAACAACTCGACTTCGGGAACGGTTGAAATTTCCAACATCGGCGCGCTGACAATCACGTCGTTGGACGGCATCACGACTTCCTCGAACAACGGCGGCACGACGACCATCACGGCCGCGAGTCCGCTGACCTTCGCCGTCGACACGACCTCGGCAGGTACGCTGACCGCAACCGCGGGCGAACTGGCCGGCGCGGGCGACGATCTCATGGTCAATGCGGGTGTCACCGTCCGTTCCACGGGTGGCGATGTCCTGCTGACGGCCGGCGACAACGTGCTGGTCGTGGTGGGCGGCGTGGTCCAGTCCGATACGGGCCATGTCACGCTGATTGCCGGAAACAATCTTGAGAATGACGGAACCGTTCAGGCGGCCGGAAACATCACGCTGGTGGCGGACAACGATTTTCCAACGGCCCCCGGTCTCGGCACTGGAACGCTGATCAACAACGGAGCCCTGATTCGGGGCGGCCGGCTTCTGATCTTCGCGGTCCAGCCGAGCCAGGTGCAGGATCCAACCTTGCTGGTGCCGCAAAGCCAGTGGGTCTGGTCGACTTACTTCGGCGATTCGATTCCCGCCGTGGGCGACGTGCTCGCGTTCAAAATCGCCGATCCATCGTCCGGAGGAGGCGGTCCGAATCTGCAGGGCGGATTCCTGCTGTCGTCGTTTAACAATGAGACCGACCGTTACTATCGGCCGCCGCACGTACCGCCGAATGGACCCTTCGGCATCTATTATAACAGCAGCAGTCTGAACGCCGCCCCGCCGAACCTGGGTTCGAACGAAGGCCTGGAGGCCGCGCCTCCCCATGGCCTGCCGCCCGGCCCGGCCAAAAAGAGGAAGTGGAATCTGACCACAGACTCGAGTTTCGAGGCGTTTGCCGCCGAAGCCCCTCCATCCCTTTAGAGACGTCAACGGTCTTGGACGTTGAACGGACCGAGCGAGGTTGATTTCCAGTTTTCCATTGGTTACGGTTCGGATTATTCCACGGACTCGAGGTC
>JAHFSZ010000072.1:1877-9630 GCA_023265515.1 Verrucomicrobiota bacterium
CCGCCGAAGCCCCTCCATCCCTTTAGAGACGTCAACGGTCTTGGACGTTGAACGGACCGAGCGAGGTTGATTTCCAGTTTTCCATTGGTTACGGTTCGGATTATTCCACGGACTCGAGGTCGGAGGGGAATGCCATGGCCAAAACCCATTTTTATACTCTTTATACGGTCAGCTTCATTCTCGCTGTGCTCATCCTGTCGAACCTCGGGCTGGTGCTGAGCAGCCAGTCGCTGAGCGTCGAGCTGCTCCAGACGCAGATCACTCTCAATAATTCGCGGCGGGCCGAGCAGATTCTTTCCCAGCTTTCGATGCGCATTGCCCGGGACGCCGACCGTGAGCCCGCCCTGCGCGAGCTTTTAAAGAAGCATCAGCTTCAGGTTACCCTGGAAGTGGACGGCAAAAAGAAAGCGTATCCGTGAGGGTGGAACGTTGATCATGGATACACGATCCGCGAACTCGGGGAAGGAAGGAAGCCGGGCCAACCTCTTTTTTTCGGCGCCACTCGGCTTGGTGGTGCCGATCCTGGCCGTTTTTTGCGCGCTGGCGCTGGCGTATTTGTTTCAGGTCCGAAACAGCTGGAGTCAGCGCAACCAGCTCCAGCTCCAGCTGGCGGAACTTAGAAAGGATTTGCCGCGGACTCAGATTGTCAATATGAAGATGCTCCAACTCAGCCGCGACCTGGTCGCGCTGGGAAAAAGGAGCCTATTGGCCCAGGGGATCGTCCGGGAGTTTAACATCCGGGTGGATGCGTCACCCGCAGAGAAGAAAAAATAAGATCGAATTCATGAGGAGGTTTGATCGAACACGGGCCAGCATGGAAGGGAATGGCCAATGCAACCCATTCCTGATTTCGCTGGCATTGCTCATTCTTGCGGCTGGGCTTCCCGACGCACGCGCCCAAGACTACGAAAAGCTGGCTCCCAAGACACCGCCTGCCCAGCAGGGCGAGATCGAGATGCCGCCGGTCCCCCCGCCCGCTGGGGGCGACGACACCAAAGTGCTCGTCAAAAGCCTCAAGGGAATCGTGTTCGTCGATAGCCCGGACAAGGTCAGGAAAGCCGGAGTAACAGGCGTCAAGGAGATTCAAGCCGAAGGCTTGCCTCTCCTGCAAAAGCCCGGCTTTCGCCGGGTGGTGGACCCCTATTTCGGCAAACCGATCACGCTGCGCTCCCTGAACACGATGGTGCGTGAGATCGTGATTTACTATCGCGGCAATGACCGACCGGTGGTCGACGTCGTTGTGCCGGAACAGGACATCACCAGCGGCGTCATCCAGCTCGTAGTCATCGAGGCGCAACTCGGGCAGGTTCGCGTCGAGGGCAACGAATGGTTCAGCAGTGAATTTCTCGCCGACCAGGTTCGCATCAAGCGGGGAGAAACGTTCAATGAAGAGGTGCTGCGGTCCGACCTTCACTGGATCAACAACAATCCATTCCGTGACGTCAATTTTGTCTACACGCCGGGCAAAGAGCCCGGAACGGCGGACCTGGTCCTGCAAACCAAGGACCGGTTCCCGGTCCGCGTCTTTGGCGGCTACGAGGACAGCGGCAACGACCTGACCGACGACAGCCGCTGGCTGACCGGCTTGAATTGGGGCGACGCGTTCGGGCTCGACCACCAGCTCAACTACCAGTACACGACCAACCCCGACGGAAAAAAACTCGTTGCGCATTCCGGCAGCTATGTCATTCCTCTGCCCTGGCGGCACACGTGGACCTTCTTTGGCAGCTACGTGGAGTCGGCGGCGGACGTGGTTGCCCCGTTCACACTCGAAGGCACCAGCTGGCAGGTGAGCACGCGCTACGCGGTGCCGCTGCCGGACTTCGAAACCTACCAGCATGAGATGCAGTTCGGGTTTGATTTCAAGCAGAGCAACAACAACCTTGAATTCGGCGGTTTGACCGTCACCAGCACGCCGACGGAAATCGTCCAGTGGATGGTCGGTTACGACGGCTCCATGAAGGACGAGTGGGGCGCCACGTCCGCCGGCATCAATCTCTTTGTCAGCCCCGGCGGCTGGACTGAGAAGAACAGGACGGCAAATTTCCAGGTCTACCAGGCTTTTGCCACCGACGAGTATGTCTACGGTGTGATCGATTTCAACCGGGTGACGGAATTGCCTTGGGACTTCACGCTTGCCAACAAATTTAAATATCAGTTCTCGAACGCAAACCTTCTGGGCAGCGAGCAGTTCGGACTCGGCGGCTACCAGACGGTGCGCGGTTATGATGAGCGCGAGGCCAACGGCGCCGAGGGCTACCTCATCTCCACGGAGTTGCGGACGCCTTCAGTAAGTCTTGGTCAGGTGGTCGGCATCCAGGACGCCAAGGACCAGCTCCAGTTTCTCTTCTTCTGGGATTACGGCGTCACGGGCAACCGCACCCTCCTGCCTGGCGAGGATCCCAACATCCTTGCCTCCGGCATCGGCCCGGGCGTTCGTTACGTGATCAATCCCTACTTGAGCTTCCGCTTCGACTACGGTTTCCAGCTTTACCAGGCCGTGGCAGGACGGCATGGATCGCGCGGGCATATCGGCGTCGTGCTGGCTTATTGACCGTCACTGGAGGTCCTTCGCCTTCTTCGGAAGAAACTTCGCAAAGGCCTTCGGAAATTCAGGAAAAAAGCGAGGGATGACGGAGATGTCGAACTCGCTCAGGATCGATTCCTTGTCCTCGCGCTCGAGCAAAAATTCGAAGGCGGCCTGGACACACTGCCGCGGCGCGCATTTTTCTCTCGTCCATTTCCGGTAGTCCTTCTCTGAAAGCGTCACCTCATGGACCGTCCGGGACGTCCCCTCGATGATTTCCACGCGAAAGCGCCAAGGCTCTTGACCGCGTTCTATTTGCCGGATGATAAGATCAGCCATGGGTGGGTCTGTGCATGAATAGTAAGGATGCGCCGGCCATACTACAACCCCCTGTTTTCGATCCATCGCAACCGGTGGATTTTCTTGACGGGCTTTGGGCCAGCCCTTAGATTAGTCCAATTGAGACTCAGTCTCGATTTACTTGAGACCATGAAAAACATCAGAAAACCGCGTATTCGGCAGCTCATGGAGTCGATGCGAAACCTGTTCGGACTTCGGCGTCGGTGCCGCCCGGTGGCTCGCCGATGTGATTCGAAGCTCTGCCCGGCGGGCATCTTTGCGCTGGCCAACCTTCCATGCGGCATCTGCGTCATGGTCCGCGCACTTGAATTGACGCCGGAAGCGGCCAACCGGCTTCGCCAGATGGGAATCCGCGAGGGCTGCCAGATCGCCCTGCTCAGCCGCAATGAGCCGATGCTGGTTTCCGTGGACAATGCCCGGATTGCTTTGGGGACTTCACTCGCCAGACACATCAAAGTCGAACCGGTCTAGGGAAAGCCGCATCCCGTGGACCGCACCCGTGTTTAGCAGGAGCTTTTTGATGACCACCTCGTTTTCGCCCACGCGCCACGAACGACGTTTCGCCCGCCAGGGAGGAGACCGTGCCCACTCTTAATACCTTGAAGATCGGAGAGGCTGGAAGGATCGTCGCCATCCGCCTTCCTGCCGCGGAGGCCCAGCGTCTGACGGAAATGGGATTGACGATCGGCGCTTCTATAAAAGTACAGAGGCTTGCTCCATTCGGCGATCCAATGGAGATTGTGGTTCGCGGTTATCACCTGAGTCTGCGCAAGGCCGAAGCCTCGGGCATCGAGGTCGAATAGTGAACAGGGACAGGATCCCCTATGTTGCTCTGGCCGGAAACCCGAATTCCGGCAAGTCGACCCTCTTCAATGCGCTGACCGGCTTGCGCCAGAAGATCGCCAACTACCCGGGGGTCACGGTCGAAAAGAAGGAAGGCACCTGCCGCCTCAGTGGCGAAGGCCAGCCGGTGCGCGACGTCCGCATCATCGATTTGCCCGGCGCCTACGCCCTCAGTCCGCGGTCCCCCGACGAGGAGATCGCCCATGACGTGATCTTTGGTCTCCAGGATGACACGCCAGCACCGGATGTGATTGTGGCCGTCGTCGATGCGAATAATCTCGAGCGCAACCTCTTCTTCGCCTCGCAGCTCCTGGGCACCGGCAAGCCTGTCGTCATCGCCCTCAATATGATGGATTTGGCTGAGAAATCGGGCCTTTCGATCCATCCCGGAAAATTGGCCGAGTACCTTGGCGCGACCGTTGTCCCGGTCGTGGCCAGCGAGAAAAGGGGGCTCGACCAGTTGCGTTTTGCGATCTACCGGCTCATTCACCACCCCAACGTTCCGTGCCTGCCACTGCCGCTCAAGCCGTTGGTGGAATTCCAGGTCCGCAAGGTCGGCCGCGCGCTGGTGGAAAAAAGCCTGGTTCCAGACACGGGCGCGCGCGGCGAAGCGCTCCGGCTGATCAGCTCGACGGGCGCTTCGGGCCATCCGCGCTACGCCGGTCATCCCGGCCTCCAAAAAGTCGTCGCTGAATGCCGCGAGAACCTGAAGGCCGCCGGTTTTCAGTGGCATGCGCTGGAAGCGGAGGCGCGCTACGGATGGATTGAGAATGTCATCCAGGCAGCGGGCATCAACTCGCGCTCCGTCAGCCAGACCGCGAGCGACCGGCTTGACAGTGTCCTCACGCACAGGTTTTGGGGAGTGACCATCTTCCTGGGGTTGATGCTGTTTGTCTTTTCGCTCATCTTCTACTTTGCCGAGATTCCGATGAACGCCATCGAGTCGCTGGTGGCGTGGCTCACGATCCAAGTCCAGTCGGTCCTTCCGGAAGGAGACCTGCGCGGGCTGATTGTCGACGGAATGATCGCGGGCGTGGGGGCGGTTCTTACATTCCTGCCACAGATCCTGTTGTTGTTTTTCTTCATCACGCTGCTGGAGGACACCGGCTACATGGCGCGCGCTTCCTTCATCATGGACAAGGTGATGGGCCGCGTCGGGCTCCATGGCAAGGCGTTCATTCCGCTGCTTTCGAGCTTTGCCTGCGCGATTCCCGGGGTGATGGCCACGCGCACGATCGAAAACCCAAGGGACCGTCTGGTCACGATCCTCGTCGCCCCGCTCATGTGTTGCTCGGCGCGCTGGCCGGTCTATTTTTTGCTGGCCGGTGCGTTCATTCCTTCGACGCTGGTCTTCGGCTTCATTCCGCTTCCGGCGCTGGTAATCTTTTTACTTGTCGTGCTCGGCGCCATTTCCGCAATTCTCATCGCGGGCTTGTTCAAGCGTACGATCCTCTCGGGGGCCCGGCCCGCGCTCATCCTGGAACTTCCGCCTTATCGGCGGCCGGTTCTGACCGACGTGCTGCGCGCCACGTGGACCCGCGGCTCGCAGTTTATCAAGCGGGCCGGCACGGTGATCCTCGCGATTTCCGTCATCCTTTGGGCGCTGGCGAGCTATCCGAAGCAGCCGGGCGGCTCCAAGGCGGAGCAGGTGAAACAAAGTTTTGCCGGGAAAATGGGCAGGCTGGTCGAGCCGGCGATCCGGCCGCTCGGCTTCGACTGGAAGGTCGGTGTCGCGCTGATGACGAGCTTCGCCGCGCGTGAAGTGTTTGTCAGCTCGATGGGGACGATCTATGGCGTCGAAAGCGACGATTCCGACAACAGCAGCCTGAAGGAGCGGATGCGGACCGATCAATATCCCGACGGGCGCCCCCGCTACACGACCTCTTCGGCGCTTGCGTTGATGGTCTTTTATGTCTTCGCGATGCAGTGCGCCAGCACCGTGGCCCTGGTCTATCGTGAAACCGGCGGATGGAAGTGGACCCTGTTTCAATTCGTCTACATGGGGGTTCTCGCGTGGGGCGCGAGCTTTCTCGTGTGGCAGATCGGAAGCCGGTTTTTTTAGCCTGGAATTTGGAATGTGAAGTGGAGGAGCGGGATCCGGCGAAAAAAACCTCGCGAGGCCGGGTAACAGGTGACATCGGCTTGCAGGATTTGATACCCTTGCGGCGTGCCGAAAGTTGAAAGTCACAAACTGGGGCTGATGTGGGCTTCCTCCATGGAGCACCAGGACATTTCCCAGCTGACCTATCTCTCCCGCGAGGCTCTCAGCCGCGGCGGACGGGTCTTTCTCTACCTGATCGACGACGGCGTTTCCGCGGTCGGGAGCGATGTCGTGCAGGGTCTCCGCCTGGAAGGCGTCCACGTCTTCTGTTGCGCATATGGAGCCCGGAAGCGCGGAATACCGTGGGATGACAAGGCGACTTTCGGCGGGCTGACCATCCTCGCTGACATGCTTTCAAACTGTGACTCCTTTGCGGCCTTCACGCCGCTGCATGTTTCGACCACCAACTACAAGACCCGGAAGAATGCGCGGGACACGATCGTTCGCATTTCCAGCGACCCGGCACAACTGCATCTTCCGGCCGAAGCTGTCCGGATCGCGGCCGGCTTGCAGCCCTGGATGGACGCCCCGGTGAATATGTTGCTGGAAGGGCCCGCGACGAAAATTTTCTCCGCCGACGCCACCGAGCTGGTGGACGGAAAAAATTTCACGGACCACCTGCTGGCAATCCTGGCTTGGGACCATCCGATTTATATCGGGCCATCGGCCAATCCCGTGAAGGGCCCTGAACGGTGGGGCAAGCACATTAAATTCCTCAAGCTTCGCGGCCTCCAGGACCTGCTCGGCCAGGCGCGCAACATTCTCTCATTTTAGGCGCGCTCGCGCCGATGCGCGGATCGAGAGCCCGGCTTTGTCACGACATTTTGGCACGGCGAAAATCCGTGGAGTTGACACCCACCGAGGCACTTGTACCTTGAATCGAGCCGATATGCCGCCGCTTGGCAAAACTTCCCTGAAACGAACTCCGCCGAAAGTCCCGAAAGATGCCTATCGTTTCAGCGATGAGGACCTGGCTCAGGACCAGGATTTCCAACGCACGCTCGCCGATTTGTCCAGCGGCCGCGATGGACAGATTCTCGCCAGTCAATTAAGCGTCAAATCGCCGCTCGGCCCGTTTGTCATCCCCTGCATCTACCAGAAAAATGGCCAGGGGCCCGCCATCCTCGTTTCGCAGCCCGATTATTGGGATGCCATCCATATCAAGAATTTCTTTTCATATGTCTGCCGCGTCCGGACCACCAGCGAGTACATTTCCATGCCGATCGTGCATGCGCAGCAGAAGGATGTTCCCAAGGAGGTGGATTTTCTTTCCCGGGAGACGCCGCCCACGCTGCTGGCCGTGGATGCGCGCGTTTTCTACCGGACCGATCCCTCGGAACGGGAGGAAAAATTCAGCGCGCACGCGGAGGACTTTTCCAAAATTCTCCAACACTACGCTGATTTCAAGGTCAGTTTCCTGCCCGAAACGCTCGCCCATCTCGATCAACTGATCCAGAAGTGGTACGTGGACGGCAAGCACGATTATCAATGCCTTGGCGCCCTGAAGAACATGCTCGCCTTCTTTTATGGCGACGTCTTCGTCCGGAACCAAGTCGGCGGATGGCTCGCCCGCAAGTTGGATGGCAACGTCACCACGATCTGGATCGACACCGGCAGTTGCCGTTACAATGTGATCGGCAAGGTCTGGAAGGCGTTCAAATACGGAACCGAGGAGGAATCCCTCGCGGCGCTCTACCAATCCGCCTTGCTCGAGGTCAGTCATCGAGCCGCCTAACTTCGGTTTAATGTTTAAGGTTTCTGGTTTAAGGTTGTCGTCAACTGTTCAACCTTAAACTTTAAACATTAAACCTTAAACAAACTTCGAGAGGACGCCTTCCAAACGCGCGGGGTTTTGTCCGCAGGGCGGCTGCGCCTACCATTCCAACACAGAAGCCGCCCAGGTCAGTCCTCCGCCAAACGCC
>JAHFSZ010000073.1 GCA_023265515.1 Verrucomicrobiota bacterium
TGGAAGATGGTTTCAGCGGAGCGCCAGCGAGCCGGATCCGGGGCTTCCTGCGCCAGGTCGGCCTCCATGACCTCCACGCGTTTTTCCAGTTCAGGCGGCAGGCGCGTCCCTCCCCGGCGCAGGACCGCTACAACCCGGTCCCCGCGGCCGAGAATTTCCTCGACAAGGCACCGCCCGATAAAACCTGCCGCACCCGTGACCACCACTTTTCGTCCGCTCATCCGCGATCCTTGTTCCCCGCACCCAGACTTTGGAGAAAACCCGCCGCCGTCGCAGGCTGGAAATACCGGCGCCCAAACTCCTGGGAGCAGCTGAGGAGCTCGACAAAGTCTTCGTCGTAGAGACCCTCGATCCGTTGGAGGGTTTTTTCAAGATCGCAGGGTTTTTCCACACGCCAGTGCAAAAGCCTGCTGTCACGCGGAACGCAGTCGTCGTCGAAGCAATCAGGGAGCCGGATCGAGATGATGGGAATGCCGCTGCCGACGGCGACAATGGCAAGCGACGTGGACGCATAAAGGATGGCGTCGGCCCAATCGATGCTTTGCCGGATGTCATCAAGCGAATCCACCCGGTACCGGTCGGCATATTTTTCACCGTCCGGAAAATCGAACGCGATCGCCGGATGCAGGCGGATCCGAAAAAAATAACGGTCCAAGCCTGGCCCGTCCCACGCCTGCCGGAGAAATTTCCAGAACTTTTCATACTGGTCGCGGCTCTCCGCCCAAAGAACCAGGAGATCCTTCAGGGGTCTGCGGAGGACCTTTCGCTCCATCAGCGATCGCTGGCGCAATGCTCCGCTGATCCGAACTCGCTCCTTTGGGTACGCGCCGTCGCGCGTGAGGATCTCGGTCGTCACCTGTCCGACGGTCAGGATGTGGTTCGGAATCACATCCTTGCCGGCCGAGTACGACCAGAAGTGGTAATGTTTGTTCGTTACAGCCGCGTTTTGGTAGCCGCATGTTTCCGTTGCCGGGCTCCTCTCTTGAATCGCCTGGAGGATCGCCTGCTCGAATGTCTTTCGCTCAAAGGAATAGAGGTAGCAGCCGACACTTTTCTCCCTGCAAAAACTCCCGAACCAGCCTGCCGCGGCGATCGAATCAAAAAACTCCGGCTGCTGGAGATCGTCCATCCAACGAGCCTTCAGCCACGCGGCCGGAATTCCGGCGATGTCTTCCTGCCATGCCCCGATCCGGCGCCGGGTCCGGCGCAGGGCGAGGAAAACGGCTTTGATCTCGCGAAGGCGGAGCACCTCGTCCAAGAGAACCCAGTTTCCGGTTCGCCTCCATTTCCGGGCGGCCCAGGGCAGCGCTGGCGCGAAGCCCACCGTCAGCGCCTTTTTCCGGCGCGATTCGGCGCAATCCTGGACCCCGGGAAAGAACATGTCGTTCAACTTTCCGCCGGAGGTGACGTTTTCGGGGAGGACCACGGTATGGATGAGAAGATCGAAGCGTTGCTCGTGCTTCCATACCTTCGGCAGTCGCCACAAGATGATCCGGTTCCGAACGCGTTTCAGGAGCCAGAGCAAAAACGCCCGCCAGGGTCTCGATGCCGGCAAAGCCGTCTCCTTCTCCAGCTGGATGCGTGTTTTCTCCTCCGAGCGGAGCAGAAGCGGCAAGGTCGGCGAAGCCTCCTCCACCTCGAGCGTTCGACCCTCCTCCAACAACTGCCGCAGAATGCGGGCCGCCGCCAGGTCCTTGCTCCACGGCTCCATCGCCAGCCTGCGCGACGAACGGAGCGCCCACCACTCCGGCCACGACATGGCAGCGTAGACCCGGCTGGTCAGATCGTTGACATGGCGGGCCAGCTCATGGGGGTCGACCACGCCCCTCCAGTCGACCTCCTGGCGTTGCCTTGAATCTGAACGAAAAACTTTCATTCTAGCTCGCGAGCGAAGCTTCCAATTCCCGCTCAATCTCAAAAACTCTTTTCTCGGGCTCCCGCGTCTGCAGATCCTGCCTGCCCGGGCGCGGCGCCTTGAACTTGGCGTTCCGGATGCTTCCCTTCGTGACCAGCGTCTCCGGCGCCCCCAGGATACGGGCGGCCATCCTCAGAAAATCGTACTTCGAGATGGGCGGCGCGGAAACAAAGTGGAGAATTTTTCCTGCTTCATCCCTGGCAACGGATGCCAGCATCCGCGCGAGAGTGGCGGCGCTCAACGGCGTGAATGAGGAATCCGCAAAACCCGTCACTTGCTTCCCTTCCGTCAACGACTGGACCGCCCAGTTCACCAGGCCGCGGTTGTGGTGGCGGTTGAAACCGAGGGGGCATGCCCGCACGATGGTCCAGGCGGCGCCGGAATCGCGGATCCGGGTTTCAGCCTCCACTTTTCCACGGCCATAGTGGTTGATCGGGCACGGCGGTGAATCCTCGAACCTCTCGCAATGCGGGTCGCCGAAAATTCCGTCCGACGACATGAAAATGAGGTGGGATCCCGTCTCCTTGCAAGCCTTCAAAAGCGACATCAAACCGGCTCTGGCAGGGCCGTAGGCCGTCTCGGGATTCTGTTCGCACTCGTCGAGATTCGTGCTCCAGGAAAGGTGAAAGACCCTCGCGGGTTTGGTCCGCCGGACGAGTTTCGAAGGCTCCTGGGAAGAGGCGTCGGCACGGTAAAACCGGACTCCATCCATTGCCGGGCGCGAACTGAAAAATGTTCCGGCAATTCGATCCCCCTTTGCCAGCAGGTTACGGCAAAGAAACTGGCCGAGTGTTCCGCTGGCGCCCAAAATCAGACTGTCGATGGCAGGCAAGGAGAGAAGGCCCTCGGGCAGCCGGGCTTAAGCATCTTTCGAGCGCTTCACGATTGCGGCATCGGCGAGAAATTGCCGAACTGTTTCTTTCGAGTAAGGATGGACGAGAATTTTGGAGATAAATGAAGGTGTCACCGTCACAATGTGCGCCCCGGCATCCAGCCACTCGATCACGTTCAGCGCCTCCCGGGTGGAACCGACGATGATTTTCGCGCCCAGTCCGTGGGCATCGAGCAGTTTCCGAAGGCAACGCACCTGGTCAAGGCAGTTGTAACCCATGTCATTGACTCGCCCGCCAAAAATGGAAACATACGTGGCCCCGGCCAGGGCGGCCAGGAAGCACTGCTGCGCGTTCATCATGGCCGTGACGTTCACGCGGATGTCGTGCCGCTTTTCAAGCTCATGGATGACCTCGAGATTCTCGATCTCGCCTTCGGGTCCGTGGATCGTGATCTTAACGTTGATGTTCTTCGCCCATGAAGCCATGATCTTGGCTTCGCGGATCATCTCATCCGGATCGTTGGTGGTCACCTCCATTGAGAGAGGCAACGGATCGATAAGTCCGGCAATTTCCTTGGCGCGCTTTTCCACGCCGACGAGTCCCTTCTTAATGCCGTCCTTGACCAGAATGGTCGGATTGGTCGTCACACCGCGGAGGATGCCCATTCGGTGGTATTTTCGAATCTCGTCCAAATCGCTGCTATCGATGAAAATGGCCATAAGTACCTTCCTATTTAGCCAGACCTTCCCACTTCATGGAAGCTTTTTGAATATCCGGATGCGAGATCAACAGGTGCCAGACCACCGCTTGGAACGACTCCGTCAACGCCGTCACCAGCTTGTCGTCCACGGTCGGCACCACAACGCACGCGTCCGCCACCCTTGCCGTCATCCCGCCGTCACGGCCGACCACCCCGATGATCTTCGCCTTCACATCGCGGGCATACTTCAACGCGCGCACCAGGTTGGGGCTGATGTTCCGTTCCAAGTCGCCGCCGCCGACCGAAAAAATCAACAGCATGTCGCGCTCTGACAGCTGGCTGGTCTTCAGCCATTCTGCGTATGTCGTATCCCATCCCTCGTCGTTGGTCCGCGCCGTGATCTCCGAAACATTGTCCGAGGGCGCGTACGCTTCGATGCCCGCAATTTTCCGGAAGTCGCAAACGGCATGCCCTGCATGGCCGGCGCCGCCGCCAACGCCGAGAATGAAAAGCCGGCCCTGCCTGGAACGGAGATCAACCAGCAAACGGACCATGCGATCAATCGCGGAGCGGTCCAGTTTCTGCGCGATTTCGAGCGCCAATTGGAGATAATGCTGCGTGAAGTCCATGTCCCCCCGTTTATCGCTCTTTCGAATCGATTCCAAGAAAGATCACCTTTTTCTGCGCGCGATGCATCGCAAGTGGGAGCTGAGCCGGTTCCGCTTCAGAAATTGCTGAAAATCCTCGCGAACCGCGTCGTCCGCCTCTGCCAGCTTTCGCGCAAAGCGGGGAATTCGCGCGTCGGGGCGCTGCCGCGAAACATTTCGGACGATGTCCAGGTCGAGCTCGCCCGGAGTCGAAATTTCCTCCTCGGCCAGTCCGGTTTTCGACAAAAGAAGGGACATTCCCTTGATCGATGGAAAGTTGAGATGCTGTGGCGGCGTGATCGATCGCGACTGTTCCCACAGGACCTGGAGGTCGAAGCCGTCGATCGTCAACGTCGTCAATATGATCAGCCCGCCTGGCTTCAGCAGCCGCTTGCAGCCGGCCAGAAACGACACTGGGTCGAACACATGCTCGATTACTTCAAAGCAGGCCGCCACGGAAACTGAGAGGTCGCCCTCCTTGATGTCCTCGACCCGCTTTTCGATGATTTCAAATCCTTCCTCACGGCAGATCGAAGCCAAATGCGGCTCGGGCTCGAGTCCGATAAGCCGATCAAAGAGGCCGAGCGCCCTCACCTCCTGCAAAAACAGCCCATAGCCCGCTCCAACATCGGCGAACATGCCGGTATCGGAAAACATTCCGCGCTCATTCAAGGCCTTGATCAGCTGGGCCCTTGGGCGAAACATTTTTTCGCGGCGGGCCATGCCGGTCTGCTTGTAAAACTGCTGACTCCAAAAGCGAACCGCTTTTGCGTCGACGTAATAAGACGCCAGCTGCCCGGGCCTCGGCCGGGGTGATACGTAGAGCGAACCGCATGCCGCGCAAAGCCGGTAATGAAAACCGTCTTTCAAGAATGACTCGGCGATCCCATCGTCTCTGCAAAAAGGACACGCAACCTCGACAAAGTCGCGGGATTTTTTGGCAAGTGACTCAGCATCGAGTTTGAGGAGATGAAAATATTCGTCGAGCAACGCCGCTGGCCTGATTTCGTCTTCTTTCATACAATTCGGTTGATAAAATCAGTGCCGCCGCGCAAAAAGCGGACCGCGGTGGCCGCCGCTTCCAGCTCCATCGCGACGCGGGTTTCCACGGTCAACGTCGCGCAGTGAGGCGTCAGCACCACGTTGTTGAGCTGGGTCAATTCGCCCTTGTAAGGCTCTTCGCCGAAGACGTCCAGGCCCGCGCCGCCCAGCCTGCCGTGTTTGAGGGCGTCAAGGAGGGCCTCCTCCTCCACCATGTCGCCGCGAGCGCAATTGATCAGGATGGCTCCCTTTTTCATGCGATGGATCTCCCTGGCGGCAAGCCGCAAAGGCGCTTCCTGGAACTGCGAGGCATGGATCGTCACAATGTCCGAGGTGTCGAGCAGTCCATCGAGCGGCAGGAGCGTCACGCCGTTGGTCTTGGCCCATTTCTTGTCGGCGTATGGGTCAAAGCCTGAGATCCGCGAGCCGAACACCTTCAAGATTTCCACGACCCGTCTACCGATCTTTCCGAGTCCGATGATCCCGACCTTTCGCCTGGCCAAAAGATGCGCCTTGAGCCGCTTCCACTGCCGCTCGCGGATCAGCAACGACTGCTCGGGGAGCCGCCGGACCAGCGCCAGCATCATGGCGATTGTCAGCTCCGCAACCGCCTCAATCGGGTGAAGAGGCGTGTTGAAAACGGCGATTCCGTGCGCCTTCGCATAAGCCAGATCGATGTTGTCGGCACCGCCCCCGCAGCGGCAGATGGCCTTGAGGCGGGGCAGCGACTCCAGCGTGTTCGCGTCGTACGGCTCGACGCCCGCAACCACCGCAGCAGCATTCGCGGCGGCCTTGATGATCTGCTTGGGCGTCATCCGTTTGCCTGTATCGTTGACGGCGAACGGAAATCCGCCATTCTCGAGAGCCCGCAGCGGCTCGGTGCCGTATTCGGCAAACGTGGAAAGGGTCACGTAAATTTCCGACATATCACGAAACCGGCTGAAATTCGCCGCGAAGATATTTTGCCAGGGAAGACCAGTTTGAAAACGTTTTTACTTCCCGTGGAAGAGGCATCCCGCTGTCGTAGCCGATAAAACCGATCCCGGTTTCACGCGCCGTTTTCCAATCTCCCTCCGAGTCGCCGATCAGCAAGAGTTGCGCGGCCCTGCATGCCTCCCGTTCCCTCACCCGCCCGACGGCTTCCTTTTTTGGAACGGGCGGATCACCGAACACTTCCTTGAAATATTTCTTGAGCGAGCGCTTTTCCAAAACCCATTCCAGATCCTCCACGGGCGTCACCGATGCCAGATAAAGCGGCACATGCGCCGAAAATTCCTCCAGAAAATTCAGGGAACCTGGCGTCGCCGGGCAGGATGCGACCCGCCCGCGGACTTCCCCCGAGTATGCGGCGAGCAGGGAGTTCAGCAAGGCGGGATCGTCGCCACGACCCAGGCATTTGCGGATGAAGAAGCGGAACTTTTCGACTCGTGACAGCGACATGTTCGCGTGATGGTAGTCGATCATCCGGCGGTGATGCTGCGGGTATTCGGAAAACACCTTCCGGAAGGCCTCCGTCTTGATGTCATTGGATTCGACCAGCACGCCGTCAAAATCCAGAATCAACGCTTTAAAACTGGTATTCACGAACGACGACGATTTTTTGCGAGCGCCTTTTTCGCCATGCCAAAGACCGCATCGCTGGCATCCTTCAACAGCAGAATGTCGCTCGACAGCGCGATGAAGCGATAACCCAACCTCAGAACCTCCTCAAGTTCGGCTTCGGTCGGGTGGACCAGATGAATGCCCGGGACGATTCTCCTGGCCTTGCTCGCCTTCAAAACTTTCGCCATCGCCTCCCCCACCTTGGGATGCTTGAGTTGTCCGGGAATGCCGAGCGAACCCGACATGTCGTAAGGGCCGATCATATACGCATCCACCCCGGACACCGAAAAAATCGATTCCACGTTTCTGACCGCTTCGATGTGCTCGATCTGGACCACGACCAGCACGTCATCATTGGATCTCTTCACGTGTTCTTTGAAGCTTCTGCCATAGCCGTGCGCCCTGGCGATGCCCACGCCGCGCTTGCCCTCGGGAGAATACTTGACCGCCTCGACCACGCGCTCGGCATCCTTTCGCGTGTTCACCATTGGGACGATGATGCCCCGCGCGCCCGTGTCCATCACCCGCCGCGCCACCGACGGATCATTCTCAGGCAAGCGGACGAGCGGGGCCGCGCCGCCGTTTTCGATCGCCGCAAAGAGAGCGGGCAGGTCCGCGAGCGTGATGTTGCTGTGCTCCATGTCGACGGCGATCCACTCAAATCCCGCCCCCGCCAGGATTTCCGCGACCGATACGTGCGCGGATGCGATCCAGGAACCGAGCGACGCTTGACGGCGCTTGAGTCTGTTTTTCACAGGGTTCATTTTGGATTCACTTCTTGCGGACGATCAGCCTTGCGAAGGAACTGAGCCGATTCGCCTGAAGAAATTCCTGGAGCGCTTCCAGGCACTCGGGCCCGCGCGACTGGATCAAGTAATGGAAAAACGCCGTGGAACCGGTGAAATCGCCTTCCTTCACATGCCGTTTGACGATTTCGACGTCGAGCATTCCCGGCGTGCTGATCTCACAAATCTCCCACTGCGGTTCGGCGAACATCGCTTCGAGACCTTCAATCGAGAAAAGATTCAACCGATCGGGCGGCAGTATCGAAGGGGAATGAGAGCCAAGTAGTTGGACCTCCAGGCCGCTGGCGCTCGTCGCCGTCAGAAAGGCGATGCCTCCGGGGTTCAGGCAGTTGCCGATGGCCGTGACAAACTTTCCGGGATCGGCCGCGCGGTCGAACGCGTCAAATGCCGTGATAAAATCCACCTTCGGCGGCGGCTTTGCATACAGCGCCCCCGGCGAGGGGATGATCCTGGCTTGCAAGCCATCGCCCGACAGGGGATGCGCGCTAATGCACGCCTCGAGCGACGGGAGCTGTTCGGCCAAGAGCTTCAGGAGCGGCGCGCTGAACGGCGTATGATCAAGGGCGGTCACAGCACCCGGAAAATATTCGGACAGCCCGTCGAGGATCCACTCGCAACGCGGCACCAGCAGTTTTTCCAGCCGCGCCGATTCAGTCTCGTGCAAAACCTTCTTGCGCCAGAATCCGGCCGCAGGGGAAGTCGAGTAGAAGCGCCCCAGGCTCTCCTCGCCGGGGCGAGCGGCCGCGAAAATAGAACTGCACCCGGAGCACCTCGAATAGGCCACGCCCCATTTCTCGAACGCTTCCGCGGGCTTGCAGCCGCATGCTGGACAGCGGTCGATCTTCACTGACAGTTTCGATTTCCAGAGCTCGCGGACCTCGCTCTCGAGCAGGCGGCGGTATTCGGCCAGAAGATCGGACGGTTTGATCTCCAACTCGCGAAGGTCCTGCATGGACACGATCGTTTTCATGGCTCCACCTTTTCGGGTTGCGCGCGTTGTTGAATTTCATTCTGCCGATAGACAGTGTTGATCAGCTTCATCACCTCGAGCGCATCGCGTGACGTGCTATCCTCGACGGGGCGACTTTTCAGAATGCAATCGACGAAATGTTCCACCTGAATGTCCCAAGACGGGTCGTCGTCGTAATACGTGACCTCCTCACGCGGATTGCCGACGGCCGCCTTCTCCCCCAACCTCGGTCTGCGGCCGACGAGCAAGGTCTCCCGGCCGTAGCTGCCGGTTTTGGAGAGCAACCCGGTGACAATCAGGTATCCGCTTTCCAGCCCCATCTCAAGGCGAAACGTGTGCTTCCAAAGCGTCGCCGAGGAGTGCAGCTGGGCGATCTGGCCGGTGCGGCTCCGGAGATGAACGAATGCGTTGTCCTCGAACGGAATGTTCCAGTACGAAGTCGCCACCATGCTCTGCACCTCGATGAAGTCGCCGCAAAAGAAACGGAATAGATCAAGCATGTGGATTCCCTGATCCAGCAGGATTCCTCCGCCGCCAACCGCCGGATCGTTCCGCCACGATTTTTCGAAATCATGCCCGCCCGATTTTCCATACACCCCACGCAGCCAGAGGAGCCGGCCCATCGAGCCGCCGTCGATGATCGCCTTGGCGTCGGTGATGGCGGGATGATGGCGGTGATTAAAACCGAAAATAAGCCGCGACTCCGGATGCCCGGACTCCACCGAGATAATCCTCTCGATGTCCGCGAGACTGCGGCCCGGCGGCTTTTCGCAAAAAACATGGCAACCCGCGCGGATCGCGTCGCAAACCGCGTCGGGCGTGACGTTGTTCGGCGTGCAAACGAACACGACATCGGGCTTCTGCTTGAGCGCGTCGCGGTAGTCTGCGTAGGCCTCGCAATCCAGGCCGGCGAGTTTGTCGAATTTGCCTGGGTCGCAGATGCTGAGAAGCTGGAGCTTCGGATGCCTCGACACGTTTTGGTGCCGGATCTCGCCCATGTAGCCGTAGCC
>JAHFSZ010000093.1 GCA_023265515.1 Verrucomicrobiota bacterium
AATACTTCCGCCGGAGGAAGCTTCGCCGGCAGCCGTTTCCCTCCGCGTGGCGCGGGACGATTGAAAAAAACGCGGCCCTGGTTTGCCAGCTTCCCCACGCAGATCGGCGGGAGTTGGAGGGGCACATCCAGGTTTTTCTTTCCGAGAAGAAGTTCGAAGGTTGTGGCGGGCTCAGGATCAGCGACGAGATCCGGGTGACGATTGCCTCACAGGCCTGCCTGCTTTTGTTGCATCGGAAGGATGATTGTTTTCCGGGGCTTGAATCCATCCTGGTTTATCCGACATCGTACCTTGCCAAGACTCAGGAACCGGGGCCGGCCGGGACGGTCGCCGAATATAAGGAAGCGCGGCTTGGAGAGTCGTGGAAGCACGGCACCGTGGTCCTTTCATGGGACGACGTGAAAAACCGCGGCGGCGGCCACAACGTTGTTCTGCACGAATTCGCGCACCAGCTTGATCTTGCCAACGAGGAGATGGACGGCGTTCCGGGGCTTTCCAGCCCGTCGGATTATGCGGATTGGGCGCGCGTCATGGAGCGCGAATTCGAGCGGTTGCGGCGGGAGGATGACCGGGGCCGCCCGACCTTCATCGATCCCTATGGCGCGAAGGAGCCGGCGGAATTTTTCGCCGTGATCACGGAGATGTTCTTTGAGGAGCCCGCCGAGCTGAAGAAACGACATCCGGAGCTCTACGAGCAGCTCAAGAAGTACTACCAACAGGACCCGGCTTCGTGGAAAGGACGTGAACCGTGAACCGCGTGCCGTTTACCGGGTTTTTCCGTTATTACGGTACACGGTAAACGGTGAACGGTTAACTCTCCATGGATTGCAGCAGCAGCCAGGCCTTGTGGTAGCGCTTGAGGCGGTCGCGCTCCTCGTCCGAGATTTTGGCCATCCGCCGGACGTCCATGTTATCTTCGAGGTCGATGATTTTCACCTTACGCGCGATCCGATTCTTTTTGGCGCGTGCGATCAGGTCCCAATAGGACTCGCCGGTCCGGCGCGTCAGTGCATTGACCGCATCCACCACCTCGTCGGAAAAACCCTCTTTTTTCAGCTCATGGAGCGTCCATTCGGTGTCTTCGATGACGTCGTGGAGAATCGCGACGATCATGTCCCGCTCGTGGTGAAGCCGGAACATGACACGGAGAGGATGGAGGATGTAGGGACGGCCCGCCCTGTCCTTTTGTCCCTTGTGGGCCTGCGCGGCGATCAAGATCGCTTTTTCCAAGTCGGCCATGATCTTGAGATTAGAGGCTATTCCAGTACGAGTCGAGGCTGCGATGAGGAGCACTTACGCGGCAGGCACGACGCGCGAGTGGGCGAGCCGGTCATTTGAAATTGGTTAATCCGACCCAATCGCCCGGTTTTTTCCCGGCAGAAGTGTCAAATTCACCAAATTGCTTCTTGTTCGACATCGCGGGATTCGCAGAATGGCGGGGTCTCCCCCCGATGAATATCTTTGTCCGGCGGCCCGGGGAAATATCGAACCGATATTACCACGTGGACAGGGCAAGACAGAAACTTGCCCAGGGGGTTCTTACCCCCGATGACATGGCGTGGTGCCGGGGACTCTCTGAATGGGGTCCGCTCTCCAAGGTGCTCGCGATCGCCGAAGGCCGCCCCTCCGACGTTCCGGAGGCCATCGTTCCGATACCATATCGGATTGCTTACTATGAGCTTGGGGCGCAGTGCTTCACCATGGTGATGGAGTTCCAGGATTCCTACACCAACTTCATCCGCGAGCTTGAGCAGGGCAATGGCGCCTCCGAGCATCTTGACCTCGGCCAGATCTGGGTCGAGCTCATCTGCTTGGGCACGTTCGTCATCGATTACGCCATCCAGGTGGCGTTGAAGTACGGCCTGAAAGAGGAAGTTTTTTACGCCTATCGGTCGCACCTCAAGCGCCTGAAGATCAACGGTGTCGCCGACTTTTACGAGCAGATCCGGTATCGCATGCTGGTCTACACGTCCGTGGTCAACGACAACATTGGCGCGCCGCACAGTCTGCCCTGGAAGATCGGGGAAACGTTTGCCGTCATCTGCGACGCCGCCGGCGATCCGCGGCTCGAGAGGATGGGCCGGACGCTTTATGGAAACATCTTTGGATTTGTGACGCAGTGGATTCAGGGAATCGGCGTAGAGAACATTACCGAATAATCCAGCTTCTCTTCGCAAGGCCGGAATTCACGGCTTGGGTTTGGCCAAATCCTCCGCGCTGACGCTCAGATCGTCAACAAGGATGGCGCCATCCGGACTGCGGGCTGGAAACAGCGTGACGACGATATTCATTAGCGCTGTGCCAGCGGGGGCGACCGCCGTCATCTCAAGCTTTTTCCAGTCGTCGGTCGATAGGTCGCCGGCCTTCGCCACAGCGCCCCATGTACGGGAAATTTCCTTCTTCGGCTCATCTCCATTGAGCCACTCGATGCTGATCTGCCCGTAGCTGTCGTCCCGCAGGCTGACGTTCCGAAAATAGGCCGTAAAGGTCACGGTCCGGCCGGCCTTGACCGGGATCTGCTGGCCGATGCCGTAAAATTTTGAGGCACTGGCGTCGGAGGCGAGCTTGAGCGCGCTCGCGCCTTCCTTTGGATGGTCAGTGACCAACGTGAAGGCGATCGGCTCGCCCGTTTCCGCGAACGCGCTCCAAACGGCCGGTTGTTTCGTGTTCCCGGGATCGGGGGCCTCAAAGCCGGGATTCTTGAGCAGATTCTGCGGCGCCTTGTAGTCCTCCGCCAGGAGAATTGTCGTCGTGAGGGCCAACATCCAGGCCATCGTTCGCATTTTCATCGTTCGATTCGCTTTCTGCATGGCTCGAAATCTTGGACGGCAGAAGCGCAGGTTAACTTCAAAAAAGAGCGTTCAGCAATCCTAAATTCGCCTCGGTCGCACGCCAGTCCGCGTCTTCTCTTCTCGCCGCGGCATTGACCGCAGGCCTCGGCTTGGCTTATATTGGAAAAAATTTCTGCGCAACGCACAACCAGGAGGCCGTATGACTGTCAATACGCGCGATAAAACCGCGAGCAAAACGCGCGATGAGACCACGAGCGCACTCTCACAGGTCACGATCCACCCCAAGGTCAAAGGTTTCATATCCAAACCCCGCAAGATGCTGATCGGCGGAAAGTGGGTGGACGCGGCCTCCGGCAAGACGTTTCCCAGCTACAACCCGGCCACTGGTGAGGTCCTCGCACGGGTGGCCGAGGCAGACAGGGCCGATGTCGACAAGGCGGTGAAGGCGGCGCGCAAGGCATTCGAAACCGGAACGTGGCGAAAGATGACACCTTCGGAGCGCGGCCGCGCGATCTGGAAGCTGGCCGACCTGGTCGAGCAAAATCTCGAGGAATTTGCGATGCTCGAGACGCTGGACAATGGCAAGCCGCTCACGGTGTCGCGCGCGGCGGACGTGCCGCTGGTGGTTGACCTTTTTCGTTACATGGCCGGCTGGGCGACGAAGATCGAGGGCCATACGATCCCGATTTCGGTCCCTTACGCGCCGGGCGCGAAGTTTCACGCGTACACGCTGCGCGAACCGGTGGGTGTCGTCGGCCAGATCATCCCCTGGAATTTTCCGCTCCTGATGGTCGCCTGGAAGCTCGGCCCGGCGCTGGCCGCGGGATGCACGGTGGTGTTGAAGCCGGCCGAACAGACGCCGCTCACCGCCCTGAGATTCGGCGAGCTGGTGGCCGAGGCGGGGATTCCCGATGGCGTGGTCAACATCATCACCGGCTATGGCGAAACAGCCGGCGCCGCGCTGGCCTCGCACCCTGACGTCGACAAGGTGGCGTTCACCGGTTCGACCGAGGTGGGCAAGCTCATCTTGAAGGCGGCCGCCGGAAATCTTAAAAAAGTTTCACTCGAGCTCGGCGGCAAGTCGCCCAACATCGTTTTCAAGGACGCCGATGTTGAGCAGGCC
>JAHFSZ010000026.1:0-5697 GCA_023265515.1 Verrucomicrobiota bacterium
TGAGGACAACGCCTCAGCGGGCAAAGTACGAAAGATTTTCAAGCTCGATCGCGAGGTTTACGTTGTTGACGATGACGTGTTCCGGTGTCTGGAGGATGATCGGCGCGAAGTTCAGGATCGCGGTGATTCCGACCGCGCAAAGGCGGTTGACAACCTCCTGCGCGCTGGTGGCCGGAACCGTGAGGATCGCCATCTTGACCTTCTTGGATTGAACGAATGATTCGAGTTCAGCGATGTCCCCAATCGTGAGCGGCAATTCCTTCGAGCGCTTGCGTTTGGGGTCGGTGTCGATCGCGGCAACGATCTCAAAGCCCGCCTTTTCAAACCCCTTGTAAGCCAGGAGCGCAGAGCCAAGGTTTCCGACGCCGACGAGGATGACCGGCTGCAGGTGATTGGTACCGAGCGCGTCCATGATCTTCTCACTCAGTTCATTGACCGGGTAGCCGAGCCCGCGTGTGCCGAATTGGCCGAAATAGGTGAGGTCCTTTCGAAGCTGGGTGGGTTTGACGCCGGCCGCCTTCGAAAGCGCCTCCGAAGAGACCGTGAGGATTTTGTTTTCCCGGAGCCGCTCCAGGCACCGGAGGTAGACCGAGAGCCGGTAGATGCTTCTTCGAGGAATGACCTTCATGGGCGGGAACGATACGGTTCAAACCTTGTGAAAAACAAGTTGGAAATTGAATATTTCCAACCGTTTCCCAAACAGGGTGTTGGCACCGTTTCTGGACCGCGCAGCTTACTTCTTGCCCAGATTGATCGTGACGGAGATGGGCTGGGGTGCATGGTCGGCACAGCCCTGGTCGAGCGGGACCTCGACTTTTTTCTCGCTGAGTTTGACGAATTTATTGGCGAGCATCCATGCCTCGACTTCCTCACCGCTGATGTCGGCGAGCATGTGGCCATTGATCTCAACGCATGGGGAAAGCTCCTGGCCGCTTTTGCGAATCATTTCCTCGCGCTGGGCCGGGTCGTTCCAGATGTCACGGTCTTCGAAGGGGAGGTTGTACTTGTTGAGCACGGCGCGCACGCCGTTGCTCCAGCCACAGATTGGCTTGAGATAAGCGATGATTTTAGGTGTGTCACTCATTGATTTTTATATAATGCCGAAAGTCAGGCGGCGCAACCCAATTCGAGGGGCAGCCCCTCGTAAGAATAGTGTTTTCAGGCCAGTTATACTGATGTATCATGAAGAGAAATGGCCCTGAACCCCTCGAGCCCCCTGAGCCGCGTCCAGGAAAAGATTGTCATCTTTATCCGGCGCTATTTCCACCAGCATGGCTATGCTCCTGCCATCCGCGACATCATGCACCATTGCGGGTTCAAAAGTCCCCGGGCGGTCTCCTTTCATCTGGAAAAGCTCGAACAGCGGGGGGTGATCCGGCGGGACCGCAAGGCGCGCTCGATTCTTTTGAACGATGCGCCAAGCGCTCTGACCATTCCTGTTTTCGGGATCCTTCCGGCGGGGTTTCCTGAAATGGTCGAGCAAGACCACAAGACGATCGGCGGCCTGGCCATCCAGCCCGGGTGGTTTGGAGCGGGGATGCGCCAAGGCGGCTATGCCCTGCGCGTACGAGGTGACAGCATGCAGGATGCGAGAATTTTCGACGGCGATCTGGCGATTGTTGAGCCAAGAGCGCCGAAGGCCGGTGACATCGTCGTGGCGATCGTCGACGGCCACAGCACCCTCAAGCGGCTGGTCAAACAAAGGAACCAGTATTTTTTACGGGCCGAGAACCCAAAGCATTCCGAGCTGATCCCCACCGACGAACTCAAGGTTCAGGGCGTGGTGGTCGGCATCTACCGGATGATCCATCCCTAAGGGTCAATACTTTGCCGCGGAGCTGAGATTCGTGAGAATCTCGCTCGACCGTTTTTCCAGCGCTTGGATCTCGGCTTGGTGCTTCTTGATCTTCTGTTCGAACACTTCGCGGAGCTTGGAATCGTTGACGTTGCCTGCGCCGAGGTGTGCTTTCAAAGTCGCGTCTTTGCGTTCGAGCTTTTCGATTCTTTCCTGGCTCTGCTCATACTCGAGCATTTTCTTCACCATTTCCTTGTCCATGCCGGTGAGGCCGAGGCGCTCACGCTCCGTCCTGACGGTGGCAGCGAGTGCTTTGCCGCGGACGCCCGCCTTGATTTTTTCGTGAATGAAATTCTCAAGGTTGTGCCATTGGACAGCGTCGTTCTTGGCCGCGCTGGCTTGCAGGCTCTTGACCTCGGGACTCACTTGCTGGTCGACAGGGTCCTGCGAGAGGGTGACGGATGGAGCCGCGCATCCCGCGGCAACCGCAAAAGCGAGTGCGAGCATTCTTTTCGATGAAAATTTCATCGTGTTCCTCCGCGTCAGTGTTGAAGCAGAAACTCTATCCGGGCTCTTCCTCGATTTCCACCCAAACCACATCATCCTCCACCAAGACTTTGAGCGGGCGGAGGCTTGCGCCCTGGCACGGACCGCGAACGCAAAGGCCTGTGGAGGGATCGTACTCGGCGCCGTGGTTGCGGCAGAGCAGAAACGTCTTCTCCGGGCAAAAAAAGCCGCCATCTCCATAGTCCAGCGGCAGGGCCTGATGGCGGCAGATGTTTTCGTAGCCGAAGAAACGGTTTTTCCAAAAGATCACGAATCCCTCCTTGAGCCTTCCGCACGGGAACTTGATAGGATTTTTCTTTTTGAAGTCGCCGGTCGATGCGACCCGGATCTGATGCGTCGGCATGGATTGAATCTAACGCGCGAGGAGGGTGAAACAAAAGAAATTTAAGGAGACGAGACCCTCCAGCAAGTTTGTCTTGCCAACGCTCCGATTCTGCTTTTTCTTGGACACCCCATCGCGATGGGCAGGTACCGAAGTGGTCAAACGGGGCAGACTGTAAATCTGCTGGCTTAACGCCTTCAATGGTTCGAATCCATTCCTGCCCACCATTGATACGATGCCGACTTTAATGCTATATTGAGAATATGCTCGGTTTTGGAAAAAAATCCAAGGCAGACCAGGAAAAGAAGGCGGAGAGGGCCGAGACCGGCACGGAACAGACTCAGCCGCCGCCCATTCCGCTGAGGCTCCGGGAGCAGGGCGGCTGGCTCGCCCCGCCGCCGCCGCCCGCCAAGGCCCGTCCGGAAAACAAAACAAAACTGACCTTACGCGAGCCGAAAAAAGCGAAGCTTCGTCTGATGACCGGCCGCGAGGAGAAGGAACGGGCGTTTCAGGTCGCCCGCGAGCACTACCTTTGCAAAAATCTTCCCAGCGTCCGGCAGGAAAACCGGCGCAAGGAACGGAGTCATGCCATCGAATATGTGACGGACCGGCTGATTGCGGTGGTTGGTTTCTTCCTGATCGTTTGCGGCTGGATCTGGCTTTACCAGCACGGCGCCGAGGTCGAAACCTGGTGGAAAAATCTGCTCGATAGCATTAAGATTCTGTAACTCATTCGCCGTCCTTCATCGGTTGTCTTGAAACAGAAGGCTTGACCATTGGCGCAGGTTTCCTGCCGGCGCCGTCACTTCGCGGCGGAGAGTTTTTGGATGATGGACAAGAGCGGCAGAAACATCGCGATGACGATGCTGCCGACTATGACGGCCAGGAAAACGATCATGATCGGCTCGATCAATGACGTGATGGCTTGAACAGCATTGTCGACTTCAGTGTCGTAGGAATCGGCAATTCGCATCAGCATGTCCGGCAGAGCGCCGGTTTGCTCGCCGACATCGATCATGCTGACGACCATGGGGGGGAAGACCTTGGAGGCTTCCAGCGGCGAGACCACCGACTCACCCTCCTTGACCGCGTCGTGGACATGTTGCACGGCCTGTTCCAGGACATAATTGCCCGAGGTATCCTTCACGATCTGGAGGGCTTGCAGGATGGGCACACCGCTGGTGAGCAGCGTGCCAAGAGTGCGCGTGAACCGCGAGATGGCATTCTTGCGCATCAAATCGCCGAACACCGGCATGTGCAGTTTGAAAGTGTCGAGGATCTTCCTGCCGGAGGTGGTTTTCTTCCAAAGTTTCAAGGCGATGTAAAAGCCGACGCCCCCCATCACGACCAGCGGAAAACGATCCTTCAGGATTCCGCTGATGCCCAGGACGAAGTTGGTGAACGCCGGCATGGGCTCTCCTTCCAGCATGTCCTCGAAGATCTTTTGAAACTTCGGCACGATGAAAATCATCAAGCCCATCAAAATCATGGTGGCGATGATCAAAACTGCGACAGGATAAAACATCGCCGCCTTCACCTTGCCTCTGATCTTCTGGGCCTTTTCCTGAAAGTCAGCCAGACGGTTGAGCACGACGTCGAGCACACCGCCGATCTCACCGGCCTTTACCATGTTGATGTACAACTTGTTGAAAATTTTGGAGTGGGCGTAGAGCGCCTCTGAAAACGTGCTGCCACCCTCCACCAGCGCCGAGATGTCGATGACGGCAGCCTTCAGGGTGGGGTGCTTTTCCTGTTTGGACAGGACACCGAGGCCCTTCAACAGCGGCAGACCGGCGCTGATCAGCGTGGCCAACTGGCGCGTGAAAACAACGAGGATCTTCGTCGGGACGGAGCCGCCGAAGCTGAAACCGGCTGATTTCCTGGGTGCGGGACCCGCGAGTCCAGACACGGGAGCGCCGCCTTTTTTGCCCGCAGCCTTTTTCTTGGCGCCGGCCTGGAGAACCTGGGTGGGGTAATACCCCATTTCCCGGAGCTTGCTGATGGCGCTGGATTCATTTTCGGCGTCGAGTTCGCCCTTCTGCTCTTTGCCGCGTTCGTCGATGGCCGTGTAGGAAAACTTCATGAAAATTCCCGGGAAATCAGCGACAAAATACGCCCTTTTCAGCCTCTTGCCAAGTGCAAAGCCAACTCAAGCTCCGTGGCGGGAGTGTTGCCTAAAGAAAATGACACACAACTCATGAGCGGCGATATTTTTTTAGCAGACGGCCGGATCTCCGGGTCCGTGTCGAGCATCTTGGCGGGCCGCCTTGCTATGCATGTCATAATAAGTCGATACCAAGTCAGTCCTTGACTAAACTGGTCAAAATGACTACATACGTGGCAGAAAGTGGCAATAGATCCATTTAAATGTTGATTAATCAATGGAAACGGAGCATAAAGGCCCATCGATGGAGTACCCCCGGCCGTACGCCGACACGTTTTTTCATGCGTTTGATTCGAAGCATCGGGTGACGTTCCCGCAGCCCTGGAGGTCCGAGGGGTATGAGAATCAGCTCTACGTCGTTGCGTCGCGAAGGGGGTGCTTGCTGGTTTATCCCGGATCCTGCATCGCCCGGTTGCAGAAAAAAGCGGGCGAAACGCCCATCGGCGACCAAACGCGGCGCGAGCAGTTCGCGAATTTTTTTGGCCAGTTGCAGAACATGACCTGGGATGGACAAGGGAGGGTCATGGTGAAGGAGGAAAAATTAAATTTCGCCCGGATCAAAAGGAAGGCCGTGCTTCGAGGCGCGGGGGACCATGTCGAGATCTGGGCGGAGGAAGTATGGGAGATAAAGCAGGCCGATGCGGCCGAGAAGCCGCTGACATTCGAGGATACGGCCTCCGCGCTGGGCATGTAGGGGGACTTTCAACAGGAGGATGATCCGCCATGAAACTGCCGAGAAAAAATCATGCAGCAGGAACCGAGAGCCTGGGGGAATATTGCGTGCGCGCGTTTTCGCACGAATCCGGCCATCCCGAGCCCGGTTTCATTTCGCTTTATTCGGGCGTGCCC
>JAHFSZ010000026.1:5797-31689 GCA_023265515.1 Verrucomicrobiota bacterium
CTGGTGGGGATGGACGCCGATGATGGGGCGCTGGAATTCGCACGCAGACGGCTGGGCAAATTCGGCGGCCGATTTCAGGCGGTCCACGGAAACTTCCGGAACATGGACGCGGCCCTGGCCGGACTCGGAATACGGCGCGTCGACGCGGTTCTGATGGATCTGGGGGTTTCCTCCCGGCAGTTGGACGACCCGGGAAGAGGTTTTAGTTTCAGGTTCGATGGGCCGCTGGACATGAGGATGGACCCGACGCGGGGTGTTTCGGCGGCGGAATGGATCAACCAGGCAACCGAGGAGGAACTGGCGCGCGTTATCCGCGAGTATGGCGAAGAGCGGCATGCAAACCGGATCGCCCGCGCCATCGCGCACGAGCGCAAGACTCATGAAATACGAACGACGCAGCAATTTTCGGAACTGGTCGCACGAGCTCTTGGTGTTTCGGCGGCGGCAAGCGGCAGGCCGGGGGCAACTCGCGGAAAAATTCATCCGGCGACGAGAACGTTTCAGGCGATTCGCATCGTCGTTAACGACGAACTGGGGGCGCTGGAGGAGGGCCTGGCAAAGGCCGTCGAGTTGTTGTCGGTTCGCGGGCGTCTGGCGGTGATCACGTTCCATTCGCTGGAGGATCGGCTGGCCAAAAACCTGTTCCGAACGGAGCAGAAAACGACCGGCCGGCTGCGCTGGATCAACAAGCACGTGATCCGGGCGGAGCGGGACGAGATCCGGGCCAATCCGAGAAGCCGCAGTGCAAAGCTGCGGGTGGTGGAGAAAGTGAAAGATTTTTAAATGGCACGCAATCAGAGGAAAATGGACGGCGGCATCACGGCCTGGGGGCTGGTCTGCCGTCTTGTTCTTTTTCTGCTCTTCGTCGCATTCGGCCTCAGCATCGTGATGCAGGAAACCAGGATGCAGAAGATCGGCAAGGAGATTAAGCAGGCGGAGGAAAAGATGGCGCAGCTTAGGAACCAGAACATGATACTCCAGGCGAGGCTGAGCGACCTGAAGACGCCGCGCGCGCTGATCCAAAAAGTGGAGGAGTGGCGGCTGAACCTGAAACCGGTGTCCGACCTCAGGATCGTCAAATGCAAGGAACCTTCGGCCGACGCGACGCTGGTTTACGCGCGCTCGATGATCGCGCAGGACGAGAAAGCATCTGTTCCAGCCAAACGAAGCCGGACGCAGTTCAGGAGATGATCCAGCGAGGAACACTTTATCGATCGACGTTGGCGGCCATCGCATTTCTGGCGGCGTTTGGCGGGCTGAGTTATCGACTCTTTCACCTGCAGGTCGTCCGCCATGAGGAGTTGCTCGCGAAAGTCCGAAGCCTTCACGAGCGCAAGCAATACATCGCCCCGGTCCGCGGCGACATTCTCGACGTCAAGATGAATGTGCTGGCGCAAACGATCACGGTCTGGAATCTCTCCGCCGATCCCGCCCTGACCCGGCCGGCCGCGCGCGAGTGGGCCAGGATCCTTTCGCCGGCTCTGCAGATGAGCCGGGCCGATCTGGTCGAAAGACTTTCCAGGCCCGGCCGAAACGTTGTCCTCAAGAAGCGGCTCACTGACGAGACCGTCACGGCCTTGAAAGATCAGATTGAGAAGACCAACCGCCGGCCGGCCAGGGGTGGTCAGCTGCGTGGAATGAAATTCGAACGGGAATTTCAGCGCTACTATCCAAATGGAGTCCTGGCCAGCCATGTCGTCGGCTTTACCTCCAACGAGTGGCAGGATTACGGCGGCCAGCAAGTTTCCGTTCAAAAAGGTGTCGATGGCATCGAAGGATTTTTTGACCAGGAGCTGGCGGGCACGGTCGGCTATCGCCTGATCGAAAAGAATCGGCGCGGGGAGGAGCTGGTGGCATTCCGCGGTGAAGACGTCCCGCCCCGGAACGGCTGCAGGATCGTGCTGACCATTGATCAGACGATCCAGCATATTGTGGAAGAGGAACTGGAGAGGGTTTGCGAGGAAAGGCAGCCAGGATCCGCAGTCGCCATTGTCATGCGGCCAGACACGGGTGAGATCCTGGCGATGGCCAATCGCCCCGCGTTCGATCTGAACGATCCGAACAAGGACGTTGCCACGATGAAGAACCTTGCGATCGCCGATGCGCGCGAGCCTGGATCGACCTTCAAGATCGTCGTGGTGGGCGCCGGGCTTGACCGGAAGATGATCACTCTGGATGACACATTTTTTTGCGAGAACGGCAGGTTTCTCTATGCCGGATACTACCTGCACGACCATAAGGCGTTCGGTAACCAGACGGTCTGGCAGATCATCGCCCATTCGGTCAACATCGGTGCCGCGAAGATCGCCCTCAAGTTGGGCGAGCAGACGTTTTACCAATACATCTGCAAGTTTGGTTTTGGCAAAACGACGTCGGTCCAACTGCCAGGCGAAGCGCGAGGCCTGGTCCATCCGCCGAAAAGTTACTCCAAGATTTCCCAAACCCGCATCGCCATGGGCCATGAGATCACGGCAACGCCGCTCCAAACCATCCTGGCGATGTCGACCGTCGCCAACGGCGGCAATCTGATGAAGCCGACGATCGTCAAGCGCATCCTGAACGAGGAAAACGAAACGATCAAGGAATTCGCCCCCGAGACCCGCCGGCGCGTGCTGAGAAGGGCCGCCGCCGCCCAGCTGACCGAAGCGCTGGTCAAGGTGGTGGGCCCGGATGGGACTGCGGAAAAAGCCTCCCTGCCCGGATGGACTGTGGCAGGCAAGACCGGCACCGCCCAAAAACTTGAAAATGGAAAATATCTTAACAATAAGTATTATTCCTCTTTCGTGGGATTTTTCCCGGCGGAAAGGCCGCAGCTTTGCATCCTGGTGGGTCTCGATGACATCAACGATTACGGCGGCCAGGCCGCGGCCCCGGTGTTCCGCCAGATCGGCCTCCGCTCGGCCGCCTACCTGGACCTGCTGGCCCCGCCCGGAGGGCCGGGGAAGGAAGGCCCTTTTGCGGTGGCCGGGACTGACGAAGGCCCGAAACCCAGCCCTGAATCATGAATTTGAAAACGCTCATCAGTCAGATCGAAACCGTGAGCGCCGATGGTCCGTTGAACATCGAGGTGACCGGCGTGCAATACGACTCGCGCCGGGTGGCCCGCGGCAACGTCTTTGTCGCCCTGAAGGGGGAGCGGAGCGACGGCCATGCGTTTCTTGAGCAGGCTGTCGCGTCGGGAGCGGCGGCCGTGGTGACCGAAAGGGCGGGTTCCTATGCCGGCCGGGCCGCGGTCGTCCGGGTCGCCGACACAGCGGTGGCGCTGGGCAGGCTCTCGGCGGCCTTCTACGATCACCCCTCACGGACGTTGAAAGTGGCTGGTGTGACCGGGACCAACGGCAAGACCACCTTCACGTTTCTCTTGAAGAGCATTCTTGAACATCACGGGATCAGCACGGGCCTGATCGGCACGATCCGATACGAACTCGGGGAGCGGAAGATCCCGGCGGATCGGACCACGCCGCAGTCCTCGGATCTTCAAAATCTCCTCTGGCAGATGAAGAACGCCGGATGCAAGGGCGTTGTCATGGAAGTCTCCTCGCATAGTCTCGTGCAGAAACGCATCGAGGGCGTGGAGTACGACGTCGGCGTGTTCACGAACCTGACGCAGGACCATCTCGACTATCACAAGACCATGGAAGAGTATGGCCGGGTCAAAGGGCTGCTTTTCGCGGGGCTTGGGCGGGCTTCCAAGAAGAAGACGGCGGCCGTGCTCAACTTCGACGATCCACAGGGCCCGAGATTCCGCGCGCTTCTTGGAACAAATGTAAGTTGTTATACTTATGGATATTCGGAAGGCGTCGATCTGCGGGCGACCGAGCCTCGTTTTTCGCTCAATGGCACCCATTTCGTTGCGCGCACGCCCAAAGGAACAGCGGAAATCTCGCTCCAACTCTGCGGCCGCTACAATGTGGAGAACGCGCTGGCGGCGTTGGGCGCGGCGCTCGCGCTGGACGTGCCGCTGGGGCAGGCGGCGGAGGGCCTCGCGAGGCTCGCAAACGTTCCCGGCCGCCTGGAACCCGTGCGGGAGAGCCAGCCATTCCACGTTTTCGTGGATTACGCGCACACGGATGATGCCCTGAAGAATGTCCTCGCCACCCTGAAGGACCTGGTGAAGGGCAGATTGATCATGGTTTTCGGATGCGGCGGAAACCGCGATGCCGGCAAGCGCCCCCTGATGGGACGGGTCGCGGCGCATGGAGCCCAGCATACGGTGATCACCTCGGACAATCCGCGCAAGGAGGACCCGGCGCTGATCGCGCGGCAGATCGAGCAAGGATTTGAGGGTTCGACTTCGCTTCCTTCGACTGGGCTCAGGACAGGCGCGGCGGGCGGTGGCACACACGAAATCATTCTTGATCGGGCGGAGGCAATCCACCGGGCCATCGAGTTGGCGGAGCCGGGCGATGTGGTGCTGATCGCCGGCAAAGGGCATGAAACGTACCAGGAATTTGCGGACACCCGTGTGCCGTTCGACGACCGCGAGTGTGTGAGAAACATTTTGAAACAACGAGTATGGAAAAATTGACGCTGGGAATGGTTACGGAATTCACACAGGGCGAATTGTTCGACGGGAATTCATCAACCCCCGTCGACGGTTTTTCCATCGATACACGGACGCTCAAGCAGGGGAACCTCTTTGTGGCGTTGAAGGGAGAAAAGTCCGACGGGCACCGTTATGTCGAGGCGGCCCGCAAGGCCGGCGCTGTCGCGGCCATGGTGTCGCGCGACCGGCTTGGTGATATCAGGGCCACGCTTCCGAAAATCGCCGTGAGCGATCCTCTTCGGGGGCTTCAGATCACGGCAGCGCGCTACAGGAAGCTCCTGCCGATCAAGACGGTGGCGATCACTGGAAGCAACGGCAAGACCAGCACCAAGGAGCTGGTGGCGAGCGTGCTCTCCCAGAAATTCCAGATCACAAAGACGGAAGGGAACCTGAACAACCACATCGGGGTGCCGTTGAGCCTCCTGCAGCTGCGGGGGGGCGACGAGCTCGGGATCCTGGAGATCGGCATCAACCATGTCGGCGAGATCGAGCCGCTCGTGGAAATGGTGCGTCCGACCGCGGGCATCATCACGAACATCGGGTCGGCTCACATCGAATTTTTCAAGGACGAGTCGGAGATTGCGCGGGAAAAGGGGATTCTTGCCGAAAAAGTCCCATCCGACGGCGTGGTGATCCTGAACCGGGACAACCTGCCATGGAGCGATCAAATCGCATCTCGTACCAAAGCGAAAATACTTTGGTTCGGATTTGACCGTTCGGCCGACTTCCGGGCCGAACGGGTCATGTTGCATGAACGCGGATCGGATTTTCAACTCGTCGGGCCGGACAGCCGGATCGACATCAATTTTCTCTGGCCCGGCCAGCATCAGATCTACAACGCGCTTTCGGCTGCCGCGCTTGGCTGGTGGTTCGGGCTGAACCTGCTCCAGATCCGGGCGGGCCTGGAATTGGCAGCCCCGCCGAAAATGCGGATGCAAATGGTGAGAGTCGGCGATGATGTCTGCATCTGGAACGACGCGTACAACGCCAATCCGCAGTCGATGCAGGCGGCGCTGGCCGCGTTTCAGACGATCCCGAGCAAGGGCCGGAAGATCGCCGTGCTCGGCGAGATGCGCGAACTGGGTGCTTTCAGCGAACAGGCGCATCTGGCGGTTGGCGCAGCGGTGACGAGGGCAGGCTGCGACATGCTTGTGACGGTGGGCAGGGACGGCATGTGGATGGCAAAGGGGGCGCTCGACGCCGGCATGGGCATGCATCGGGTCGAGCAGTTCGTCTCGGTACGGGAGGCCGGGGAATGGCTGAAGCAACATGCGAAGCCCGGCGACGTGCTGCTCTTGAAGGGTTCCAGGGGAAACAAGCTGGAGACAGTTTTGGATTTTTGGAAGTGAGATTCCGACGATGCTCTATTATTTAAGCAAACTTGCGACGCCGATGGGCGGATGGTGGCCGGGCTGGTCCCCGTTCAATGTCTTTCGCTACATCACTTTCCGGGCGATGATGGCGACGGTCACGGCGTTGGTGATCTGCTGGCTGATGGGGCCCTACGTGATTCGGGTTCTGACGGCGCTGAAGATTGGCCAGCCGATCCGCACGGCGACCGAGGTCCGCCAGCTCTCGGAATTGCACGGCAAGAAAACCGGGACCCCGACCATGGGTGGGACGCTGGTGATCCTGGCGGTTTTTGTGTCGACACTGCTTTGGGCGGTCCCCACCAACCTCTACGTCTGGCTCTGCCTCTTGACCATCCTCGTGCTTGGGGGCGTTGGATTCGCGGACGACTACATGAAAGTCGTCAAAAAAAATTCCAAGGGCATCAGCCCGCGTGCGAAAATGGCCGGCCAGTTTCTCGTGGCTGTGGTTGTGGCGCTCGTGCTCGCCTGGGACCCGAGCTACGCGAACCGGGAGCTTTACGTTCCTTTCTACAAAGTGCCGGTGGTTGCCAACATGGGCCTCTTCTTCTTCCTGCCCTTCGCCTGGATCGTGATGGCCGGCAGTTCCAACGCGGTGAATTTGACCGACGGGCTTGACGGGCTCGCCATCGGCTGCACCGTGACGGTGGCGGCCGTCTACATGATCATCGCCTACACGTGCAGCAATCAGGTTTACTCGGCCTATCTCCACGTCGCGCACGTGCCCAAGGCGAGCGAATTGACGATCCTTTGCGCCTCGCTCCTCGGGGCCGCGCTTGGATTTCTCTGGTACAACTGCCATCCGGCGAAGGTGTTCATGGGGGACACAGGCTCGCTGGCCATCGGCGGCCTGCTCGGCGTGATGGCGATTTGCACGAAGCATGAATTCCTGCTGGTGATCGTCGGCGGCGTTTTTGTGATCGAGGCGTCGTCGGTGATCCTGCAGGTGGCTTCATTCAAGCTGACGGGGAAAAGAATTTTTGCGATGGCGCCGCTGCACCATCACTTCGAATTGAAGGGATGGACGGAGACGACCGTCGTCGTGCGGTTCTGGATTTTGTCGTTGTTGTTTGCCCTGCTGGGACTGATTTCGCTGAAACTGCGTTGATGAACGGATCATGCAGCAGGCAGATGAACGTCCAGGGCAAAAGTGTTTTAGTGATCGGACTGGGAAGCAGCGGTCAGGCGGCGGCGAGCCTGCTGGCGGGCCGCGGCGCCCGGGTGACAGGCGTGGATGAAAATGAAAACGAGGATCTCATGAAAGCAAGAGGAAGATTGAAGAAGAAAGGGATCGAAATTCTGCTCGGGTGCAAGAAGCTGCCCGCCAAGAGACGCTTTGATCTGGTGGTGCTGAGTCCTGGCGTTGACCCGGCCCGGCCGCTGGTCATGGAAGTGTCGGGGAGCGGCGTGCCGGTGATCGGCGAGCTGGAGGCCGGATTTCTTTTTTGCCGCTGTCCGCTGGTGGCGCTCACGGGGACGAACGGCAAAACGACCACGACCGAGCTCATCGACAGCATCTTTCGGATGAATGGGAAGCGGAGCATGGCGGCGGGAAACATTGGCATGCCTCTGACGGAGGCGTGCTTGAAGAGCGGGGGGATGGACGTGCTCGTGGTCGAGGTGAGCTCGTTCCAGTTGGAGACGATCCGGACCTTCCGTCCAAACGTGAGTTTGATGATGAACATCACGCCCGATCATTTCGACCGTTATCCGAACCTGGAAGCCTATGCCCGGGCCAAGGCGCGGCTTTGGGAGAACCAGACTGCTGAGGACTGGGCCGTGGTCAACCTCGATTCGGAAAAGTTCCTTGCGGGGCTGGGCCTGCAAACACGCGCCCGGCGGATGCGCTATGCGCTGGCTCCATCCAACGAGGCTGATTTTTGGTGCGAGGGGTCGCTGGTTTTTGAAAGGGGCTTTGGACAGGTTTTCGACCTGAAGGAAAGCCGGCTTCGCGGCCAGCACAACGCGGAAAATGTGATGGCGGCGTTGGCGGTGGCGAAGACCCAGGGCCTGGACGCCCGGCGGACGCTCGACGCGATCCGGCACTACCGGCCCCAGCCGCACCGGCTGGAAACCGTGCGTGTGCGCGGCGGCGTCGAGTATGTCAACGATTCGAAGGCGACCAACATCGACGCCATGGAGAAGGCTCTCACGGCATTCGACCGTCCGATCCTCCTGATTGCGGGCGGCAAGGACAAAGGTTTTGATTTTTCGACTGTAACGCCGCGGCTCAGAAGCCATGTAAAAGTCTGTTTACTTATTGGAGAAATGGCCGAACGCATGAACCATTTATGGAAGGATCATGTTGAGTGCGCCGTCGCCGGAACGCTGGAGCAGGCCGTCCGGCTGGCGGCTGAAAAAGCTGTTTCGGGCGACATCGTGATGCTGTCGCCCGGCTGCTCCAGTTATGACCAGTTCAAGAATTACGAGCATCGCGGGCAGGCATTTCGCGATGCCGTCAACAAGCTCAAATAACCAGAAAGGAAACGTCCCATGGAAAACGAACAACCCGAGCTGATCGCTCGACCGAGAAAAAGCAAGACGCCGCTGATCATCGGCATCGTGGTCGCCATCCACGTCATCCTGATCGGAAGCGCGTTCATCATCCAGGAAATCCACAGGCACGGGCGCAGCCAGGAGCAGCAAGCCGCCCTCGATGCCGATTCGACGCCGGCACAATCCGTTGGGGAGGCCAATTCGATCCAGCCAGATCCGGATCCGGTAACCATGTCCCCCGAAGCCAGGGGGCCGGCGCTGAAATCGATGGAAACCGTCTCGCTGACGGCGCCGGAGAGCAGAGGCGACCTGACGCTTCCGTTGCCGGTGGATAAGAAGGCGGTGGCGAAAACGGAGCCGCCGGCGGTCAAGGCCAAGCTTGTTACGCGTACCTACACGGTCAAGAAAGGCGAGACGTGGAAGGGGGTCTCGACGCGGCTGAAAGTTCCGGTGCAGCAGTTAGCCCGAGACAACAAGCTTGACTCAAAAAAATTCCTGAAACTCGGCCAGAAGCTTGTCTATCAGCAGGCGGCCCAGGCGAAGACGACGGAAGTTGCCGCAATTGCTCCAAAGGAGGCCAAGCCGGCAGCGGAGCCGGGGCCATTCGCCCTGTATGAAGTGAAGAAGGGCGACACGTTGGGCAGCATTGCAATGCGCCACGCGATGCGGCTGGCGGAATTGCGAAGCGCCAACCAGCTCAAGGACGACAAGATTGTGGTGGGCCAAAAGCTTAAGGTTCAGCAGCCCGGCCCCAAGCCGACGGTGCAGAGCCTCGTTGCCGATGTTGAACCGAGGGACTCGGCCCCGCAGATCCACGTGGTTTCGAAGGGCGAGACGGTCAGCGAGCTCGCGCGCCGTTACGGCGTGACGACCAGCGAGCTGTTGAAGGCGAACCACATCAGCGATCCGACCAAGGTATCGGTTGGCCAGAAGTTGAAAATTCCGTCGCTGGAATTCCCAAGCCACGCTGAATTAAGGCGGGCGAGCTCGGATCAGAAAACGCTGGCTCCGACAGTCGAAAATACGACCAGAATATAGTCGTCGAGCGGGAAGGGTTTTTTTGAGAGTGAAGCGTTTGGATAAAGACGCTTCACGATGCATATGCGCCATTTATTTTCAACAGTGTCCTTGATGATGACTGCGGCCTTGGGGTTGCTGGCGCTTGGCATCGTGATGCTTTCGAGCACCGGGGCGCCGATGAGCGACACGAATTTTTATGTCAAGCGGCAGCTGATCTGGATGGCCGTCGGCTTTGTGCTCATGACGGGGGCCGCGCTCTTCGACTACCGGGGGTGGAAGACCTGGGGTTGGGTCCTCTATGCCTGTTCGATTCCGTGGCTGGTGCTTGTGTTCGTTCCTGGAATTGGAAAGGTGGCTAATGGCGCCCACCGCTGGGTGCACATCGGCGCTTTCACGTTTCAGCCGTCCGAGATGGCGAAGCTGGCCGTGATTCTGTGCGTTACGGCGTGGCTCTCGAAAAACGCGCGGCAGGTCAAAAAATGGAAAACCGGTTTTTTGATTCCACTCGGCATTCTGGCATTGCCGGCGTCCCTGATTCTTGTCGAGGTCGATTTCGGCAACACCCTCTTGCTCGGATGCCTCGTCTTCCTGCTGATGTTCATCGCAGGGACGCCTTTCCGATTCATGCTCCCGGTCGGCGGGCTCGGAGCCGCGGCGATCGGATTGATGGTGTTGTTGAATCACGAGCGCATGGGGCGCATCATGGGCTTTCTCCATCCGGAACTGCACCGTGAGGGCGAATCCTACCAGGTGTGGATGGGGATCCTGGCTTTCGGCGCCGGGGGCCTGGATGGGCTTGGCTTGGGCAACAGCCGGCAGAAGATGTTCTACCTGCCTGAATCAATGACGGACTTCATCTTTCCCATCATCGGCGAAGAGAAGGGGCTCTATTTCACGCTCGCAGTGATGCTGGCGTTTGTCGTCATCCTGCTTTGCGGGGTTCGGATCTCGCTCAGGGCGCCCGATTTCTTCGGGACGCTCCTGGGATGGGGCCTGGTGGCGATGATTTCCATCCAGGCACTGGTCAACATCGCGAGTGTGACCGGGACCATACCGCCCAAGGGCTTTCCCTTGCCATTTGTGAGCTATGGCGGCTCGAACCTGGTTCTGATGATGGTGGCCATCGGCCTCCTGATCAATATTCACCGGCAGTCGCTGGCAACCGGTCAGCATCGGGGAGTGACGTTGGATGACCGGACGCCGTCGGTCTAACAATGACCCTCTATGAAAGTTGTCATTGCTTGCGGCGGCACAGGTGGCCATCTTTTCCCCGGGGTGGCCGTCGGCGAGGTTCTTCTTGGCCGCGAGCATGACGTCCTGCTGCTGGTTTCCGAAAAAGAGATCGATCGCAAGGCGCTGGAGGGGCGAGGGGGTTTCCAGGTCCGGAGGCTTCCCTCGATGGGATGGCCGAGGGGCGTTTCAATCCAAACGATCCGGTTTTTTGCGCAGTTGATCCGCGCCAAGTCCTTTTGCCGGAAGCTTTACGCCGAATGGCCGCCCGATGTCGTGCTCGCGATGGGCGGGTTCACCTCGGCGGCCCCGATTTGGGAGGCCAGAAGGAGGTGGATTCCGTCCGTCATCCACGAGGCCAATGCAATCCCCGGACGAGCGAACCGCCTGCTGGCCAGGAGCGCCACGCGCGTGGTCGTCGGCTTCCAGGAGGCAGCGCGGGCGTTCGAACGGATCATCGATCCGGGCAAGGTGACGGTTGGCGGCACGCCCGTGCGCAACGAAATCCGCGCCAAACCGGACCGGCTGGGCGCGCGCTCCGAGCTCGGGTTTGACCCGGACCGGAGGGTCATCCTCGTGATGGGCGGCAGCCAGGGCGCGCGGGGCCTGAACACACGTGTGATCGAGGCGCTCCCCGGCCTGAAGGCAGAGCGATTGCACTGGGCGCATCTGACCGGAGCGGACGACCAGACACGCATGGAGGCGGCGTACCGGGAGAATGGCTTTCCGGCCCGGGTCTGGCCCTTTTTCGGTGAAATGCAAAAGCTCTACGCGGCCGCCGACTTGGTGATTGCCCGGTCCGGAGCCTCCTCAATCACAGAAATCAATTATTTTGGCTTGCCCGCGATCTATATCCCGTATCCTTTTGCCGCCGACTCGCACCAGTCGGCCAACGCGAAAGTGCAGGTCGACGGTGGCGCGGCTCTCTCTTTCGAGGAAAGCGAAATCTCCGGCGAACGTCTGGCGGGTGAGATCCGCGGGTTGCTTGGCAATCCGGTGGAGCTGTCGAGGATGGCATCGAACAGCCGGCGACTGTCGGTTGATGACGCATCCGATAGGCTCGCGGATTTGTTATGCGATTTGGGAAGCAGAACGAAGTAATCATACTTATTTGTCGACATGCATGAACTGACCCAGGAGGATTTAAGGCTGCTGATCAAGACGCATCCGCGCCGAATCCATTTGCTGGGAATTTATGGCAGCGGCATGAGCGGTTTGGCCCGCCTGCTGGCCCAGAGCGGTCACCGGGTGACCGGCTCGGACTCGGCGGGACGGAAGCCGGGCGAGTGGTACGGCAAGCTCGGAATCTCGATCCACGCGGGCCATCGCGCCGAGAATGTCGGAAACGCCGAGGTGGTGGTCTACTCCTCCGCAGTTCCCGGCAACAACCCGGAGATTCAGGAGGCGCAAAAGCGCGGCATCCCGATCGTCAAGCGGGCGCGGATGCTGGCGGCCCTGATGGACGACAAAAAATCGATCATCGTGTCCGGCTCGCACGGCAAGACGACCACCACTGCCATGATCAGTCACGTGCTGACGCGCGCGGGGCTCGAGCCTTCCTTCTACGTCGGCGCGCACGTTGGGGTTCTCGGCTCCAGCGCGGAGCTGGGAAAAGGCGACTATTTTGTGGTCGAGAGCGACGAAAGCGACGGATCGATCGCGGAGTTCAATCCGGAGATTCTGGTGGTCCTGAATATCGAGCGCGAGCACCTCGATTACTATCCCGACCTGAATGCGATCAAAACGGTCTTCCGTGAGATTGCGCGGCGGACGCGGCGCCGGGTTTTTTACTGCAAGGATGACCCGGGGGCGGCCTCGGTCTGCCGCGCGCTCAAGTGCACGCGCGGCTGGTCACTGAAGGATGCGCCGAAGGAGCTGAAGCTCGGAATTCCAGGGTCTCACAATGTTTCCAATGCATGCGCGGTGCTGGCGGTGGCCGATGAAATCGGAATCGGCCCGAAAACGGTTTTGGATGCGCTCGGGGAATTCACCGGGGCAAAGCGCCGTTTTGAAAAGCTTTGGGATGGGCATGTAACGTTGGTCGATGATTACGCGCATCACCCTTCCGAAATCCGCGCGACGGTCCGGACGGCGCGCGCACAGGCGAAGGGCCGGCTTCTGGTCCTCTTCCAGCCGCACCGTTACACGCGGACCAAGCATCTGTGCTCTGAGTTCGGGAAGGCCTTCCTGGGCGCGGATAAGGCGTTCATCACCGACATCTACGCCGCGAGTGAAAGCCCGATCGCCGGCATTGACGGGCGAAAGGTTGCCGAGGCGGTTGATCGCGGCAGCAAGACCAAGGTTGTCTATGAGCCGGACCTTTGGAAACTGCGCGAAGTGGCCGGCCGCGAAATCCAGGATGGTGATTTCGTGCTGGTGATGGGCGCGGGCAACATCTCGCAGGTGAGCCAAAGTCTCGCGGAGGATCTGAAGATCGCCTCGGAGTTGCGCCGGTGCACCGGCCCAAAGACCGTGGTCAAGCTCTATGAGCCGATGTCGAAGCGCACAACGATGCGCGTGGGCGGATGCGCCCGGATCTGGGTGGAGCCGTCAACAGAAGAAGATGTGCTGGCGGTTGTCAGGTACGCGAATGAGGAACACGTGCCGCTGACCGTGATTGGGCGCGGCTCGAACCTGCTGGTGCTCGACGCCGGAATTTCGGGGATCACCCTCCATCCGGCCGGCGATCATTTCGAAAAGATTGTTTTCAACCCGGATGGCCGGATCGAGGCCGGTGCCGGGGTGCGGTTGAAAAAGCTGGTGATGGCGGCCCGGGGCAAGGAACGCGGCGGCCTCGAGTTTATGGAGGGGATTCCAGGGGAAGTGGGCGGCGCCCTGCGGATGAATGCGGGAGCGATGGGCAACGCTGTGTTCGATGCGGTCGAGACGGTTCGTTACATTGACCGGCAGGGCAGGCTGCACGATGCCAGGCCGGAGCAAATGGGCGTCGCTTACCGGAACTGCGGGGCATTGGAGGGCAGCATCGCGCTCTCGGCGGTCTTTAAAACGACTTCGAGCACGCGCACACGGATCGACGAGAAACTAAAAATGTTCGAGAAGAAGCGGCGGGAATCGCAGCCGGCCAAGCCAAGTTCGGGTTGCATCTTCAAGAACACGGCATCGATCCCGGCCGGAAAAATGATTGATGAGCTCAAGCTCAAGGGATTACGGTTCGGCGGCGCTGTTGTTTCGGATGTTCACGGCAATTTCATCATCAACGCGGGGAATGCGACAGCGCATGATGTCCTGCAATTGATCGAATTGATCAAGGAGCGTGTCCGGCAGGCGCGCGGCATCGAGCTGGAAACGGAAGTCGTCATTCTGGGCGACGAAAAATTGGTTCCAACCCTGTCATGAGAAAACCGGAATGAAGATTGCAGTCTTGAAAGGAGGCCTCTCTGCGGAGCGGGAGGTGTCGCTGCGCTCCGGTGCGGCGGTGGCAAAGGCCCTCCGGGAAGGCGGCCACGAGGTCGAGGAGATTGACGTCACGAGTCCAAACTTCGCGGTGGCGCCGAAGACGGAGGCCGTTTTTCTGGCGTTGCACGGAACCTTCGGCGAGGATGGCCAGGTCCAGGCGATCCTCGAGAAGATGGGCCTGCCCTATACCGGCTCCGGCATCGAATCGAGCCGGCTTGCCTTCGACAAGGTGGCGACAAAAAAAGCGTTTGCTTCCGCAGGCGTGCCAACGCCGCCCGGTGTGATCATGAAGAAGGGTGACCGCGGGATTCGGCGCCTGAAGCAGGACCTTCCCTGGGTGGTCAAGCCGAGCAGGCAAGGCTCCAGCGTTGGCGTCACCATTGTACGCCGCGAGGAAGATCTGGAGCAGGCCGCCAAGCTTGCCTTCGAAAGCGATGACGAGATCTTGATCGAAGCCTTTATCCACGGCAGGGAGTTGACGGTCGCTGTACTTGGCGACGAGGCGCTCGAGATTGTGGAGATCAAACCGAAGTCCGGGTGGTACGACTATCAGAACAAATATACCAAGGGCGCGACCGAATATCTTGTGCCCGCTCCATTGACCCAATACCAAAAATTGTGTTTACAAAACCTTGCTGTTCAGGCACATAAGTGCTTGGGCTGTCGCGATATTTCGCGGGTAGATGTCCGGATGGATCCAAATGACCAAAACTTCGTTCTCGAAGTCAACACGTTGCCGGGAATGACCGAGACCAGCCTCCTTCCCAAGGCGGCCGCGGCCGCCGGGATCTCCTTCCAAGAACTTTGTGACCGGCTGGTCCGAATGGCGGCACGCCGGGGAGGCCGCGCATGAAATGGTCGCTCTTCAAAAAGGGGCGCTCCAAAAATATCCGTGAGCGGCGGAAGATCAACGTGCTTCAGACCAAGATCCGCACCCGTTCAGATTCAAGTCGGCGGACCAAGCGGATCGTCTGGAGCTGGTGCGTGTTCTTAAGCGTGCTGGTGTTTGGATGGGGTGCCTGGGAGCTCGTCCAGATGAGCGGGCGCGGGATGTTTTCGGCGAATCCGCAGTTCATCCTGCGCGCGATCGTCGTGGAGAATACCGGCTCGGTCCTGAGCCGCGAGGAAATCCTGAAATACGCGGGCCTGCGCAAGGGGCAGAACCTGTTCAAAATCAATCTGAAGGCAGTCCGCGCCAACCTGGAGCTGCTTCCGGAAGTGAAACGGGTGGAGGTCCGGCGCCAGCTGCCCGACCGGATGACGATCCGGCTGACCGAACGGGTTCCCGTGGCCCGGCTGGCGGCGCCGCGCGACATGAGATGGGAAACCTATGCGATCGACGAAGAAGGCTTTGTCATGAGTTTGAACCCGGCTGCCGGCGCGGATGATGGGAGCCGCGGAGCCGGGAACAGCCCGGCTGATTCCATGCCGCTGATTACGGGAGCGAAGATTTCCGACCTGCGCGTCGGCAATGCCGTGACTTCGCCGGAGATTTTCCAGGCTCTGGAGTTGATCCACAAGTGCGAGATCACGACGTTGAACGCCATGGTGGAGGTTGAGAGCATCGACGTTTCCCGGTCACACATGCTGGTGGTCGAAACGTCCGGCGGCATGCGGCTGAAGATTGGACTGGATTTCATGGAGCAAAATTTGCGCCGGTTGGAGTATATCCTGAATGACGCGAGGAACCGAGGGCTGCACGTCGGCAGCGCCGATTTGACCGTCGACCGCGATGTGCCGGTTGTGTTCCGGCGCGCTGCATGATTTGGAAATCCGCCTATGCCAAAAATGGAATTCAGGAAGATGATCTGGAACTCAAGAGATGACATTTTGGTGGGGCTCGATGTGGGCACGCAGAACACGAAGATCGTGGTCGCGGAAGTCCGCGACGACGGCCTGCTCAACCTGATCGGATACAGCAAGGTCGATACGTTTGGAATCCTAAAAGGGGAGGTCCATCACCACGAGAACGTTGTCGAGTCCATTCACCGCGCCGTTCTCGAAGCGGAGAAGACGGTCGACGGCCTTGAGATCAACCGGGTCGAAGTTGGCCTGACCGGCAGGAACATCGCCTCCTTTAACAACGTCGGAAGCATTCCCATCGTCAGCGAGGACAGAGAAATCACCCACACCGACATCGCCGACGTGATCGCCAATGCCAAGGTGGCAAGCCTGCCGCAGGGTCATTCGGCGATCCATACCATCCGCCAGCTTTTCAAAGTGGATGATCGCGAGGGGGTTCTGGATCCGGTCGGACTGCTTGGCTCGCGGCTGGAAGTCGGCGTCCACATCGTCCACGGGATGAACACGAGCCTGCAGAATTCCATTCGCTGTGTCCTGGCTGAGGAAATCGAAGTCAGCCACAGCGTCTTTTCAGGCCTGGCAAGCGCCCTGGCAAACCTGGCGCCCCAGCACAAGCAACAGGGTGCCGTCCTGCTCGACATCGGGGCGGGAATCACCGAGTTTGTCGTGTACGCCAAGGGGACGATCCGGTGCACCGGCGTCGTAGCGCTCGGCGGCAACAACGTCGCCAATGACCTGAGCGTCGCGCTCAAAATTCCCTTTAATCGCGCCGAGAAATTGAAGGTTGAGCACGTCAATCTGGCGCCCGATGCGGCGCGTCCTGTGGAGACGGTGGTGCTGAGGACAGGTGAGTTCGGCCTGCAGGAAAAGTCGTTCGCGCTCGGTGACATCCAGACCGTCGCGCGGGCCCGATTCGAGGAGCTCTTCCGGCTCGTGCTTGCGCGAATTGAGGAGCAGAAATTGACTGACTACATCGGCGCGGGCGTTTTCATCACGGGAGGCGTGTCGAGAACGCCCGGCTTGAACCACCTCGCGGAGAGCATCTTTGAAATGCCGGTCACCACCCCGATTGCGCACGGCGTGGACGGCGCGCAGGATCCGCAGCTCCAACCGGAATTTTCGACGGCGATTGGCCTGGTGAAGTATGCCTACCAGACGCGGTCGGAATTCAGCGGCAAACGTCAGCGCGGGCTGCTGGGAAGAATTTTTGGAAAGTAAAAGGCCATCATGAAGAAGCGCCAAAAAAATCTCGACCGGCATGTCAAAATCAAAGTGGTTGGCGTTGGCGGAGCGGGGACCAACGCGGTGGACCGGCTCGTGCTGGAGGGTTTCCAGGACATCAACATCCTGAGCGTCAACACCGACACGCAACATCTGACAGCATCCGTTGCGCCGGAAAAAATCCAGATCGGCGCCCAGCGAACGCGCGGGCTCGGCGCGGGTGGCGACCCGGAGGTGGGCTCCGAGGCGGCTTATGAGGATGAGATGGAACTGCGGGCGGCGCTGACCGGGTATGATCTTGTTTTTCTGGCGGCTGGGATGGGCGGGGGAACGGGGACGGGAGCAGGTCCCATCCTGGCGCAGATTGCCAAGCAGCAAGGCGCGCTGGTGCTGGCGCTTGTGACGCTGCCGTTCTCATCGGAGGGCAAGTACCGCTGTCGCGTCGCTGAGCAGGGGCTGGAGGTGATGCGCCGCTCGGCCGACGCGGTGATCTGCATTCCGAATGACCGGCTGCTCTCGCTCGCGGAAGGAGAAACCAGGGGAATCGACATGTTCCGGCCGACGGACCAGTTTTTGTGTGACGGCGTCAAGCTGATCTATTCGATGCTCGCGAAAACGGGCCTGATCAACATTGATTTCGCGGACCTGGGGGCCGTTCTCCGCCGGGAAAAAGGAGAAACGCTGGTCGGATACGGGACGGGACGCGGCGAACGGAAAATCGAGGATGCCGTGCGTGGGGCGCTGCGAAGCCCGCTGCTGTCGCAAACCGAAATTTTGAAACAAGCCTCGGCGGCGCTTGTCTGCATGACGTATGGCCCGGCGACCACCATGCGCGAGGTGAACGAAGGAATGAGGATTCTCCAGGAAAGCCTCGGCGATGAGACCGCCATCAAGGTCGGTTACGTCATCGATGAAATGATCGGCAACGAGATTTGCGTGTTGGTGATCGCGTCGACGGGGAAGGTTGCGCGCAACTTGCAAGTCACGAAGGAGGCCGATTCAGAAACCGTGGAGGCCGGGGAAACTCAAACCGAGGCGCCGCAGCTCGAAGAGATACCAGTGGAGCCGACGGCGGATGGCCCATCCGCGGACGGGGAGATGGCCCCTGCCTGGACTGAAGCGGCCCCGGGAAAACCGCAGGAAATTTTTTTGGGGATCAAGCCGGCCTCCTCCTCCTCATCGAGCAAGCAACGCCTCCCCAAGAAAGACGCGCCCCGGCAGGTGAGCCTGCCGCTCGACGACACCACGCATGGCATTTTCGACAAACACGACCGCCTGATTATCAATGGTCAGGACCTCGACGTGCCGACGTTCCTTCGGTTGGGGATCCGCCTTCAAAGGGTCTATCGATGAGCCAACTCGCCCCTGGCCTGTCGATTTTGGATCGCTCCTGAAACGGGTCCGAATTCGGGTTTTCAAATCTGAATTTTCCGCTATAGTCTCGCGTCTCAACCCTATTCCCCGGAGGAAAATCATGAAACTTTTCAAAGAGATCCGCTCCATCCTGTTGTTGCTGGCCTTTGTTCTTCTTGCGACATCGCCCGCATTTGCCGATGAATGGCAGACCGACTACAAGGCCGCCCTCCAGCAGGCCACGAAGGAAAAAAAGATGGTGCTTGTGGACTTCACCGGTTCGGACTGGTGCGGTTGGTGCATCAAGCTCGACAAGGAGGTTTTTTCCAAGAGCGAGTTCAAAAACTACGCCAAGAAGAACCTCATTCTGCTGAAGGTCGACTTTCCGCGTTCCAAGCCGCAGTCGGCCGGGCTCAAGCAACAAAACCAGGAGCTCAAGCAAAAGTTCGCCATCCAGGGCTACCCGACGGTGATTGTCCTCGATTCCAACGGTCAGCAGGCGGGCAAGCTGGGGTATATGGAAGGCGGTCCCAAGGCTTTTCTTGGCGAATTGGACAAGCTCAAGAAGTAACTACGAGAATTCCCCCTAAAGTTTTCTGAGCGCCTGGTAGACCAGCGCTTCGACGGAAGCCTGTTCGCCGGCCCCGGACTTTTCCTGCGCGGCTCGGACCGCCTGGAGCGCGTCGGCCTGCTTGTAGCCGAGTGAAATCAGGGCCAGCACGGCGTCGGAAATCGTCTGGTCCTCAGCGGAGCATTGGCCCTTGCGCGAGGCGGCCTCCCAGGCTCCCGCCACGCCGAGCTTGTCCTTGAGTTCGAGGATGATCCGTTCGGCCGTTTTTTTGCCAATCCCCTTGATCGCGGAGAGCCTCGCCGCGTCCGAGCGCACGACCGCGGACTTGAAATCCGCCGCCGGAATGCCGCTGAGCACATCGAGCGCGGTCTTTGGGCCGATCCCCGAAACCTTTTGGATCAGCATCCGAAACAGGTCGCGTTCTTCCTCCGTCAGAAAACCGTAGAGCTGGTGTGCGTCTTCGCGCACCACCAGATGGGTGAGAAGCTTGATCGGTGCGGGCGGCTTCGGCATCCGGTCGAAGCTGCTCAGCGGTATCAGCACCTCATAGCCGACGCCGTGGGCTTCGACCACCACCTGCGTTGGCCAGACCTGCGTCAGTTTTCCGGAGAGATGGGCGATCATGGGTTCCTGCTCTTTAAATGGTTTTGAAGGGGGAAACCATCCAAATTCCTCTCCCTGGCCCGGCTGCGCGCGATCAGATCTGTTTTCCCCGGGAGAGCATTTTGTTCTGCTGGCCGTGCGTGAGGGCGACGGCGAGGGCGTCGGTGACATCGAAGGGGGGATTTTCCCGAAGGCCGAGAATGGCGCGGACCATGAAGCTCACCTGCTGCTTGGCGCCGGAGCCCCGGCCGGCGACGCCGAGCTTCACTTTCTTCGGGCTGTATTCGTAGATCTCAAGCCCGTGCCGGGCACAGGCGAGGACGGCGGCGGCGCGGGCGTGACCCATGGTGATGGCGGTCTTCATGTTTTGGGCGAAGATGATGGACTCGAGCGCGGCCTGGGATGGATGGTGATCGCGAATGACGCAGTCGAGCATCTCGTGGATCGCGGCAAGGCAGCGGGAGGGGATGACGCCGGGCTTGTTCTCGATCGTTCCATAGTGGACCGATCGAAACTCAGAACCGTTTTTTTCGATGACGGCGTAGCCGGTGGAACGAAGGGAAGGGTCGATGCCGAGAATCCGGACAGCTGAATTTCTGATTTCTGATTTCTGATTTCTGATGATTTCAGCCATGGGACTGTTCTACGATTCGAAATTAGGAATTAGAAATAAGAAATGGTGCGTCATGCCTCGATCTTCTCCATGATCCGATCGGGGATATCGAAGTTGACATGGACGTGCTGGACGTCGTCGAGCTCCTCGAGCGCCTCCACCAACTCGAGCACCTTCCTGGCATCGGCCTCGTTGTTCACGGCCACGGTATTTTGGGGGACATGGGTCAGCTTCGCCGAGAGCGCGGCCAGGCCGTTCTGCTTCAAGGCCTCAAGCACCTTGTCGAGTTTGTCGGGCGCGGTCTGGATCTCGAACTGGTCACCGGCTTGCGAAATTTCCTCGGCGCCCGCATCCAGCGTCCACTCCAGCAACTGGTCTTCGGTGGTTTTCGAGGCGTCGGTGCTGATCAGGCCCTTGCGATGGAACATCCAGGCGACGCTGCCGGCGCTCGCCATATTGCCTTGATGCTTGGCAAAAACATTGCGGATCTCGGCGACCGAACGGTTTTTGTTGTCGGTCATCACTTCGAGAAGAACCGCGACGCCGCCCGCGCCGTAACCTTCGTAAAGCACTTCCTCAAAAAGGGCGGCATCGGGGCCGGTACCTGCGCCTCGCTTGGTGGCGCGGTCGATGTTGTCATTGGGCATGTGGGCGGCCTTTGCGGTAAGGATGATGGTGCGAAGACGCGGGTTGAACTGCGGGTCGGCTCCACCGTGTCGGGCGGCGACGGTGATCGCACGGCTCAGTTTGCCGAAGATTTTCCCGCGTTTGACATCGAGTGCGCCTTTGGAGCGCTTGATCTGTGCCCACTTGCTGTGCCCGGCCATATTTCAATTTTTCACAAAACGATGCTCCATGGAAATCCTAAAAGCGATTCCCGCCGGCAAACCACAAAGACGATCGCTTCTGGCAGAGCGAGGGCCGATTCTCGATCGTTGTTCTTAGTCAAGAAAGCCCAATTTCATCAATGCCATCCGACGATTTCATCCATATATATCGTTGATTTGCAATGGTTTAAAAAGACTTTACAATCCATCTTGACAAAATGCCCGTTTGTAAAGTAACAGTAAACAATGTCAAAAATCTTGGTCGTTGACGATGAAAAAGGTGTCAGGGACTTCCTCCGTGAGACGCTTGAAATTTATGGACATGAAGTCATGACGGCGGAAACCGCGGTGCTGGGCCTCGAGAGCCTCGAGAAAAACGTCTATGATCTGATCATCAGCGATATCCGCATGCCGGGCATTAGCGGAATCCGATTCCTCGAGCAAGTCCGGGCGCGCTATTCCCAGACGCCAATGATCCTGCTGAGCGCTTATACGACGGTTGAGGAGGCGGTCTATGCCACCAAGATCGGCGCCGCGGATTACATCACCAAGCCGATCACGCCGGCGGCGCTGAAGGAAAAAGTCGACGGTGTGCTGAGCGGCGCGGTGAAATCCCCGACGGCCATGGAGGGCAACACCAATTACTACAACCTTCCCTTGAAGATGCGCTGGGATAAACCCGAAGCGCAGATCATCAAGGAGACGTTGCTGGCCCATGGCGGACACGTGACGCGCGCAGCCAATGCGCTGAAAATTTCGCGCATGACCCTCTACAATAAGCTCAAGAAATACGGGCTCGAGCCGGGTCGCGAGCTTCGAAAGAAGCTCAAGTCGGAAAAAGCCTGACTAGACACGCGCGGAACGACCGCGTACTTCGGCGATCGTTTACCGTTTACGGCGCTGCGGAGCGAGGGCAAGACACCACGCCAGACTCCAGAAATACCCCGTACCCAGGAGTGCCGCGCACCCCTCTGATTTTCCGCTGAGCGACCAAAGCCAGGCCGCAGCCAGGATCGTCATCCCCGCAACGGTCGCGGCGGCAAAAACCACCTCCCGATCCGCCTCATGATCTCCGGAAAAAAATTCCAAACAGAGCGCGGCCTGCCAGGCGGCAACCGAAGTCCATATCCACAGGCCGCCACCGGTCCAGTCCCAGCTCAGGGCAATGAGACTGAGCACCCAACCCGCCAGGAATAAGAAGGTTGAAAGGGCCGCCCGCAGGACGCGGATACGCCGTCCCCGCGCCAAAAGGACCAATGCCAGGAGTGCCCCCGATACGCCCGCCATTTTTAACAGCATGTCGCGAATGGCCGCTTGGTGGAGAATTTTGGGAGCGACCCACCGCGCCTGGACGCCGAAAGGCCGGACCGCTTCGCCAATCCATGGCATCAGCGCCGTCTCGGAAACCCGGGGGGCTCTAAAGCAGTAGGAAAGGGTGGCGATTGATTCGGGTTCGACCCGGATCCACTGGCGGAAACGAACTCCGAGGGCGTTGGATTCCCGGCTCAGCACCCAGACGGCGCTTTCATCCTGTGTCAGCGCCAGGGACGCCTCGCCGATCCGGTTCAGAAATTCGAATGTCGGAGCCAAATCCTTCGGCGCGAGCTTCTCCTGCCGGGCGATTTTTTCCAGGACGACGACGTTCCTTTTTTTGAGGAAGTCGGAAGCGTTCGACCGCTGAAACACCGGCCGCGGCACCCAGGCGCCGGGGTTCCAGTAGCGCGTGACGAGCCGGTTCTCTTTCGCTTTTGAGAACGCAAATCGCTCGGCCCCAAGTTCGTAGACGATGTCGCCCCAGCCGCTGGCCTCCGTCAGAAGGCACGCGGTCCGTTCCTCCCATGCATGGTCGGATTTCAACGACCAGAATTGTTCCAAAACGGGCCGCCGGGGGTTTCCCGGCTCGTGCTTTCGGATCTGCTGGCACGCAAGCGGCACGGCGAGCCCCAGCAGCAGCAGGAGCATGATGGATTGGCGCCACCGCGCCAGAAAGCCGGGCCATCCGGCGCAATGGCATTCTTCCCTGTGGGCGCGCCAGTAAAACGTGAGTCCCCAGAAGAGCGTGAGCAGAAGGCCTGCCGGAAAGAGCAGGCGATCGAAAAGATGGGGAAGCCAGCCTGCCAGCTGGTCCAACGCGAGATGGCATGCGGCCATGAGGACGAGAAGCGCGAGAAACGGGCCGAAGCGCCGTGAAAAACAGAAAGAAGCGCCGGTGCCGGCCAGCGACATGGCCAGCCAGAAGGCGGTCAGCAAAGGCCCCGCTTCGGGCTCCGACGGCGGAACCCATTGATATCGGACGATCGATGCATTCCAGCCGGACCTTTCGTAGAACCGGTGGACCTCGTCTTCGAGGCGCTCCGCCTGTTGTGTCCATGTCCGGCTGTGCCCTGCGGAAGAAAGATCGGGTCTGAGCCGGACGTAGAGTCCGGCCGGCAACGGTTGCTTGAAGAACGGGATGGAGCCGGGCAACTGGTAGAAGTTTTTAAGATGGAGCGGATCGGGGTCCTCGCAAGGGTCCCGTGGTTGGAGCCCGCCGCGCCCCGCCTGGATGAATCGGCGGATGGCCTGCCGGATGTGGCGAGGCTGGAGTTTTTCCAACCAGGCGCCGAATTCGGCGGGTGGAGCGTTGAGCATCTGGAAGATGATCATGGTTTCCTGCTCGGCCCCCGGGTTGGGGAGGATCGGAAAGACCTCTTCGACATTCGGAAAGCTTCGGAGCAGATCCGCCGCCTGCTGGAGCCGGAGCGGCCGATCCGGGTCTTTCAGCTCGGTGCTGATCCCGAGCATGATTTCCCGTGGCGAGCGAAAGAGTTCATGATAGCGTTGCCAGGTTTGTTCCAGGAGCGGTTCGCCGCCGCCCGCCGCGCCGCCCGCCAGGAGGAATGAAAACATTGCGGCCATGGGGAGGATGTTTTTCATTTCAAATTTTTCATTCTGAATTTTGCCGCAAACGCGCCATCCATCCCGGATTCGGGCGGAAAGCTGCTCCAGGTTTCCTCCAGCATCAGCACGGGGACTTGCTTGCGGAGCCGCTCAACCATCTGTTCATTTTCCTCAGGTTCCAGGCTGCAGGTGCTGTAGACAAGAATGCCGCCCGGTTTCAAACGTTGGGTGAACCGGACAACGAGCCGAAACTGCTCGGCAGCAAGCGCGAGGATCTCCTGGCGCCGGATCCTCCATCGCAGATCGACCCGGCGGCGCAGGACGCCGGTGTTCGAGCAAGGGACGTCGAGCAGAATCCGGTCAAACGCTTCGGTTGTGTTGAGAAGGGTGTGCATGGGGACGATCTCAATCGAACTGCAACCCAGCCGTTTTTTATTTTCCTCGAGCAGGCGAAGCCGTTTCGGATCCAGGTCGCTGGCGACCACCCGGCCCCGGTTCTCCATCCGCTGGGCGATGTAACTGGTCTTGCCGCCTGGCGCGGCGCATGGATCAAGCACCGTATCGCCGGGATGGGCATCGAGCAGCTCAACCGCCTTGAGCGTGCTCGGATCTTGCGCGTAGAACCAGCCCTGGCGGTAGGCTTCGCTTGCGAAGAGTCCGCCGGGAGATTCGACCTGGAAGGCCAGCGGATGCGGCGTGCTTTTCGGAAGGTGGTCCTGGAGGGCGGGTTTGAGCTCTTCACATGAACACTTCAGCGTGTTGGCCCGGATGAAAACGCCGGGGATTGTGTTGTTCCAACCCAGCAGTTGGCGCGCCCGGTCCCCGCCGAACGCGCGTTCCCAGCGTCGGATCAGCCAGGCTGGATGGGAATAAAACACATCGGGCTTTGTCTCGCGACAGGACTCGAGACGCTGGAGCCAGTTTTTTCGCTCGCGAAGAAACGACCGGAGAAAGGCGTTGGCGAGGCTTCTCAGGCCGGCGGGCGCCAGCGCGACGGTTTCGTTCACCGCCGCGTACTCCGGGACGCGGTCCAGGAAAAGGAGCTGGTAGAGTCCGCACCGGAGCAGACAGCGCAGGGAAAGAACCTTCACCCGGAACGTCGAATGGTCGATGACAAAGTCAAGGCGGGCCCGCCACCGGATGGCGCCATAAAAGATCTCCACCGCCAAATCGGCATCCGCACCCTGGAGCGCATGTCGTATGCGCTGATCAACAATCGAGTCGGCGAAGGCCCCGGATTTCTCCCACTGCAGCAGAGCCTCATAAGCCGCGCGCCGAGAAGAACCCGAGGCTGCCGCTTGAACGGCTGATAAACTGGTCTTCAACGAGCTCTTTTTAGCCGCGAACACCGCGAAGATCAAAGCTTCCCTCTGTTCATCTGGCGGGAACCAGCTAAACTGCCGCGATGCCCCTGTATCCTGTCTCGGAGTCCAAGGCGAAGCAGCTGGCCGAGAGGATGCTGAAGCTCGGAATCGTGGAAGCCGACCTGGAGGAGAGCTTTGTCAGGTCTGCGGGGGCGGGAGGCCAGCATGTGAACAAGACATCGACTTGCGTGGTGCTCGTCCATAAGCCGAGCGGCATCCGCGTCAAATGCCAGCAGGAACGGTCGCAGGCCATGAATCGTTTCCTGGCCCGTCGGTGGCTTCTCGACAAAATCGAGGAGGTGCAGGAGGGCAGAAAGAGCGCATTACAGCAGGAGCGTGAAAAGATTCGGCGGCAAAAGCGGCGCCGCTCCCGCCGGTCCAAACAGCGAATGCTGGAGCAAAAGCATCGCCGGTCCGACATCAAGTCCTTCAGAAAAAAGAGCGGCTTTGGCGATTGACCCAGGTTGCTCTACGCATTAGTAGTATCCCCCTATTCGGGCTGTAGCGCAGTTTGGTAGCGCGCTTCCTTGGGGTGGAAGAGGTCGTGGGTTCAAATCCCGCCAGCCCGACCAGTTTTT
>JAHFSZ010000027.1 GCA_023265515.1 Verrucomicrobiota bacterium
TTGCGATGATGTTCATCATCTTCGACATCGAAGTGGTGTTCATGTATCCGTGGGCCGTCGTCTACAAGGAGATGCTCGCCCAGGGCACGGCGATTCTCATCTCAATGCTGTCGTTCATTGGCATCCTGACGGTTGGATATGTCTATGCCTGGAAGAGAGGCGCCTTCGACTGGAGATAACACCGGCGGCGCTTCGCGGTCCTGGCGGCGGCAAATCCGGCGCTCTCACTTCCGATCACTGCGACGTCATAGTCAAAACATTCCTTCATCTTTTCAAGTGCTCTGCGCAGTACTCGTGGCCGTCATCCCCGACACGAAATTCCAGATCTGAATGCGTCAGGTCCGTGCGTTTGCAGACGATACATTCATGAAACGCCGAACCGGAGCTGCGCTCCCGCCGCGCTTCCTGAAATTTCTTTCGCCGTCCTTCGGTCCCGACCTGAACTTTTGCGATCTGCCAGAACCTCGGCGCGAAAAAAAGGAGATAGTTGGAAAAGGCAACGGCAATCCCAACCTTCATCGACAGGTCCCCCGTCATGAAGAGAACCAAAAACCCGGCGGCGTCCAGATAAGCCAGGTATTTGACGCGCACCGGCAGGAAGAAGAAAATATAGATCATGTAATCCGGAAAGAGTGTGGCAAATGCGAGAAACAGCGACATCATCAGATAGATGTTCGCGATCGAACCTCGGGCGACAAAAAAGGCGAAAAATGTCGTTCCCAGCATGCCGATCAACCAGAACATATTGTACCGAAAGTAACCCCACTCTCGCTCGAGACTGGAACCAATCAACAGGAAAAAATAAGCATAAAAGAAAAACCAGATCACATCAGTGATCCCGAACACCGGCGGCATCACGATGTAGGTAATCAGCCGCCAGACCTCCCCCTTCAACACACGATCCGGGTCCAGAAAAAGGGCCCCGTAAAAATCCGGGAACAAGATTCCAAAAAGATAGACGGCAAACTGAAGGCCGATCAGTTTCCAAGTCAGTTCGGGGATCGCGTATCGGCCGAAACGCCTCTCCAGATGATTGAGCCAGCCCATTTTATGGTTCACTTCTCCGCGACGGCCACGGCGCAACCATAAGATTCCGTATGACTGAGGCTGACGCGGACCTCGCGAATGCCCAGGCGCTGGGCCAGCTCAAGACCGCCGCCATGGAGCTCGACCAGTGGTTCACCGAGCTCGCTGTGCGTGATCTCGATGTCCTTCCAGCCGAGCCCGCCGCCGATGCCCGTGCCGAAGCATTTGCCAACCGCCTCCTTCGCCGCAAACCGGGCCGCCAGATGCCGGTCGGGAAATTTCATCGACTTGCAATAGTCGACTTCCTTTGGGGTGAAAACCCGCCGGAAGAAGCGATCGCCGAACTTGTCGAGCGTGTCGCGGATGCGCGAGGTTTCAATCAGATCGATTCCAATGCCGGCAATCATGGTCATGGTTTTGCGTTTGCTATACTCGCATGGAGTGCGTTAAAGCAAGCCGTGATGAAGGCGCCGAAAAAAACGGTCGGGATCGTGGGCCATCCGATCAAGCACACCGCCTCTCCGGCCATGCATAACGCGGCCTTCCGGCGCCTGAAAATGAACTGGTCCTATGAGGCCTGGGACGTCCCCCCGGCGAGCCTCCCTGCGGCGCTCAAGCAGCTCCAAACCTCGGGCGTCGTCGGAATCAACATCACGATCCCGCACAAAGCCAGCGCCGCAAGGTGTCTCAAAAAACTCGACCGCTCGGCCCGGGCCATAGGCGCCGTCAACACGATCGTTTTCTCCAACCCTCCCCGTGGCTTCAATACCGATGGACATGGCCTCATCCAGGCGCTTCGCCGCGAGTTTGGGTTCCGGCCGCGGGGCAAAACGATCGCCGTGGCCGGATGCGGTGGCGCGGGTCAAGCCGCCGCAGTCGCGCTGGCCCTCGCGGGCGCGCAAAAGCTGATTTTGCTCAACCGGACGGCTGCACGCGCACGCGCTCTCGCCCGCAGGATCCAGTCACTCCGGAGGCGGACGGCCATCTCGCTCAAGCCGGAAAAGTGCCATCTTCTGATCAATGCCACGAGTCTCGGCCTTCGCAAATCCGATCCATTGCCCCTTTCCTTAGCCTGCTTGAGGATGCTAAAACCCGGACTGTTCATGGACATGATCTATCGGCCCGCGACAACCGCATTCATGAAAACAATGAAAAAGGAGGGTGCGCGGGCGGCCAACGGCCTCGAAATGCTGCTGCAGCAAGGCGCGCGCTCATTCGAGATCTGGACGCGCAGGAAGCCCCCTCTCCAGACGATGCGCCGTGCCTTGAAAACGGAGATTTATGGTTGAGTGCCTTGCCGCGCTCGGATCGGAGCCGATCCCCGAAGGATTCATGGATGCGGCCGTGTTCATCCTCGGATCGGTCATCGGAAGCTTCCTCAACGTCTGCATCTACCGCATGCCCCGTAACGAGTCGATCATCAGCCCGCGATCCCATTGCCCCCACTGCGGCGCGATGATCCCGTGGCACCACAACATTCCCCTGGTGAGCTACATCGCGTTGCGCGGCAGGACGCAGTGCTGCGGAAAATCCTTCTCCATCCGCTACTGGGTCATCGAGCTGGTGACAGCGTCCCTTTTTCTATTTCTATGGAATTCGTTTCCGCTGCCGATTGCCATCAGCTACATGGTCTTCACCGGCCTGATGATCGTCGCCACGGCAACTGACCTGGAACATTACATCATCCCGGATGAGATCACTTATAGCGGCATCGTCGCCGGCCTGATCTGCTCGGCGCTGGTGCCCGAACTGCAGCGCGAGAGCACGCACCTGCGTTCGTTCGGCATGTCGCTCGGAGGCGCGTTGACTGCATGGCTCGTGCTCTGGGGCATCGTGGAACTCGGAAAACTGGCTTTTGGAAAACGCAAAGCCCGTTTCCACGAGCCAACAGAAGTCACCCTGACGGCGGACGCGATTTCCATTTCCTCGGAAAAACTTCTCTGGGAGGATATGCTGATGCGGGCTTCGGACCGGCTCGAATTTACCGGAAAAAACATTTCATTCACGTCCGCGGGCGGCGAAAGCCGGTCATGGGAGCAGGGCGCGGTCGCGGTCACCCAGGAGGGCATCACGATTGGGGAGGAGAAATTTTCCTTCGACCAGGTCGGGTCGCTGAATGCCGTTACCGGGCAGATCGTGATTCCGCGCGAGGCAATGGGATTCGGCGACGTTAAATTCATTGGCGGCATCGGCGCATTTCTCGGCCCCCCCTCGCTCTTCTTCGTAGTGTTGGTCTCGTCACTCGCCGGCGCGGCCATGGGATTGTTCCTCATGGCGACCGGCAGGCGTGAATGGGGCGGGAAGCTTCCGTATGGTCCGTACCTCGCGTTCGCCGCACTGCTTTGGATGTTTTTCGGCGCGGACTTGGTTGACTATTACCGAAATTTGCTGATGCCGCCTGCGGGGACGGGGATTTAATGTGATTTTGCCTTTTTCGCCTGGAGCGCTTTGATGCAATCCGCCTCGAACCACCCCAGCACCGGATCGGCTGGGTGGCGCGCACGCATCTGTCTGACGATCGCAGCGGCCTTCGCGTAATCCCCCATGAAGAAGTGACAGCGTGCAAGGGCAACCGCCGCCTGAAAATGGCCGGGGTCCTTTTCGAGAACCTTCGAGAATTGCGCCGCCGCGTTGGCGAAATCCCCTTCCCTGGCATATGCGGAGCCGAGCGACAGATGGCTGCGTGTCGTGTCGGCGCCCGCAGCGATATTCCTTTGGAAGAAAACGAAATCATCCTGCCAATCCAGTTGCCGGGCAAAAGTGCGGCCCGCCCAGAAGAGTCCGAACAGGACGAGCGTCATGCCAACAATGCCCCGGGCTCGGGGCCGAAGCGAAGGCGCACACGACGTCCACAAATCGGCGCCGGCCCACGCCAGGCCCATGTAGGCAAAGTACATCCAGTGCTCGGCAACATGCGCGTTGAGCACAAACGGCAGGTTCGAGTGAAACAGCCAGAAAATCCAAAACCAGGCAAAGCCGCGCCAGGCGCCGCTCTTGAACCAGGCATCCTTGAATTGGCGCACGGCAAAAAACCAGCCGAACAACAGGGACGCCCCGGCCATGAACCACCACCAGAACTCAGGCTTCGCCAGATGGTAGTAGCGGTCCATCCGCAGATTGACCGGAAACAGTCCGCCCAGCTGATAAAATCCGGACGACATCACCGCGCAGGCGATCCGTTCGAGAAAGTCCATCCGGATGCTCGAAATGCATTCCGATTTGGCGAACACCTCGCTGCGGAAGCAGACATAGATCCCGGCGATGAACAGGCACGTCCAAAACCCGGCTTTCCAAAACAAGGATTCCCCGGCGGACCTTTTTCTCCCTCCGCCGGCGAACGAAATGGCCGCCAGCGCGGGTACGAGCAGGGCCCACTCCTTGCAGAAAAGCGCGCAGAGCCAGGCAAGGCAGCCCGCCAGCAGCCTCTTCTGCCAGAGCTTTCCCTGCGGCGCGTCCCCGACGCTGCGAAAAGCCCTTTGCCAAAGCAGAAGCGCGGTCAACGAGAAAAAGGCGGCAAGCGGGTCCGCCATCCCCGCGACATACGTCACCGCCGAGGTGAGAAACGGATGAACGGCGTACAGGGCGGATGCCGCAAAGGCCACGGGACGTGAGATCCGCATTTCAACGAACCAGAGAAACAGGAGCAACGCCACGGCGGCATGAAGCAGGACGCTCGCCCGATGGAAGGCGGCCGCGGATGTTCCGAAGACGGACCGCAGTGCCGCATAGACGGTGAGCGGCAACGGGCGCCAGAGAGGGAGAATGGCGCGTTCAAACTTCACCGGTTTGAGCCAGAGCGACGAGAGTGGCGCCTTGCCCTGGACCGCGGCATTGCCTTCGACGAAGAAGTGATCATCCCAGACAAATTCGTTCGCGCCGGACGGCGAGTAGACGACGAGAACGAGGACCGTCAGAAGAAGCACCCAGCACCAGCCCGGAACCGGCGAGAATCGGGAGGAGGTCACGGGCGAGAATTATCAAACATTCCCGCGGGAGAGAAGGCCGATTTGTTTCGTGATCCTGGGCCCGGCCGTGGTAAAAAACTTTGCCGAATCATGACCTTCGACACCCACTTCGATCGCCGCTCCGTCTTTCTGACCGCATGGGCGATCCTGATCGTCGCGGCCACCTGGTGCTACGCGCCCTGTCTCAGCGGTCCCTTCGTTTACGATGACACGTCGCTGGTTCGCGACAATCTCCGCATCCGCAGCTTTTCAAACGCGCGCGACTGGTTCGGCACGACGTTGCACACCCAGGAGGAACCCTCGGGCTACTACCGCCCCCTCCTCCTGGCCTCCTTCGCCGTCGATCACGCGGCTTGGGGATCGAATACCGTCGGTTATCATCTCATGAACCTGCTTTGGCATCTGGCCAATGTCGGGTTGATGGCCGCGCTAGCCCGGCGGATCGGCTGGGGCCGCGGTGCCGCCTATTTAAGCGCATGGATTTTTGCCATCCATCCTCTCAATGCCCAGGCGGTCTGTTATATCTCGGGGCGCGGTGATGTGCAGTTCCTCGGACTCTGCCTGCTCGCCTGCCACGCGGCGCTCAGCGCATGGGAACAACCGGCCCGCTCAACCCTCTGGAACGGCGCCGCCGCCGCGCTCGCTTCGGCGGCCATTCTCACCAAGGAAATGGGCATCCTCGTCCTGGTGTGGGTTCCGCTGCTGGCCTGGCTGAAAGGCATGCCTAAAAAAACATGGCTGACCTCGATGGGTTTTCTCCTTCTGGGCGCGGCGCTGGTCGTGGTTGCCCGCCTGAGCGCATCCGATCCGTCGCCGCTCCACGAACCGCCCGTTCCGATCCCCCCCACTCTGCATATCCAGCTCTTTTTTCGTGCCATTGGTTTTTATGCATCGCACTTCGCCGCGCCGATCGTCCTGGCCCTTGACCGCTCGATCATCCCACCAACGCCGTTGCACCATTTTTATTTCGCGCTGGGCGTCGGATTATTTTCTGCGGCGATTTTTGCCGCCATCCAACTTTTCAGATCTCACCGAAAACGGGCTCTGTTCTGCCTCGCGTGGGCGGTCGCCGGTTTCCTTCCGGTCTCCAACCTGATCCGGCTCAGCGCGACAGCGGCCGACCACTGGCTCTACGCCGCATCCATCGGACTGGCGTGGGGCATTGCGCTCGCCGTTTGCCGCCTGCTGTCGAACACACGGCTTTTCCTCGACGCCGTGGCTTGTCTGGTCTTCGCGGCGTTGATCGGTTTTTGGGGCGTGCGGCTTCATGCGCGAAGCAGTGAATGGAGTTCGGGCATCGCCCTTTATCAGGCCAACCTGGCCCAGGGCGTGGCGAGCACTCGCATCCTGAACAACTACGGACTGGAACTCGCCCAAGGCCGGCGGTACGCGGACGCGCTCGTGTGTTTCGAGAACGCCGTCCGGATGGACCCTCGCAATCTTTCGGCCCGGGCGAATCACGGATTCATCCTTTTTCTCACTGGCCACGAGGAGGAAGGCCGCGCAGAGCTTCGGCGGCTCACGCGGGAAGTCCCTTCCTACCAGCAAGGCTGGGTGGCACTGATGCTCACGTGCCGGAATGACCCGGCTGAGCTTCGAAAGATCGGTGGCGAAGCCCTTCAAAGCGGCCGTCACTTTCCGAAAGTCGAGGCGCTGATGGAACAGAGCGCTCCGAGCCCGCCTCCTTAACGTCTCCTTCTCGCAAGCGTCCGGGAGGCGAAATAGGACATTGCCGGACTGGCCAGCGCCGCGAGATATTTCATCCGCTCGCGAAGCGGAACACCCCGACCCAGAGCCAGACCCGCCCGCGAGAGACCCTCCTGCCATCTCTTAAGTTGATCCTTTTGCTGAAGAAGACGGAACATCGCGATACGAAGATGGCAGAAATCCGTCTGTTCCGGCGTCAGTTCAAACCGGTTTAAAACCTGCTCATAGTAGAAAACCTCCCGCGTTGCGATCTCAAGCCAGCGTTCGAAACCGAGTGACGGATTGACCCTCGAGGTGTTCGCGGCATGAAGCCGGTACTTGGCCAAAGGCCGGTTGAGATGCCAAACCGGCCCGCGGGAAGCCGCCGCGAGTGGCATCCACCAGTCTTGGTGGCTCATTCGTTCATCCATCGGGAAAATCGTCCCACAAACCTCGCGGGTGGCAAACACCGTCGGCCCCAGGACCCTTGGCCGCTTGAGCAAGGTGTCGAAATCCAGAGCCGTGTCTGCGTCCAGCTCGAACCATTGGCGCGCGAGCCGCTCCTCTCCCTGGATGCCGTCGCCAAACTTGATCGCGTCGCCGCAAATCATCCCGGCACCGTGCCGCTGGATGGCCTCGGTCGAAACGGCAACACGTTCGGGAAGCGAGAGGTCGTCCGCGTCCAGCACCGCGATGTAAGCGCCCATGCTCTCACGGTAGCAGTGATTATATGCGGCGACTTTGCCGCGGTTTGTTTCAAAGGAAAAAACTTTGACGCGCGGGTTCCCGCCAAAGGCATGATGCAGCACTTCCAAAGTACGATCCGTTGACCCGTCATCGGTGACAACGACCTCGACGTCGGGCCACGTTTGCCCGAGGCAGGAGTCAACCGCATCACAGACAAATTTTTCGCCGTTGAAAACGGGAATGATAAAGCTGACGAATTCGTTTTCCATCCGATTCCGGGGCCCTCTCTCGAAAACTACAGAAGATTGCGGACTTAAACAACCGTCCACTTTGGACTTCAAACCATCCGGTGGTGGGCTATCATTCAATCCGCCGAATGATTCTTTGCAACAACCTTGCGGCGCGAATGCCCGCCCTTCATGGTGGGTGGAAGAAGCTCCGTTCTCTCTACCGGCGCATCCTCTATCGCGCGTCCCTGCTGGGGGCGGCGCAAAAAGGGCCAGTCCGGATCGTCGTCGGATCCAACGGCGTCTTTCAGGCCGGTTGGTACCCCACCGAGGAAACTTTTCTGGATCTGTTGAAGCCCGAGCAGTGGGAAAGGATTTTTTCAAAGCATCCGGCCGAGGCGATCCTTGCCGAGCACGTCTGGGAGCATCTCACCGAAGCCCAGGGACTCGAAGCGGCCCGGACCTGCTTCCGCTTCCTGAAGCCCGGCGGGTACGTGCGCGCCGCGGTCCCCGACGGCCTTCACCCCGACCCGCAGTACCGGAACTGGGCGAAGCCGGGCGGGTGCGGGCCAAGCGCCGACGATCATAAGTTGTTTTACACTTATAAAACTCTTCAGAAGGCTTTCGAGGAAGCGGGTTTCACCGTCGAACTCCTGGAGTATTTTGATGAGCAGGGGAAGTTCCATGCCAGCGACTGGGACCCGGCCCGGGGCAGAATCCATCGCTCGCTGAAATTCGACCGCCGGAACCGTGATGGCAGGCCGCATTACACCTCCATCATTCTGGATGCGTGGAAACCGGGCGAACCTTCTCGTAAACGGCCTTGAGCCGGCTGGCGATTGTCGCGCCGCCGAAATGATCCTCCGCGTGGCGGCGGATGCGGGAGGGTTCAAACTGCCCGTAACAATCATGGACTTCCACGATCGCACCAGCCAGCGCGGCTTCATCCCGGACCGGAACGAGCCGGCCTGTTTCCGGGCAAACCGTTTCCTCCGGCCCTCCGCACCGCGTCGCGACCACAGGCAGGCCGGTCGCCATGGCTTCGATCAGCACAACACCGAAGGTTTCATAAAAACTCGCGAGTGCCAGAACGTGCGACCGCCACATCGCTTCGCGAACCTTTCCACGATCGAGTGTTCCGAGGAATTTGACCCGGGAACCCAGCCGCAGATTCCCCGCCAGCTTTTCGAGCTTTTCGCGCTCCGGGCCGTCTCCGGCGATTTCCAGCTCGGCCTCCGGAATCCGTCGGGAAACTTCCACGAACGCTCGAAGCAGGATATCGACGCCCTTCAATGGCTTCATATAACAAACGCAGAGGATTCGGAACGGAGGGCGCGCGCGCGGGACCGGAGGCAGCGTAAAAAAGGAGGTGTCGACCGTGTTTGGAATCACGGCGCATTTTCCAGGACGGACAAGCCCCTGATCGGCCAGCTGGCCGGCAAGCGCTGAGCTCACCGCGACAACCGCGCCGGCCTGCTCGAACGCCTCCCGAGCAAGCCGCCGCTGCCACGGTTTCACCAACCCCTGCGCAAAGCCGGAACTATGCTCGGTGATCACCAGGGGGACCCCCCGCAGGAAGCTCCAGCGGGCGCCGGCAACCCCTCCCCACAAGGCGCTGTGGGCATGGATCAAGTCGGGCTTCCCGAACCGCGCCGCATACTCATCGGCCAGCCGGATGGCGCAGCGGATCCAAAGATTTGCGTGGAGGCTGATTCGCGGAAAAAGATCCCAGCCCCGGAGCCGAAGCGTGGCCAGGCCCTCTTCGTTTTCGAGGACGGTTCGAAACCAACCATCGCGCAACGCCCCGAGTCGCAGTGCACCGAGGCTTCTCAACTCGGGATAGATAAGCCCGACTCTCATGCCGCTGCGGTGGAGCGCAAGGGCCTGCTCGCGGAAAAAAATGCCATGCCACGGCTGCTGCCGCGTCAGGTACCAGGAAGGCAGGATGAGAACGTGCGTTCTATCCACACTCCGCCTCCTTTTCCATGCGGGCCAGGAACCAGAGGCTCACGGCGGCAAGCAAAACGCCGCTCAAGACGATGAAAACCGGCGAGGCCAGTCCCCGTTGCAGCGCGCCCAGCGCGCCCAGGACCAGCACCGTGGAAAGCAGGAAACCCCGCATTGACCGGCACCACCGCCCAAGACCCGATCCCGCGAGACCCAGAACCCAAGCAAAGTAGAAGACGCAAATGACGGATCCCGAAACCGAAAAAAACAGGACCGCCAGCTCGGCCGATTGCCATCGTGCACCCAGCCAGATGGAGACGATCCTCAATGCGGTGATCCCGAAGCTGAACCAGAGCGATTGTTTCTGTGCTCCAGCAACGAGGGAAAATGAGCTCAGAGGGGAGGCGACAAATGACAGCATCAACCAGGGGGCAAGGTACTGCGCATACCGACCCGCGCTTTTCCACCCCGCTCCGAAGACAAGGCTGAACAACTCCGGGCCGTTGAATCCGATGAACGCAAAAACCGCGAAAGCGAGTATGAAAAGAACGCCCGCGGTGCGCTCGAACATGCCCTTGGACAACGCCACATTCTCCTTTTGGGCCGCCGCCTCCGGATAAAACACCTGGCCGACGGAGACCCCGACCAGTAAAACGGGAAGTCCCAGAACCCGGATGGCGAGCGAGAAAAAGCCGGTCACATCGATCGCGAAGTACCGGGCAAATAGGATCACCGGCAACTGCGCGCCGAGCACGGTCATGATTGCCGAAAGTGCGGTATAGCGGGGAAAGTCCTGGTACTTAGATGCTAATTCCCTCCAACGGGAAGGAGTGCATGCCTTCGGCGAAAGATCGGACCGCCTCAGCAGCGGGGCAAGGCCGGCAAACTGGCTCAGCGCATAACCAACGACGAGGCCCGCGACGCCGAGTCGGAGCAGGCCGCCCCCGATTTGAAGGATGACCTGGGCACCGGACTGCAGACCCCGCGCCCAGCCCAGGAGGCCGAACTGGCGCCGGCGGCTGGCCCAGTAGGTCAGCGCCTGAACGATGCCGGCACCCAGAAGGCTGAATGGCAGCAACCATGCATAGGGACGCAGCTGGGGCGCCCGGATCCATTCGAAAAAAACGCCGGCAAGCGGAATCAAGAGCAGCGCCGCCGCCGCCGAAAAAATAATCACAACCACGATCGACATGAAGACCAGGTTCGCGGCGCTCGTCCCTTCCTTGGGTAGCGGAATAGCCATCTCGTATTTGACGGATGCGATCGAAAGCAAAAGTGTCAGCAGAGCGGTGAAGACGGCCAGCGCCCCGAACTCTCCGGGTCCATAAAGTCGCGTGATGATGGGTGAGGCGAGGACGAGAATCCCCTGGCCGGCGACCGTGCCGCCCAGGAGCGTCAGCACGCTGGCGAGAAATTTTCGCTTTCGTAGCCGCTCCCGAAGGCGCCTGAGAAATCCTCTCATAGGGGTTAACGGCATATCACGTTGGCAAATGGCGGGAATTTTCCTTCCGGGATCGGAATCGTCCAGCCAAAGGCCTTGATGAGATGGAAGCTGTATCCCAGCGCGCGGAGGAACGAGGCCAGATCGCCGGTGCTGTACCCGGCGGATTGAAAGGTCACTTCGTTTATCTCGACAAGCACGATCGGCTTGTATTTTTTCAGCGAGCGTTCCGCTCCGCGCAGCGCCGGGAGCTCCGAGCCTTCCACGTCGACCTTCATCACGTCGAGCCTCTGAAGGCCCGAAGACTCGAATACCTCGTCGAACGCGGTTACCCGCACGCTTCCAAGCAATTTCGACCGTTGTTCGGTCCGGAACAGGGTGCAAAGACCGTCGTGGAGAGAATAGTGAACCTTCCGGTCGTCGGAGGTGTAGATGTCATGTATTCCGCTTCGATCTGACAGTCCGAAGTCGTAGGTTGTGACGTTCTGGAATCCGTTCATGCGCACGTTTTCCACAAGCTGACTGTAGAGCGATTTCACAGGCTCAAAGGCAAGCACGCTTCCTTCGCAAAGCCGCTTGGCGGCGAACAGGGTAAACTCCCCCTGGTTGGCACCCACGTCGGCGAACACCATCGGTGATTTGAGAACTCGGTTAAGCAACTGGAGCTCGTTGAAGGCGTGATAGCCGAACCAATAAATGGAGCTTCCCATGAATGCCGAACGATCGACTCTGATCTTCAGATCGCCGTCGTAATCTTCGATCACCGTCCACGGATCCGGGCCGGCGGCGTGGCGGATCGCGGACCTTCGCCGAACGCGCTCGATGAGGCGCCACATTCCCGGGATGAAAACCGCCTTCCGGGTCCATTTCGAAAGCCATGGCTCGATTTCAAAAATACGTCACCTCCCCGCGCGTCATGAATCTCCGATCAACACGCCGGGCTCCCGACACTGACGGGGGCCCTTTTGAACAGAAACAAGTCCTGAAAGCTTATAAAACGCGCGCGATCACCTAGCAAGGAGAACCCGGGCGGCAGGCGCGTGCCTCACGGATTGTCTGGTTTTTAAAACAAACGGCGCTTATGGATCGTGCTTGTGCGTCTCCTGCAATGAAGTTAATTTGCCGGGATTCCTTTCAAGGCCGAGGATCCAATATCGGCCTCAATGGCCTCAACCGAGCATGGAAATTTACGTCAACGGAGCCCTCGGACTTCTGCTGATCGGAGTGCACCATGCCGCCCGCCGGATGTTTTACCGGCTGCCCCTGCATCAGGAATCGGGCTTTTATGTTTCGAACCATACGATCCTGAATCGGCGGTTCAATCCGCGCAAGAGCTGGCACGCCCGCTTCTCAGGCGGCAACCAGCTGATTCCCGAATTGTTTTTCAGCCTTGTCTATCTGTGCATCGGCGGACGAAGGTACGCTTACCATTCCCGATTTTTCTATACCATTCTCGCGATCCTCCTCTTTCCTCCATTCGCGATCATCTGTTCGGAGCTCGGCATGGGACGGCTCGAGATCTGGCTGGGCATGTTGCTGTTCGCGCTCGTTCTGGCCGAGCCTCAATTTGGCAGTTACTATGAAAGCGGCGAGCAATTCGAGCTTTTCGCCCTCCTCTGGGGGCTGGCCTTGTTGATGATGGGCGTCGAACGCGGATCGGCTTTGCTTTCCGGAGCGGGCATTGGGCTCTGGCTGGCGAGCGCCTTCTTCATCAAGTTTTCCTTCATCGTCACGCCTCTGGTCTTCTCGATCCAGCTCTTGAGAGCGGGTGAGCGGTGGCCTTCCATCGCATTACCATGGATCTGCAGCGTGGCCCTGTACGCGCTCTGGTTGTTATTTCTCAAGACCCGGCCGCTGCGCCCGATCCTGAATCTCATGCGGAGTAAGTGGATGGGCGGACATAGTTTGTTTTCCAAGCGGGGGATGCTTCTTTTCTACACCAAGTTTCAGCAGATTCTCGACGTGTTCGGCGAGAACCTACCCGTCTTGCTGATGGCCGCCTATGGGTTTTTCTCAGCCTCATCGGCGGGTGGCGGACAGGGTTTGCAGTTGATCTTCCTGCTGACGATGTGCACGGTGATCTCCTTCCTTCTGCAGGGCAACCCCGCCTCGTACCACAGCCTCCCGCTCGTTCCCGCGCTGGTCATCTGGGCGACCTACGGCATCTCCATCCTTCGCCACGGACCGATGAACTTCTGGACCGCGCTCTGCTGGCTCGCACTCGCCTTCTACTATCTGGTTTTTTTCCTGCGCCCGCGCCTGATGAGTCCTGCGGAGTTCTACCGCTGGGTCTGGAACAGCCGGCCAAGGAATCTTCCCGAATCCGAACTCCTCAAGGATTCCACCTTGCTGGATGATATTCCAAGGATCAAATCCAAGACGTTCGACTTCTCCGTGTTTCTTGCCGGACCGCACACCCAGCTGCAGGTTCTGCTCCAGACCACCTATCCGACATCGCTCGTCGGCGCCGTCCCCCGGTTGGACGATCTGGACGCGGCCTGGCAAAAGGAAGTCATCGATTCCTTCCGTGTTTATCCGGCCCCCTACATCCTCGACACCGCCGACTGTTTTTCGATGGCGCAGGCGGTCCGGTGGGGCTTTGATTACCAGCTGCTCGACGAAAATCCGGGGATTTGGCGTCTTTACGGCCACAAGCCGGATGATCAGCAATGGAAAGGACAGGAAGGCAGCCCGAAGCTCTTCGACTTCACGGCCTATGCGGCACAGCAGAATTGATGCGGCGCCCCGATCATCCGATCAAAACCCTTTTGAGTTTTTCGGCGATGATATCCGGATGGAACTTTTCCTGAAACAGAATGTACCCATTGCGCGCGATCCGGTCCCGAAGGCTTTGGTCATTCGATAATTCCCAAATGGCGCGCGCCAGATCGTCGGCCGACCCGGTTCCGCAAAAAAAGGCATTCTGCAGGTGCGTGAAGACGCGGCGATTTGCGGCGGTATCACCCAGGATCACCGGCCTTGCGACCGCGAGGTACTGGTAAACTTTTCCAGGAATCACGCGATGCGCCTTGGGATTGGTCGAAAAATGCCCGCCGAGGCATAGGTCTGCGTTCGCCAGCACGGCGCCCAATTTCCGGTAGTCGACCCAGGGAATCCTCCGGACATGATCCAGCTTCCACTCCGCAAGCCGCCGGTCGAGCGCAGCGCTCATGGGACCCGTTCCGATGATCGTTATCTCAATGTGGCCCTCCGTGCCAAGCAACCGCGCCGCCTCATACACGAGCTCAGCGCCGTGAAGCGGCAGGAAAGTGGCATGAAATACCACCCGGATTTTTTCGGATGGTTCGCGCCGCTGCGGCATCGGTCTGAACAATTCCGGGTTTGCCGAAACGGGAATGACCGTGAATTTCGACCGGTCAACCCCAAATGTCTCGGACAGAAAGTCGGCTTGCTCCTCCGTGTCCGTCAGCAACACCGCCGCCCGGTCCATGCACCAACGATCATATTTTCTAAGAAACCGTCCGACCAGGCCTTCAGGCCGGAAGATGCGCCGGTCAAGGCATAGGGTGTCGTAGATCGAAATGAAAAAGTCGACTGCCAATCCGCGGCGGCCGCCAAGCAATAGGGCCGCGGGAACAAGCGGCTGGGCGAGAAATCCGAGAAAAACGCGCTTACCTCGACTCGGACGGAAAATCCAGCGGCAGACGACATCGATCAGCCGCGCCGGATAAGAATCCTTTTCCGATACAATCTCATCGTAGCTGCGGCACATTTTCCGAAGGACGCTGCGCAATACGTCGTTGCGGGTGTAGGAACCCTTCGCACTGCAAATGAAGAGAAGCGAATCCATTGGGGATCGAATGGGTGGGTTCAATTGGGCTTTTAGTGAACGCGCGTCTGGTCGAGTCTCGCACCCAGTTCGCGCAGAATTTTCCGTTGCGCTGAAAGCGGCCAGCCGAGTCCGTATTTCCAGCGATGGACCAGCATCCGAGGCGCCCCTGCGAGCGCGGCCAGCCATGCCTTCAATAGAGTGCCAAAGATGGAGACCATCGAAAAGCGGACCCTGTAATTGGCCGCCGTGCCGTGTGGGCCATTCTCCGGCCCGGCAAGGACCGTCCAATACCGGGCAAGCGTATAGAGCGGCGAAATCAGGATGATCCACCATGAAAAGTTTTTGAGCAGCGTCCAGCAGCGGTTTCGTTCGCCATGAAACAGGACCCAGGTTGAAAAGCGTCCGCTCGTACCCGAGTGGTGATGAAGAATCTTCGCCGCAGCCGCGTAGCGGCAGCGCCAGCCGTGCCTTTGCAATCTCCACGAAAGGTCGACATCCTCGTTGTAGGCGAAATAGTCCGGATCAAACACCTTGCCGGCAATCGCCGCTTCCTCCAGCGCCAAAGCCCGGTAAATGGCGGCGCCTGCGCAGGCGCCGAACACCTCGGCATCGCGGTCGAAATGTTCCGACGGCTCGTGGCGTCCGCGTGCGACGCCCGTCCCATCCCACAATGGCATATCTCCGGCGTCATTGACCCGGCCGGGATCCGATGCGTAGACCATTCGGCTGGCCGCAGAACCAAGGCTCGCGTCCGCTTCCAGCACCCCGACCAATGCCGCCAGCCAGCCGGGCTCCGCCCGCGTGTCGTTGTTCACCAACGCGATCGCATCGGGATGAATGTTCTGCCGAATCCAGTCGATCCCCGCGTTGTTGCCCTCCGCAAATCCAAGATTTGTGGCCTGCTCCAGTGCCACAACCTGCGGATAACGCCTGCTCAGCAACTCCCGGGAACCGTCCGCAGAGCCGTTTTCCACGACCACGATGCATTCGGGTTTGAGCGTCTGCGCCAGAAGCGAGTTGAGGCAATCGGCGAGATACTTCTCTCCGTTGTAGTTTATAATAAGTATAGCAACTTTCATTTAAAAATAACTAGAAATAAAAGAACTGATTTTGAATGGCGACATGCTCGACGATCCAGAGCGAACGCGCGCAGGAAAAAACGATCCAGATCGTTGCCAGTGCGCATCCCCAGCGGTTGCCAGAGTTCCCGCACGGCAGCAGCAGCGCCGCGGCGAAAACCAGCTCGAACGGCACCAGCGGCAGACCGTAGCGTGACTGAAAATTGCCCCAGAGCGTCAGAAATAAGAATAATCCGAGCCACACCGCCCTCACCAGATCCAGATCCGCCTGCCGCCGAAACAACAGCAGCCCAAGCAGTCCCCACCAGCAGACCGGCTCGAAGAGAATCTGATGCATCAGGTAAAAATCCATGGGCGAGTTCCGGAGCTGGTTCGAGCCGTATCCCGACCAGGGCAGACTGCCGAATGGAAGCCGGTCCCCGATCGCCAGGAATCCCGCGATGAACGCCAGGGTTCCCCATGCCAGGAGCCGCGGCTCGCCGGTCCATTTTTCCCACCAGGCTTGCTTCGAACACCGGATCCATAACCAGACTCCACCCACCAGAGGCGGCAAAAGCCAGACCCACCGCACCATCCGCAAGAGCGTCCGCCAATCTTCCACATCGCTCTTCCAGAACGCGGCCGCCGTCCATCCTTCGAACCAAAGCCTCGCAGCCAGCCAGGACAGAAACACCCCGGCGGATACAGCCTGGCCCATCCAAAACGCGCGGTCGCGGCGCAGCCCCGGCCGCAGGGCAACAGCCCCCGCCATCGCAAAAATCCATGGAGCGAGGGCCGTATATTTTGTGAGAAGCGCGCAGCCCCAGAAAAAGCCCGACCATTTCCACCATCCCGCGAATCTCATGGCGCGAACCTGCGAAGCAGCAGCCAGCAGGATGAGGGTCATCAGCGTCATGTCCAGCCAGATCCTCGAACTGCAGATCCAGTGGACGGGACTCACTGCCAGCAGAAATGCCGCGAGCAATCCCTGTGCCGGTGCGAACCCAAGTTCGAGCGCCAGCCAAAAGATCGCCAGGAGCGAAATCGCCCCCATCGCCAGACTCGGATAGATTGAAGAGCCCTGCACACCCCAGAAGAGGGTCCGGCTCAATCCGACCAGAAACGGAAAGAGCGGCGGATGCTTGAAGAGCGGCGCTTCGAGATACTTCGGGATATGAACGCGGTCCCGGTCCAACGGCAACTGGTCCGACAGTCCACGCGTGTCATAACGGCCCTCTTTCCAAAGCCGGTCGCCAAGCACGATGTAAACAACCTCGTCGCCCGAAAAACGCTTCGCGGCATTGTAGCGTGGATTGGCGAGATGTTCGGCGGAAACCCACCGCCCGGCGGTCGCGGCCAGAATCAGCACAGCCAGGGCGATCCAGGTCCAGGGCTGGATTTTGGTTTGCATCAATGGTCGAGCTTGTTCTTCCTGACCTGATACTGAATGTCTTCCAAAATTCTCCGGTTCGCGGCAATCAGGTCGGCAAGCAATGCCAGAAGAAGAATTTGAAAACCGACCAGCACCAGCGCCGCCGCGAGAATCAAGGACTGGATCTTTCCTGAACCCTGCCCGATTGAACAATAATAGAGAAAACGCGCGATGACGGCGCCGCCCACGGCCAGGAATGGCAGCGAAGCCAGGCTGAAGACTTTCAGCGGCTCGTACATCAGGTAGATGCGCATGATGATCGCCACGGACCGTTTCACGTATGACCAGATGCCGATCACCAGCCGGGAGGGGCGGCGGGCGCCGGGGTTGACGCGGATGGAAACCGGGATCACCCGGAGCAATTTGCGCGAAGCCTGGATGATTGTTTCGTGTGTGTAGGTGTAGGAAGAATGGACATCGAGCCTCAACGCCGCCTCCCGGCTATAGGCCCGAAAGCCACTGGTCACGTCCGGGATATTCTGGCTCGCCGCCCGGCAGACCGCCCAACTGCCGATTCGTTGGAGACATTTCTTGAGGGGTGAAAATTCCCCGATCTTTTCGATGGGGCGGCAACCCACCACCATGTCAGCCTCCCCACGGCGCACGGGCTCCGCCAATTTGATGATGTCGGCGGCGGCATATTGGTTGTCAGCGTCGGTGTTGACGATCACGTCCGCACCCAGCTTCACGGCTTCGTGCAGGCCGGCCATGAACGCGCGCGCCAGCCCCTGATGGCCGCCGAGCTCGATGACGTGGTGGGCACCGTTTTTCCGGGCGACTTCGGCAGTCCTGTCCCCGCTCCCGTCGTCAATCACCAGCACCTCGACACGATCGAAGCCGGGCACGGACCTGGGAAGATCCGCGAGCGTTTCGGGCAGGGTCAGTTCTTCGTTGTAGCAGGGAATCTGGATGATGAGTTTCATTCGGGGGCTCTCGGCTTTCAGCTTTCGGCTGTCAGCCTCGATTCTCCATTTCTATCTCTTCGATTTACCTCATGCATTGACCATTCCGCCGACAGCCGACAGCCAACCGCCGACAGCCTCTTTAAAAGTAAGTGAAATGATTCGGCAGGGTCAGTTTTTGATGAATCCAGTTCAGCCTCACCACGGCAAACACCAGCCACGAGCAGAACCATGCCCCTTCCAGCCACATCGCCCCGGGTTTCGACAGATAATCCGATATCTGAAACAGGCTCCAGGCGCTCAGGACACACACCACCGGAACCGCCGGCATGATATAGCGACTCTGGTAGTTTCCCCAAATCGAAAAAACCAGGCCAAAAGCGAGCGCCACCCACCGCAGAAAATTCGCGGGTGGCGGCAGACGTCTCCAGAAGAGCGCCACCAGGCCAGGCCAAAGGAGCGGGTCGAGGCTCAGGAGCCGGTCGAGGTAAAACCAGGCCCGTTCCCCCGAAAAAAAGTGAACCCCCAGGCTTGCGCGCGGCTCCTGCCGTCCGGAAAACCAGGAATGGAAGAGAAATAGCCCGACCACCGCGAGAAAAAAGAGCGCGAGAAGCAGCCGGCGTCCCGGAAGCATGTCGTCGGGCTCGTTCGAAAGCCCACGGCGCTTCCAGACTATAAATCCTCCCGCGATGGCAACCGCAACAACGGCCCAGAGGTTCGTTCCAAGCACCCGGAATGCGTGACGGGATTCCTCAAAATCGAGGGCGGACCACCCGGAAACGCGCAGGTTCCAGACCAGCCATGGTGTCAGCATGAGCCACGGCAGGGCACACCCCCAGCCGAAGAACGGACCTTTGTGAAAAGACTTGTCCGTCCAAAGCAGAACGACCGCGGCCGCCCAAACCGCCATCGCCGGATATTTCGTCAGGAACGCCAAGCCAAAGCAAATTCCCATCCCGAGGAAGGCCCCGGGACTCGAGCGGCCACGCCAGGCAAATCCAAGACCCGCCGCGCAAAATAATGTCAGCGGCAGATCAAGCCAGACTTTCACGGAGCCCACCCACAAAAGCGGATCGACCCATGCCATGGCCGCCGGCACCAGGCTCCACATGGGCGTCAGAAGAAATCGGGCCAGCCCGTAGACGGCCGCGCAAACCAGGACTCCGAAGCCGAACATCAGCATAAAAGCGTTCCGGGTCCCCCGCAAACCTGGCTCGCCGGCCCAGGACAGCATCGTCGCCATGAGCGGCGGATGCTTGAACAAGGGGCGGCCGAGGTACGCCGGCGCCTCCCGTCCGGCGATTCGCTCCTGCTCGTACCACTCCCGAACATGATAGTGGCTCCATCCGCCCTGGAGATTTTTTCCGAGGGTCAGCAAAACAATTTCATCGCGGGAAAGGTTCACGCTTTCGCCCGGTCTGGCCTCCCGGAGCTGCCGGATCGATTCCCAACGCCCGAACAGTCCATAGGCAAGACAAAGGCAAAAGAACATCCAGATCAGCGCGTGCGCCATTTCGGATCTCATTGTGGAAGGTCCTCCATCGATGGCGGGAGCTTCCGGTAAAACGAGGGGAGGCTGATTTTCAGCATGTGGGCGGCTGCGCGCCGGTCGCCATGCGCCAGCTTCAGGGCCTTCGAGCAATAGTCGCGTTCGAATTCGCGCAATACATCCTTGAGAGGCCGGATGGCCAGCGGATGCGAATGCGCCGGGGTTTCCTGCATCCGTATGCGTTCGGGCAGGTCTTCGACCTTGATCCACTCGCGGTTCGACATCGCGACTGCCCGCTCAATCGCATTCTGCAGCTCGCGGACGTTGCCCGGCCAGCTGTAACTCTGCATCAGCCGCAACGCCTCAGGCTCGAGCTTGGGCATCTCGATGCCCATGGCATCAGCCGATATCTTCACGAAATGTTGGACAAGGAGCGGCACGTCGGTGAGCCGCTCGCGCAGTGGAGGAATCTCCAGCGGAATGACGCTGAGCCGGTAAAAAAGGTCTTCGCGGAATGAACCGAGCCTGATTTTCTCCTCCAGCTTTTCGTTCGTCGCGGCGATCACCCGGACATTCACCTTGCGAGTGGTGTTGTCGCCCACGCGCCTCAATTCCTTCTCCTGAAGAAATCGAAGAAGCTTTGACTGCAGCGTCATCGGCATCGAGCCGATCTCGTCCAGAAAGGTCGAGCCGCCCTCCGCCTCTTCGAAGAGCCCCTTCTTGTCCGCAAACGCCCCCGTGAAGGAGCCGCGCTTGTGGCCGAAAATTTCCGATTCCAGCAGCGGCTCGGGCAGCGCGCTGCAGTTGATCGCGATGAATGGAAGCTTCTGGCGCGAGCTCAGGTTGTGCAGGGCGCGCGCGATCAGCTCCTTGCCGGTGCCGCTCTCGCCCGCGATCAGGACGGTGCTGTCGGTGTCGGCGATCTTCTCGAGTGTTTTAAACAATTCCTGGATCACCGGGCTCTGGCCGATCATCTCCGGAAATTTCCGGCGCTCCACGGGCCCTCGCGATTCCGGTGCAACGCCCCTCGGCGCAGTCATTGCCAACTCCACCTTGAGCCGCAGGTCCTCCAGATGGAAGGGCTTCGGCAGGTAATCCGAAGCCCCCTCGCGGATCGCTTCGACCGCCGTGTCGATCTCCGCGTAGGCGGTCAGGATGATCACCGGCACGTTTCCGGGCCTGGCGCGAGCGGCCTTCAGTACATCCAGGCCGGATGCGCCCTTCATGCGCAAGTCCGTAAGAACCAAATGCGGCTCGAACACCGCGAGCTCATCGATCGCCTTTTCGCCCGTCGACACAGCACGGACCTCATGCCCCAAATCACCAAGCAGCTGACTCAGGAGCTGGAGCGTCGAGAGTTCGTCATCGACAATCAGCACCCGCGCCATATTGGATTCCTCGTCCCACGTTTGATCCGATTTTTCTCAATTTTGAGACTCACACGGTAAATTTCAACGTTTCCTGGTTTGAAAAAAAATGAATGCCCCGTTTCAGAAACGCTACTTGCTGACGATCTCGTGCAGTTTAAAGATCGGCATGAACATGGCCACGACAATGCCACCGATCACGACGCCGAGCACGGCAATCATCAGCGGTTCGATCAACGCTGTGAATCCGCTCAGGGTCGCGTCGATTTCCGAATCATAAAAGTCGGAAATTTTTTCCAGCATTTGGTCAACTTTTCCGGTGGATTCGCCGGCGGAGATCATCCGGATGATCATCGGTGGAAAGATAGTGTGCTTGGCGAGCGCCGGCGCAATGCTTTCGCCCTTCTCGATGGCCTGCTGGGCCTCGAGCGTGGCGATTTCCACCTTGTAGTTGCCGGATGACGCGGCGACGATCTGCAACGTCTCGATGATCGGCACGCCGCTTCGGACCAGTTGCGCAAAGGTCCTCGCAAACCGCGAGATCGCGATTTTTTGGAAGAGCGGGCCGAAGACCGGCACGCGCAGCTTGAAGCCATCCCACCAGGCCCGGCCGCCGGGACTCTTGATATATTTGAGGAAGCCAAACATCAGCGAACCGCCGCCGATCAGCACGATGTACCAGAAATTCTGGATGAAGTGGCTCACATCAATCAGCAATTGGGTCGGCGCGGGAAGCTTGGCGTTGAAGTCCTTGTAAATTCCCTCGAACACGGGAATGACCTTCACCAGCAGAAAGATCACAATGATCGTGGCCATGATCGAAACGATGACCGGATAGGCCATCGAAGATTTCACCTTCTTCTTCAACTTGTTGGTGGCTTCGAGGTAGGAGGCCAGGCGGTCAAGGATCTCCGCCAGCACACCACCGGACTCGCCGGCCTTCACCATGTTGACGTAAAGACGGTCGAAGACCTGCCCATGCTTGGCCAGCGTTGCGGAGAGCGGCTCGCCGGATTCGATGGTCGAGGTGACTTGGACGAGGATCGGCTTGAAATTCTTGTGTGTCGTCTGCTCGGTCAGGGCGCTCAATGCCTGCACCAGGGGAAGGCCGGCGTCGATCATCGTGGCAAGCTGGCGGGTGAACATGACCAGCTCAGTCTCCGGAACCCTTCCGCCGAGCTTGCCGGCCTTGTTGCGTCCGCTGATCGACCGCTCGTCGATCGAGACAACCAAAAAACCTTTCTGCGCAAGAGCAACCGAGGCTTGCTGTGGATCGCCGGCTTCAAGCACGCCGCGCCGAGTTTTTCCGGCTGCATCCCGGGCTTCATAGGTGTAGCTCGGCATACAGTTTTATCTTAACCTCGAATGGGCGGAATTGACAAGGACGAGATTGGAGGTCCGGCCGCCTGATCCGCGCCGAATGGAAAAAAATCAGGACAACGACTTTTGCGTTGCTGCTTCCTCGGCATGATGGCGAATGTCCTTGCCCTCCGAGAGATAGACCACCTCCTCGCTCCGATCGATTGGTAGTTGAATCGTACGGAGGGATCAACCTTTGCGTCTTCATCGAACCATTTCCGGTACGAAGGGGGCTTGGACCGACATTGGACAAACCGGCGCCTGGAGGCTACGCTTGGTTCTTCATGAAGTCGGTCAAAAACCACCCCCGCTCCTTCGAAGAGAACCGGTACGTCTACCCGGTGGTATCACGCCGCTCCCGCGGGATCTCGATCGGGATCAACATGAACCCCGACAAATTCTGCAACTTCGACTGTGTCTACTGCCAGGTGGACCGCACCATCCCGGGGATCGATCCGGACATCGATATCCTCGTCCTGGAAAGCGAGCTCCGTGTGATGATCGACCTGTACGAATCCGGACAGCTTCAAAAACACCCGAATTTCGAGGACACACCCCTCGCGCTGTTGCGTCTCAATGATGTCGCGCTGAGCGGCGACGGCGAGCCGACGCTTTGCAAAAACTTTGCCGCCGTCTGCGAGTGCGTCGACCGGGTCCGCCGCGAGCCGGGGCGCCCCAAATTCAAGCTGGTCCTGATCACCAACGCCACCGGTCTCCACCGTCCCGAAGTCCAGCGTGGTCTCGGATTTTTTTCCAGCAATGATGAAATCTGGGCCAAACTCGACGCTGGAACTGATGCCTACCTGCAAAAGATCGACCGGACCGGACTGACACTCCAACCCATCCTGGACAACTTGTTGATGGAGGGGACAAAGCGCCCGGTGATCATCCAGAGCCTCTTCCTCGAATATCAAGGCAAAGGTCCCGATGACGCTGAAATCCGCGCTTACCTCGGGCGCCTCGCCTGGCTCCAAAAACAGGGCTGCCGCATCCAGCTCGTCCAGGTTTATTCCATCGCCCGGCCTCCCGCCGAATCCGCCGCCAAGCCGTTGTCGAAGGAACGGCTGGAACGAATCGCGGCGAAAGTCAGGAAACTCGGACTGAAGGCAGAGATGTATTGACCACCAATCTTGCGTATTATATATACATAGGAATACAACAATAACAAAGTAATTTCTTTAGGACTTCTGTATCGTCGGCACATGGCAAAAAAGACCTTCAACCTGATTCTCCGGGTTTCGGGAGAGTGGAAGAATGATCTGCAGCGGATTTGCAAAAACAAGGGGCGCACCATGACCGGCCATATCGAGCATTCCCTGAAGCTGGCCAAGCTGGTCACCGATTTTTGCGCAGGAAACGACGACATCACCCATGTTGAGTACGTGCTCCGTGACTTGAAGCCCGCCCCCGCACAGTCCTTCCCTGACATCAAACCCGCGTTCTTGATGGCGGCGGAAGGCGTAAAATCCGTCAAGCTTCCCCTGGAGAAGAAAGTCGCCTACAAGAAAGAGAAGAAGTAATCCCCCTCCACCGACTCCGGTTCTTACCGAATGGGTGACGAATCGCGAGCGGAGCGACGAAAATTAGATACGCTGGCCTTCGGTCTCGCGGCGGCGGGGCATCGGCCATCCTCCCGATGAGTGCCGCTGGACGCGCTCCAGGATCTCCATCAGCCTTTCCAGTGGCAGACCCATGACGTTGGTCCGCGACCCGTCGATCTTCTTGATCAGCAGGTCGCTTTTTTCCTGGACGGCATAAGCACCTGCCTTATCCATCGGATCGATCGACTCGAGATAGAGATCGCGTTGCTTCGGTGTGACCCGGCGAAACACCACCTTGCTGACGTCGTAAAAGGGGACCTGATGGAAGGGATTCGAGCGCATGAGAAAAACCGCGGTGATCACTTCGTGCATGCGGCCGCTCAGCCGGTCAATGATCTCGCGCGCATGCGACATGTTCACCGGTTTGCCAATGACCTGCCCATCCAGCACCACCACCGTGTCCGCCGCCAGGACCCATTCTTCGGGATGGCGGGCGCTTACCGCGCGCGCCTTGAGAAACGCATTGTTCAGTGCCATCTCCGCGGGCGTGAGGTGCGGCACGTCCGCTCCCTCCTTCTCGTCCACTTCCGGCGCAACGACTTGGAACTCAATGCCCGCCTCTCTCAACAGCTGCTCACGACGCGGCGATACCGACGCCAGGATCACCCGGATATTGGGCGGCGGCTTGATCCGCTGCATTTCATTTTGTGATGAGCGCGCCATGGGAAACTCGAACTCGTGAAGCTTCCATCCCATCTTAGCGGCGCCGTTTGCATTTGAAAACTCCGAAGTAAGACACGGGAGGGTAATCCCCGGATCCTGAAGGTCGGAAATCTCCGTTCCTTCCTCATGATCAACGAGTTATAAAAAGTGGGACGCGGCAACCCTGCCCCAAGTCATTTCGCCGGCGACAGCCTTTGCCCGCAGTCCGTCATAGCTCCTTTAGAAACTTTCTCAAATCGGCCAGCGCCGGACTCTTGGCGGTGCGGACATAGAAGCCGGAAGTAGCCACGCCAATTTGGAGTGCCGCGTCGAGATCGCCGCCCAGGATCCGGCCCAGCAAGAAACCCGCGTTGAAGTGGTCGCCTGCCCCCGTCGAAATGAGCGGCTTCGCGCAAAACGGTCCATCCACCAGCGTCTCTCCGTCCGGGTCCGCGGCGACTGCATATTCGCGCGGGTGGATCACCACCACGCTGATTTTCAATCTCTCGCGAATCTGCGCGGCCAGCTCGGCCAAGCCCGCTCCCTTGCCGGCGCGCGCAATGCCAAGCACTTCCGCAATCTGGCGTGCCTCGCTTTCGTTCAAGCCCAGGATCGCATGAAAATGCCTCTCAAAACCAGAAATCAATTCCATGCCGGCTTTCACATCTTCCGGTGTCCGCTTTTCCGGGTCGGACAAGTCGAAGAAGATGGTTCGTTTTTCGCCGGTCAATTTCGGCGCGATGTCCTTCTGGATTTCAACCCAGATCTCGGACATGAAAGGGATTTGCGTCCAGTTGTTCAAAGCAATGAAGTCCGCCTCCTGGAAGTACTTCAACAGCTTGTCCCCGCCGACTTTCTGTTTGAGATTCTTCCAAGTCAGGTCGAGAAGGGCGCTCGGCTTCGTCAGCATCAGCTTGCCATCATCGAACTCCAGCGCATCGGTGTAGCTCGGTTCGGCGACGCTGATCGCGTCGCACTTTTTCGCAAACTCGGCAAATACGGGATGGATTTTGGGATGGCCGAGGTTGCCGATGTAACGGACCTTCGCGCCGTAGGCGACAAGCGCGCTGGCCATGATGGGGCCATTGCCGCCGAGCTTCTGGCGTTCAACCACGGTTTCCAGGTTCGCACTCCTGCCCGCGGCCTTGGCGACGCGCTTGGAAAATGCGTCAATGGTGTGAATCGGATCAAACGATTCGCCGGAATGACGCTTGTCAACGATGCGGATGATCGAGTCAACAAAACCATCCAGCCCGATCAGAAGACGCGCTTTTTTGATTTTCTCCTCGGCGCCGTCAAGCAGCGTCAGCGCCTTTTTGACTGGAGTGCTCATCTCGTCATTCGTAAATCGTGAGTCGTGGCTCGTTGTTCGTGGATCGTGGATCGCGGACCAAAACGAACCGCGGACGAGGCTTCAGGCTTGATAGGCCGCCTGGACACCCTTGATGCTCTTGTTCTTCTTTTTCATCCAGGGCATCAGAGCGCGCAGTTTTTTGCCGACCGTCTCGATCCGGTGATTCTCGCCCGCTTTCAACAGCCGGAAATAGTTTTTGCGGCCGCCCTGGTATTCCCTGACCCATTCGCGGGTGAACTTGCCGGTCTGGATTTCCTTCAGGATTTTCTTCATCTCGCCCTTCACGCGTTTGTTGATCACGCGGGGCCCGCGGGTCACGTCGCCGTACTTCGCCGTCTCGGAAATAGAAAACCTCATGCCGCTGATTCCCGACTCGTTGATGAGATCGACGATCAGCTTGAGCTCGTGCAGGCATTCAAAATACGCCATCTCGGGAGCATAACCGGCCTCCACCAGGGTTTCATAACCCGCCTGGATCAACGCGGTCGCGCCGCCGCACAGCACGGCCTGTTCGCCAAACAGGTCGGTCTCGGTCTCCTCCTTGAAGGTCGTTTCGAAGACGCCCGCGCGCGTTCCCCCGATGCCCTTGGCATACGCGAGCGCCGTCTTCTTTGCGCTGCCGCTCGAGTTCTGCTGGATCGCGATCAGCGTCGGCACGCCGCGTCCGGTGAGGTACTGGCTGCGCACGGTGTGGCCGGGGCCTTTAGGAGCGATCATGATCACGTCGACGTTCTTTGGCGGCTTGATGAGCTTGAAATGGATGTTGAGCCCATGGGCGAAAGCCAGCGTCTTGCCCTTGGCGAGACTGCGCTTCACCTGCTTGTCATAAACATACTGCTGCACCATGTCCGGGATCGTGAACATGATCACGTCAGCGCGCCGCGTCGCCTCGGTGTTGTCGAACACCTTGAAGCCGAGCTTCTTCGCCACCGGAATCGACTTGCTTCCCGGGTAAAGCCCGATGATCACGTTCGCTCCGCTGTCGCGCAGATTGAGCGCATGCGCGTGGCCCTGCGAGCCGAAGCCCAGGATCGCCACAGTCTTGCCTCTGAGATGTTTTAGATCTGCGTCTTTATCGTAATACACTCTTGCCATAAATTCTTTCCGCCTTCGTTTTCAAACCCGGTTCAAAAATCATTCCTCCTCTTCGACATCATGCTTCCGCCTCATCGCCACGCGGCCGGTCCGGGTCAGGTCAATGAGTCCGAAATGCTCCATCAGCTCCAAAAACGCCGCCAGCTTGCTGTGGTTGCCCGTCGCCTCGATCAGCAGCGAGTCGCGCTGGACGTCCACGATCTTCGCCCGGAAAATATCGACGATCTGCATCGCCTCCGAGCGGTTTTTCTCGTGGGTCTTGATCTTCACCAGGACCAGTTCGCGGTCCACAAACTCGCCGGCGCGGAAATCCTCCACGTCGATCACGTTCACCAGCTTGTTCAACTGCTTGGTGAGCTGCTCCAGCGTCCGGTCGTCACCTCGAACCACCACGGTCATCCGGGAAGTCTTTTTGTCGTGCGTCGGCGCGACATTGAGGCTGTCAATGTTGAAACCGCGGCCTGAAAACAGCCCGGCGATCCGGGCCAGGACGCCGAACTTGTTTTCCACCAGAATGGAGAGTGTGTGTTTGTGTTCCATGGGCAAATCCATCTGAAAGGGTGCACTTTTCGCCCAGAACTGTGCTTTCGTCAAACCCCCTTTTTTAAGGGGCTTTTCGGGGAGCTTTTATCGCTGTTCTGCGGCAGAGATCATCGAACGCCCTGCGGGGAATCAGAGATGTCGCAGTGCCAGGGCGAGGACCGTCATCACGATCATCAAACCCGCTGGCATGAACTTCCTGGTCTTTGCCAGCCGGATCGCGAAGACCACCAGCAAGGCCGCCAGCAGGAGGTCCACCAGATGGGGCACGTTCAGCACCCCGATCGCGGTCAGGCTCAGGACCGCTGCGAATGCCACCGACATGATCAGTGAAACCTGGCTCTTGCCTTTGACGAAGCCGATGATCCCGCCGATCACCAGAAGGACAATGTAGATCCACAAAATAAGATTCGGATTCATGAAGCCCATTCATTCCCGAATCAGTCGGCAGATCAAGTCCCGATTTGCGGGTGAGGCGCCGTCCGGTCGTACGCCGGCACATCGGTTTCGCAAATGACCGGCGCTACTGCTGTTCGATGGACACCTGCCTCATCCACTCATACGTCTGCTTCAAATCCCGCGTTCTCTTGTCCGTCTCCTTCCGGAGCTGGACGCAATATTCCATTTTCTCGTAAGGTCCGCCTGCAAGGTAAGAGCATGAAAAAGCCGCCTCAGCGTCCCGATACTGAGCCCAGGCCGATTGCGCCTTCTTCAGCCGCTCCTTTCCAACTGAATTGGCGGCGATCGTAAGCTTCGCATAAGCCTCGTTCATCTCCTTCTCGGCCTTGTCATACGCCTCCGATGCCGTCATCAGGCCCAGCCCGCTCGTCGGCGCCGGGTCCTGGGCCACCGCCATGCTCAAAAATATCCCCACTCCCGCCAATACCAGCGACTGAAAAGTCTTCATCGCGAAAGGTTAGATCACTTTGGCAGGCGGGTCAATCAGCTACCAGCCCTGCCTTTAAATTCCTTGCATACCGCTCAACAACTGCGGGAAAATGTCCTCCAAACAAATTCATACCTATGAGCCAAAAAATTCCACCTTCTCCACAGCCCGGCTTGAAAGAGCCGAAAGTAACGTCCAAAATTCTAAAAGCCGATGGCGGCTTTCCCAACAACGAGCGATTGCCGTTGTTAATCTATCATGGCGCCTTCGATCTTGTGCAGGATGACCCGGCTTCCCAAATCGAGGCCGTCTTCGATTCCAACGTTTGGGGTGGCATGTGGCGCAACGGCCTCCATAGCCACCATCACTACCACAGCAACGCGCACGAGGTCCTCGGTTGTTACACCGGCTCCGCCCGCATCCAATTCGGCGGTCCCTCCGGAATCATCACGACCCTCGAGGCCGGCGATGTCGTGATTATTCCCGCGGGTGTCGCCCACAAAAACGCCGGCTCATCCGCCAACTTCCGGATCATCGGCGCCTACCCGCACGGCCAGCACAACTACGATCTGCGCCGCGGCCTCCCCGGCGAGCGTCCGAAGGTCGATGAACACATTGCCTCCGTCGCCCTTCCCGACAGTGATCCGGTCTACGGCGCATCCGGGCCGTTGGTGCTGGAATGGAAACTGATGGCAAAGCCGCGTCCGCAGACCGCCCCATCCGGCGTCACCCTCTCAAAGACCCCGGGCAAAATCGAAGTCAGCGGCATCTCGAAGACACAACCTCCCGTGGGAAGATGAGCCAGATCGCGGCAGGGTTGGACCTGATTATTTCTGATACCCGCCCGGAGGCGTGGAGCGGGGAGCGGCTTTACGAGGGGTCTGGGCAGATGGAGGAGCGCCATTGAGCAGGTCTCCGAGGTTCTGGGTGGAGACGCTGTCGTCCCCGGAACGGATGGCCAGATCGAGCAAATTGCGCGCATTCTTTACATGGCCGCGCAGGTAATCCAAGGCGGCCAGCATGAAGGCGGGATCGGCCTCACTCCTGGACTGGTCGAGGACATCCTTATATTTCTGGATGAGGTGATCGATCTTGGCGTCGATCAATTCATTGCTGGGAACGTAATTGAGGGCTTTGGGGTCGTAATGAAGAGCCTCGCGCATGGCACGGACGCCGTTGGGCAGATCGCCAAGCCTCGCAGCGGTCAGAGCATAACCGATTCTCGGAATGCCAAGGGATGGATGATCGTCGATGGCGTCGGTGAAGCGGTCCGCGGCCTCGACAAAGCGGCCGTCGGCAAAAGCTGTCCAGCCCCGGGCCGTGATCAAGGCGCCGTGATCCTGACGATCGGCCGGATGCTCTTTGGGCCAATCTTCCGGCTCGGGGTCATCGTAGTTGGAATAGGGAGCAATGGGAGGACCCGGAGGGTCGTAGTAGTACCCAGGTGGCGGCCCGTAGTAATCATCATAGTAATAGCCGGCATAAGGGCGGTAATAATAACCCGGATAGCAAGGACGATAATACCTGCGCGGATGGCCGCAGAAGCCAACCCCAACGCCGACCGAAACATCGGCTGCGCGAGCCGGCAGGATGGGCAGAACGACCGCCGCCAACAACAGTGTTGGTCCTAGATAACGGATTCGCATGGTTGTTGAATTATAACGCTTCAGCGGGGAAAAAATTCAAACTTTTTTTGTCCGCCAAAACACCTAGTCCTGCGAGTGGAATCCAATTCGGTGGCGTGGTGGATCTGGAGACGTCATCAACTGGCGAATGGCCTCAAAGACCGCCTCAAACTGCCGACCGTGTCGCAGAAAGCCCTTTTCCAGTTCATTCATCTTCCGGGTCAGTTCATCAAACGAGAGCACCATCCTCCGTAGCCGCACAAACGCCTCCACAATGGCAATGCTCATCTTGATGGCTTGGTCGCTCCGCAAGACATTGGCAGCCATTAACGCTCCGTGCTCAGTGAAGACAAAAGGATAAGAACGAATATTCCGTTTCGATGTGGTCACAAATTGTGACCGCATCGCATTGGCCTCCTTTCGATTCAATTGAAAGGCGAAAGTCTCTGGAAACCGTTGCCGATTGCGTTTCACCGCCTGATTCAGGGCCTTTGTGCTCACGCCATAGAGAAGAGCCAAATCGGCATCGAGAATGATTCTCTGCTCTCGGACGATGTGAATGGCCGAGGGAATGTCGAGCGGTGTCGGTTTTGTTTTCATTGGATCACCGCTTCATTTGGAGCTGATTGAATCGCCGGGCCGGGCGTTTGAGCCGGACGGGTTCCATTTTCGGAATGAACCGCTGGATCGCCGCGCGAGCCAGGCCGGCGACGGAGGTTTCCGTGCGTTTCGCTGCCGTCCGAATGGTGTTGTAAAGGGAGGTTGGAAGCCCAACTCGAACGAAGGCGGTGGTTTTCATGCCTAATGTATATACAGTTATTTACGTTCCTGCAAGCAGTTTAATGAACTCAACTATCGGCCCAATCAATGCTCATTCATTATTTATCGATTAATGCCGGATCCGAATCCCTGTTATCTTCGCATGATGATTCAACCGGAACCTACAAAGGTGATTCTTCTTGAGCGGGGATCGAAGATCGGGCATAA
>JAHFSZ010000094.1 GCA_023265515.1 Verrucomicrobiota bacterium
GTGGGCGCGGGGATCGAATTCGAATCCCGCATGCGCATCTTGCCGGGGACTCCGCGGGGGATCGTCGATGCGTTCTTCACCTACCACTTCAACGAGACGACCGCGACCGCTGACGAAATCGACTACGAGTTTTTGACCAATTATCTTGATCCCACGGCTGAAAGCCGGATGTTGCTGACGACTTGGAACAACTGGGACTATGTGCCGTCCCATGCGAACGACCAAATTCACATGGCCACGGTTTTTCCTTTGGTGTCCGGATGGGACCCGTATCAGTTCAATACGTACGTGATCCGATGGCTGCCCGACCGCGTCGAATGGGTTGTCAATGGCACGACCGTGCAGACTCTTATGGGAGCGGTTCCGGACGAACCGATGGCGCTGAAGGCCGACATTTGGGTGCCGGATTCGTCGTGGCCGCTGGCTTTTGATTTCCCCCTCCAACCGACGGCCAACCCGGCCTTGAACCAGACTTATGCCGTCGAGATCGATTCCATCACGGTCCGAGCCATTCCGGAACCCTCTGCGCGGGGCCTGCTGATGGTTGGGGCCGCGTTCATGCTTTTTTGGATGACTCGGCGGTGCCCGATGGTGTTGAGATAGGTTCTTGAGTCCTTCAGGGCGGCGTGAGAAAAACGCCACGGCTTCATCCAAGGCTCATCCGATGATCAAAAAAATCACGATTGTGGACGTTTGTCGCGAGGCGGAAGTATCCGTCACGACCGTGTCGAAGGTCATTAACAACCGCTACGGTGTCAAGGAGTCCACCCGCAGGAAGGTGCTCGCCGTCATCAAGCGTCTGAACTTTACTCCCACGGCCGCGGCCAGGAATCTTTCATCCAAGAAGACCTCGACCGTGGGGTTGATCCTTCCAGCACTGGGCGGCTTCGTGTCCGAATTCCTCGCCGAAAGTGAAGATGCATTCCGCGCGCAGAGCTATTATGTGCTGACCGTCGTTTACCGGGAAAATCCGTTTGACGAGGCGCTGAAGCTGATCCAGGAGCGGCGAGTGGATGGAATTATCATGTTTCATCCGGCGTGCACGGCGGCCCAGGCCGCGGAACTTCGCAAACAACCTGTTCCTGTCCTGGTCATGAACCGCTGCGCTCCTTCCCTGAAACTGAACAGCCTCGTATTTGACGCCTATCGCGGCGCCTACCAAGCCACGAAACACCTGATCGACCACGGTTACCGGCGCATCGCCACGCTCACGGCAAACCTCAACTGGGACAACGACTTTGTTGAGCGGCTGCGCGGTTTCAAAGACGCTCTCATCGATCATGGACGCGAGATCAACGATTCGCTCATCATCGAGGGCCAGCTTGGCAAACCGGGGGAGAACCCTTATCAGGCGCCTGTGATGTTGTTTCTTGAGCGCTTTCGAAAAGAGTCCTGGCCCGATGCCGTGTTTTGCGTGGTTGACGAGATGGCCCTCGAGCTGATGCATCACATCGCCGGCCATCCGAAGCCGGAAGTCCGGTCCCTGCCGATCGTCGGCTTTTCGGACATTCACGTGGCACGCGTCGTTGGGTTGACCACCATCCGGATTTCAATCGAAGACTTCGCCCGGCGCGCGGCTGCAAAGCTCGTCGCGATGATGAAGGACTCTTCGCGGCCGATCGCGCCCGGCGAGGAAGTTTTGCCGGTGCAGTTGGTGGTCCGCGCAAGCTGCGGGTGCATTTACCCGAGCAAGAGAAACTGGGAACCCGAGAAATATGTTCGTTGATCGAGTCAAAATTCATGCCCGTGGCGGGCAGGGGGGACGCGGCTGCGTCAGCTTCCGTCGGGAAAAATACATCCCGCGCGGCGGTCCCGACGGCGGCCCGGGCGGCGACGGCGGCTCCGTGATCCTGGTGGCCGATGCCGAGACCGACCACCTGACGCATCTTTTTTACCAGCCCAACCAGTTTGCCAAACACGGCGTGCACGGCCGCGGCAAGCAGATGGACGGCAAGAAAGCCCCCGACTTGATCGTCAAGGTGCCGCCGGGAACGCTGGTCAAGCTATTGCCGGGCGGTGAAACGGTTGTCGATCTGGACGCGCCTGATGCCAGCTTCGTGCTCTGCAAAGGCGGCCGCGGCGGGCGAGGGAACATGAGCTACAAATCCTCGACCCACCAGGCGCCGCGCGAGTACGAGGAAGGCCAGCCGGGCGAGGAGGGCCGGTTCGAGCTGGTCCTCAAGATCATCGCCGACGTTTCAATCATCGGGTTTCCCAATGCCGGCAAGTCAACCTTGCTCACGAAACTTTCCAAGGCCAGGCCAAAGGTCGCGCTGTACCCGTTCACCACATTGCAACCGACGGTTGGGATCCTTGAATTCGAGGATTATCACACCTTGCGCGTCGCGGACGTGCCGGGGCTGATCGAGGGCGCAAGCCGGAACCGGGGGCTCGGCCATGATTTCCTCCGGCACATCGAGAGATCGAGGTTTTATATCGTCCTGCTCGACGCCGCCGGAACCGAGGGGCGCGAGCCGTGGGATGACTACAAGACACTGTTGAACGAGCTGAAGCTCTACCAGCCAGGCTTGGTGAAAAAACCGCGCATCGTTGTCGCGAACAAGATCGACCTGCCCGGTGTGGAGAAAAAACTGGCCGCACTTCGCAAAAAAGTGAAGGAGCCGGTCCTTCCGGTCTCGGCCAACGAGGGGACGGGCATCGACAAGCTTATTGCGACGCTTCACAAGTTTTTCTTTGAGGAGGAGCCAGGCGCCAAAACTTCGGTGAAGGCGCGCGGATGAAAATTCTCTCCTTCAACCGCGTCAAGCAGGAGGAACTGCTCGAAAAGTCGGCGCAGGCGCGCCACCGGCGCCGCTACCAGGAGGCGTATGGCTTCTTACGTGAAGCCCTGCGCTATGGCGAGGACGCGGCGATCCTTTCGCGCGCGGCCACCCTCCTCAATGAGATGGGGGAGTATGGCTCGGCCGTGCAGGTTTGCGCCCTTGCGCTTGCCAGGGAGAAAAATTGCGAGCCTGCACAATGGGAGATGGCCAGCGCGTTCGAGCGGATGTGGGACCTGGACGAGGCGATTGATATTTTGATGCGGCTCGACGATCGAAAATTTCCCGCCGTCAACCTGGCGCTTCATCAATGCCATTTGAAGAAATGCAATGTCGGCGAAGCACGCAAATATCTCTTCCGGCATTCGCATGGCGCCGACCTGTCCGCTGAAGGCGAGACTCGCAGGGGGCGGCTCGCCGACCTGAAGGCGCGGTGCGACCGCCTCGAAGAGCTCTTGCCAGCCGGCTCGCGGCTCCACCGCGCGTGTCTCACTCTGCGGGACTGGAAATGGGTCATGCACGGACATCGGCTCGCGCACGAACGCAGCGACGGCGAATTTGAAACCCATCTCGCTTCCAATGGCCGGGCCCCGGCGGCTTTCGAAGGGCGGCATTACATCGTCGCGCGGCCGGGTTTCCGGGACTGCGCGCGCGTACTGGCTGCGCTTGGGGGCGTTCTGGCCGAGCGAGGCCGCTCTTATTCGGGCGTCATTCCGCTCGGCTCGGCCGCGATTCCCGTGGCGCTTTTTCTGGCGCGACGCCTATCATTGCCACTGCTCAATGCGCACAGAGCCGGGGGTTGCCCCCTCCTGGTGATGGCAGGCAACCTCGGAAGCCGCGCAAGTCTGCCACGGGACTTTCCCGCCCATGACCTGTTGATCTTGATGAAGTCGTTCGAGCGCGAGGAGTTTTACGACGTGGTGCCGCCGCCCGGCAACTTGGCCGAAGTGGGGCGTTGGCCGGAGCCGTTGCGGGGATTCCGGACTCAGCTCATCGGCGCGCTCGGCGAGATGATTTTCCTCCCCTGGGAGAGGAC
>JAHFSZ010000074.1:0-3695 GCA_023265515.1 Verrucomicrobiota bacterium
CCGATGGCGTGGTCAACATCATCACCGGCTATGGCGAAACGGCCGGCGCCGCGCTGGCCTCGCACCCTGACGTCGACAAGGTGGCGTTCACCGGTTCAACCGAGGTGGGCAAGCTCATCATGAAAGCGGCCGCCGGAAATCTTAAAAAAGTTTCACTCGAGCTCGGCGGCAAGTCGCCCAACATCGTTTTCAAGGACGCCGATGTTGAGCAGGCCATTGCGGGCGCGGCGGGCGCGATTTTCTTCAACCACGGCCAATGCTGCTGCGCGGGCTCGCGCCTTTTCATCCAGAAGGAAATCTTCGATCAAGTGGTCGAGGGCGTCGCCGCCGAGGCGAAGAAGATCAAGGTCGGCCACGGGCTTCATCCGGAGACGCAGATGGGGCCGCTGGTCTCCGAGGAACAGTTGAACCGCGTCTGCGGTTACCTGGAATCGGGTTTTTCCGAAGGGGCGAGGGCGGTGGTTGGCGGCCGCAAAAGCGGTGATCGCGGCTATTTTGTCGAGCCCACGGTCCTGGTCAACACTCACAACAAGATGAAGGTGATCCAGGAGGAAATCTTCGGACCCGTCGTTGCCGCGATTCCGTTCAAATCCCCGGAGGACGTTGTGCCTGAGGCCAACAATTCCGTCTATGGGCTGGCCGCCGCGATCTGGACCAAGGACATCAGCAAGGCGCACGCGCTTGCGGCGGAGCTCAAAGCCGGCACGGTCTGGATCAACTGCTATAACATTTTCGACGCGGCGCTGCCGTTCGGAGGCTACAAGCAGTCCGGCTGGGGCCGCGAGATGGGCCATGACGTGCTGGAGCTCTACACGGAAGTGAAAGCCGTCTGTGTGAGAATATAGCTGTTACTCTTATTTCCCGAACACCTCGAACTCGATGATGGTGTGGCCGTGGGTGGTGTGACGCGAGGCGCCGTAGTAGCGGACGTAACGGCCGGAGGCGTTCAGGTGATTGATTTCCTCCGTGCCGCCATCGCCGTTTTGGGTCGAGTAAACGGTTTTCCAGCTCTTGTTGTTGTCGGAGACCTGGATGGAATATTCGGGGGCGAACGCGTGGATGAAATACCCCCCGGCGGGATTCTGCCAGATCAAACGGACGCTGTCGATCTGGTGCGGCTTGCCCAGATCGACCATGAGCCACTGAGGATCGCGATGCTGCGACGACCACCGGGTCTCCAGATTTCCGTCGAACGCCTTGTCGGAGGAGAAGAGCGAGTTTTCGTCGCTCGAGGACTCGCTCGGCTTGTTGAGCGAGAGTGATTGCCTGGATTTTGAAAACGAGTCCGCGTCTGGAATGAAATGCGCGGTCACCACCATGTTGTGCTCCATGTTTCCCTGCAAGGGGATGGCGCTGCCCGAAAGATCGCCGCTCCAGTGGTCGAACTTGTAGCCGATGTCCGGATGGGCAAGCATCACCACCTTTTGCCCGGCTTTGAAACGACCGGTGTTGGGAGGATCAACCGCGACACGGCCGTGTTCGCCGCACGCGCCCAGAACGCAGGTGCCGGGGATCTCCCTGGCCCAGACCCGCACATAATCCACGTCGAAGGCGGCTGGAAAAACTTTCGGATCATCCGGATTGCCCGGCCAATCGCCGCCAACAGCGGTGTTGAGGATGATAAAATGGGGTTTATCGGGGATATGTTCCTTGTAAGTCGTGCGCACCTTCCCATCGACCAGGAAGCGCATCTCCTCCGGCTCCCATTCAACCGCAAAGGTGTGAAAATCCTTCGGAAAGTAGGGTCCAAAGAAATCCTTGTGCTGCGTGATGACCCCGCCCGGTCCAGGGGCGTGAAGCGTCATGTGGACGACGTTGGGAATGTGGCCGAGGAACTCCAGAATGTCGATTTCCGGCGGCCAGCTGGCATCCTCGGGCAGAAGCCAGAAGGCGGGCCAAAGCCCTTTTCCTTTGGGAACTTTGACGCGGGCCTCGAACCTGCCGTAGGCCTGATAAAACTTTCCGCGCGAATCGACGAGTCCCGACGTATAAGGCTGGCCTTCATGCTCGCGCTGCTGGCTCCGAAGGGTGAGCAACCCGTCATGCACACAGGCATCGTCGGGCATGTAGTGTTGCAGCTCGTTGTTCTTGTGGAGATTCCGGTTGTCCGGCGTCCATTTCGAGAGATCGAGCTCGTTGCCGTCAAACTCGTCATGCCATGTCAGAAACCAGCCGGGCACCTCAGCAACATTGGAGGTGCTTGCATCCTGGGCAGGCAAACCGAGCGTCCAGAGCCCAAGGAGAATGAAGATCGGATATTTCATTTGCCGTACACTTCAAATTCCCAAAGCGAATGGCCGAACGCCGTGCCGCGCGCGGTTCCATAATAACGGACATACCGGCCCTCCGTTTTCAGGCCGGTGATTTCCTCAATCTGACCTTTGCCATGGGCTGTGTAGTAGACTTTTTTCCAGTTTTGTCCGTCGTCCGATACTTGAATCTCATACTCCCGGCCATAGCCGGTTTCCCAAACAAGCCGGACCCCATCGATGGCGCGCGTCTCCTCCAGGTCGACCGAGAGCCATTGTGGATCGTAGAACTGCGACGACCATCGTGTGCGCGGGTTGCCATCGACCGCATTCGATGCAGGGCATCCGGAATTCTCCACCGTGGAAGCGCTGATCGGTTTGTTTCCGGAGAGGAGCTTGGGCGCGTCCGGATCCTCGTCGAAGACCGCGGCGACTTTCTTGTGGGCGTTCATCGTCAATGGAACGGGGTTGGCGGTGCCGGACAGGTCTCCGCTCCAGTGGCTGAACCGGTAGCGGAAATCGGGCACCGCTTCGAGGCTGACCGTGGAATTCTGTGCGTACCGATCTTTGGGCGGATTTCTTTCGATGCGCCCATGCGGCGAGGAAAGGTCCAGAAGGCAGGTGCCGGGAATTTCCTTCGCGTAGACCCGGACATAATCGATGTCATGGTATTGCGGAAAGGCGGTGGTCCGGTCGGGATTGCCGGGCCAATCGCCCCCCACGGCCGTGTTCAGGATGAGGAAAAAGGGCTCTTGTGGGATGTAGGCGCTGGTTGAGAACTTCTTTTTCCCATCGACGAACCAGCGGACCTCCTTGGGTTCCCATTCAATCGCAAAGACGTGGAAATCCCTCGAAAAATCCGGACCGGAGAAACTTTTGCTGTCGCGCTTGACGGCAGGGTACGTTCCCCAATGCACCGTCATGTGAATTTTTTTCGGATCGTGGCCCAGCAACTCAATGATATCGATTTCCGGAGGCCAGCGCCCGTTTTCCGGGAGCATCCAATGGGCCGGCCAGATGCCCCTGCCTTTGGGAAGTTTTGCGCGCACTTCGAAACGGCCGAACTTCCTGGAAAATCTGCCGCGTGTTTCCACCAGACCCGACGTGTATTCACGGCCTCCCATGCTTCGCTTCTGGCTCCGCAACGTAAGCAGGCCGTCATGGACATAGGCATCGTCCTCGGAATAGTACTCGAGCTCCTTGTTTTTGAAGAGGCCTGCGTTCTCAACCCTCCATTTTGAAAGATCGATCTGCTGGCCGTCGAACTCATCGTTCCAGACCAGATGCCATCCGCGCAAGTCCGCCGGCGGTTTCGAGTCCGCTGCTCCGGTAATTGGAGACAGGAGCGCCCATGCGAAACAAAAAAGAAGACATCGCAGGTTTGAGGCTCCGGGTTTCACGTCGGGATTGTTGTCGCGGCCCGCCCTGGAATTCAACTTGAAACAT
>JAHFSZ010000074.1:3795-8911 GCA_023265515.1 Verrucomicrobiota bacterium
ACCGAGGGATCTCCGGCGGCCCGTGTCACCGCGAGGATGGCAACGTTGTCGGCGAGAATTTCTTCCGGGTGCAGGATGTAGGGCGTGTTCCTTCCAATCTGCTCAAAAAATCCCCGAGTGGTCCCGGGATTGAGCGAGCGCGGGTCGCCGCGCTGATCGGCGACGACCCTCCAGCTCTCGCCGTTCAACTGGACCTCGAAAAGGCCGAACGTCACATAGGAGAAGAGACCTTTCGCTTCGGGCGTGAACTCCGGAAACTGGGAATAGGTGACGAGAATGGCGCGGAACGGCTCGCCCTTCGCATTCTTGACGGTGATTCCGTACGAAAAATCGGGAGCGTCGGGATTCGTCATCCGTCGCCGGGAGAGCTGGGGTCCAAGCACGAGCGATCCCATCTTGGTGAAGCCGATGGCCTGGTAGAGCTGCACCCTTTTTTCGGGATGGCGCCGGCTGTAGAGATGAAATGACTCATGGATCATCTCGCGCACAAGTCCGCTGGATTGCGGGTCGGCGAGAAGGCCTGTCAGGCTGTCCTGAGGCACGACAACCGAAGCGCCCCGCGTGTAGGAGGCACCGCCTTCCTCCTGGCCGGTGGTCTTGATGAAAACCCATTGGGGGGGGATCAGATCGGGTGTGACCGAGTTGGCAGCTTGATGGGCCTCTCTGAGGATCTTCAGAAACGCCTTGATCTCGGGTGCTGTCCAGTCACGGACGTTGGATTTCAAAAAATCGGCGAACCGGTCCTTGTTTCTCTCAAAATCCCTTGGGTCCAACGCGGCGCCGGTTCGAACGGATAAATCCAGCGTGGTGAGCACACTGAAAAAAGGCTCGCCCCGGTCATTGAGGATCGCCTCGGCGGCTTCCCTGGCATTGAGCAGGTAAATTTCCTTGCCGTCTGGCAGGACAAACGTCGGCGAGGGAGGGAGCCAGGGAGAGTTGTCGGCCGCGCCCGGAGCAAACGCGGGCAGGGCAAGGCCCAGAAAGGCCCAGAGGACCAACGTGGTATTTTGCAACCGTGTCATCGGCTCTCGTGCGGGACGCACTATGGCCGAACCTGATGAAAAACGTAAGATGTTTTTCCGCGCCGGGCAAAAATTTATTGTCCAACGCGCAACTGGATGAGTACTGGTTTTCGCGCCCCGTTCCAGCCTGTCAAGGTCATGCGATCCGGTCGCAGCCTGAGCGCATGCTTCATCCCGCTCTCAACAGATCATGGACGGTGATCAGAAGCTTTTCGGCGGTGTACGGTTTGGGGAGAAATATGCACAAACCTGGATTCTCCCTGCAAAGCCGCTGATGATCGTCGAGGCCGCTCGTCAGGATCAGCCGGACGCCGGACTTGATTTTTCGCAATGCCATCATGCACTCGGAGCCATCCATGATCGGCATGAGCATATCGACGAGGACCACTTCAACCTTTTCCTTGTTTCGCTCAAAAAGGGACAACGCCTCGAAAGCGTCCTTGGCGGTGAGGATATTGTAGCCAAACGTGTTGAGCGTCTCCTTGGTCATTTCGCGGATCGAGGCCTCATCATCGACGACCAAAACCCATTCGCCGTGCCCCTGGGGCGTTTCGCGGCGGACCTGTCGTGTTTGTCGCATCTCCACGTTTTCAAGAGCGGGCAGGTGGATCGTGAAGGTCGTGCCGTTGCCGACCTGGCTGCGCACATCGAGAAAGCCACCGTGGCTTTTGACGATCGCCAGAGCCGTGGAAAGCCCCAGCCCGGTCCCATGGCCCACGGCTTTGGTGGTGAAAAACGGCTCGAAGATCTTGTCGAGATTTTCAGCCGGAATTCCCTCTCCGGTATCCGACACCTCAAGATCGACATACTGCCCCGGCCGCTGCCGAGCACCGCCTTCTTTAAGGAAATCATTTCTCGCGCGAATCGTCAGTGTTCCGCCTGAAGGCATGGCATCGCGCGCATTGACGCAAAGGTTGAGCAGAACCTGCTGGAACTGCGTGACGTCGCCGTAAATCGACCAGAGCCCGGTTGGAATGTCCGTGATGATTTGGATGGATTTGGGAAAAGTTTCGTCGAGGATTTTCTTGAGGTCCGCGATGAACTGGTCGGGACGGAGGATGGAATGAACGCCTTCGACGCCCCGCGCGAACATCAGCACGTGCTTGACTATGTCCGCGCCCCGCTGGGCGCTGCCCTCGATCGTTGAGAGAAGCTTTTGATCTTCGGGATTTGGCTGTCTCGTTTTCAACGTTTCGGCAGCCATGAGGATGGGCGCGAGGATGTTGTTCAGGTCATGCGCGATTCCGCCGGCAAGCATGCCGACACTTTCCATCCGCTGCGCGCGAAGGAGCTGGGATTCAATTTTTTTCCTCTCCGTGATGTCCGTGTTGACCACGAGGACCGAGGTCACTTCACCCCGTTCCCGAATCAGTGTGCGCCGGCTCTCCACGATGATCTCGCGGCCGTTCCTATCCACCTGCCTGAGTTCGCCGATCCATTCCCCCGTTTCGAACGTTCTGCTGCGCGCCTCGAGGACCTCATGCGACAGGCCCTTGTAAAGCATTTCGAGGGCGTTCCTGCCGATCGCTTCATTTTCGCTCCAGCCGTAAAGGCGCTCTGCGCTCTTGTTCCAGAAGGTGATCCGGTCGGCCAGATCAAGGACCATGATGGCATCCCGGGCTTTGTCCAACAGCATCGCCTGTTCGGTGATGCGCGTCTGGGCTTTGAGCAGGTCGGCGTGCTTTTCGGCCTCGATCAGCGCGCGGCGCACGGCCGGAACCAGCCGGGCCATCCTGCTTTTCAGAATGTAATCGGTGGCGCCCTTTTTCAGGATCTTAACCGCCGCCTCCTCGTCGATGATCTCCGAGATAACGATGCTCGGAACGAGTGGAGCGACTTGGTGGACGATGTGGAGCGCCGACATCGCGTCGAAGCCGGGAAGAGAATAATCCATCAGGATCAGGTCAGGCGGCGGATTTTGAAGCGCCTTGAGGAAGCCTTCGCGCGAATCGACGTGGGTGTGGGTGAAGCGAAAATCGGCCTTGCGCAACTCGCGAAGGATCATTTCCACATCAGTCTGGAGGTCCTCCAGAATCAGGAATCGGAGTTCTTGGTCCATGCCGCCTTCGGCGCTGTTTTCTTGCGCCCCTGTGCCCTTTATTGACCCTCATCCCCCCGATGGCCCCCTCTTGCGCGGGAATAATGTCCCCCGGTTCGTGGCCACTGTCAACCCCATTAGGCCAGCAACACAAGGCCAGGCGCGCGAAATCAGCGATTTGGACGCGCTCGGATGGGAGCATTTTTCCGGAAAAGCCGTCGAACTCATCAAAGACAAAACAAAGGATCGCATCCGTGAAAATGAAAAAAATCTTATTCCTCAGTCTGTTCGGTTCCATCATTTCAGCCCAGGCCAGTGTCACTCCGCCAGGGAGCGTTGGTGAGGCGGGAAACCTGTCCGTCAGTTCCCGGATTGCCGAAGTGATGGTCTATTCGGACCGTGCGCGGGTCACCCGGGCCGCCGAAGTCCAGTTGCCGGAGGGCGACTCCATCGTGCTATTCACCGGTCTGCCGGCGATGCTGGACGAATCCAGCGTTCAGGCTTCCGGCGAGAGCTCGGGTTCGGTGAAGATCGAAGGGCTGGAAATCCGGAAAAAATTCTCCGAGCGGACGATCAACGATGCCGTCCTCAAACTTCAGGAGGAAATCCAGAAAATTGATGACCAGAACCAGAAGCTGGACGACGAGGCCCGTGATGTCAACGAGCGGCGATCGTTCCTCCAGCAGCTCAGGGACGGCGTCTCCCGCGATTTCGGCAAAGATCCGAAGGTGGCGCCGATGACCGCCGCGCAGTTGAAAAGCCTTTACGATTTTTACGGCAGCGAAATCAAATCGCTTACCGAGCGCTCCAGAACGATCGAGCTCGACAAACGCGCCTCGCAGCCGAGGCGCGCCAAACTTCAAAATGAAATGGCGCGTCTGATGGGCGGCGAGCCGACCGTTCAACGCGAAGTTCTTGTCTCCGTTCACAGCGGGGACGCGGCATCGGCCAGGTTGAGCATCAGCTACGTGGTGCCGGGGGCTTCGTGGGTGCCGGTTTATGACGCCCGCGCCCGCGTCGAAGCTTCGCGCGTCGACCTCGGTTACTATGCGCTGGTCCGCCAGCAAACCGGTGAATCATGGAAGGACGTGAAACTCTCGCTTTCGACCGCGCGGCCCAATATCGGCGCGCGGATGGAGGAGCTGCAACCCTGGTGGCTCAATGTCGCCGTTGTCTGCGGCGCGACGGTGGCTTCTTGCGACGAGGTCGGTGCGATGCTCCGCGACCAAAAGAAAGCCGAGCTCTGCAAGAGCGTGGTCATGCGCCAAAACTCGATGGGATATTTCGCCGAGGGCAAGGAGAAGGACAAGGGGGATCGCGAGGACATCGCGCAGGCGTCGGCCGAGCTCGACTCGCACGGCGTTTCGGCGGTGTTTCACGTGAAGCTGCCGGCGACGATCCCGAGTGATGGCGAGCCGCACCGTTCCATGATCACGATCCAGCAGTTTAAGGGCAAGCTTGACTATGTAACGACGCCGAAACTGCTCCAGGCCGCGTTCCTCAAGGCGCACCTGGCGAACTCGACCGAATTTCCGATCATCGGCGGCCAGGTGAACCTCTTTCTCGAGGATGACTTCATTGGCAAAAGCTGGGTGAATTATATTTCGCCGACGGCCGAGTTCGACTTCTATCTCGGCGTCGACGATGGCGTCAAGGTGACGCGCAAGCCGCTGGTCGAGCGGACGGAAACAGCGGGTCTGATCAGGAAGGACATTGTGACGATCCGAAAGTACGAGATTCTGGTGGAGAACTTCAAGAAGACCGCGCAAAACGTCACGGTCTATGAGCAGATCCCCGTCTCGCAGAACGAGCAGATCACGATCAGCGGTGTTCAATATTCCGAAAAGCCGAAGAGCATCGAGAAGGAAACCGGCAAGGTGGCCTGGGAGGTCGCGCTCAAGCCCGGCGAGAAGAAAAAAATCACGCTCGAGTTCTCGGTGGCCCGGCCGGAGGGAGTGGCGGTGGCTGGTATCTAGTAGCTTAATAAAGATGGGGACTGGGTCAAACCAGCCCCTATTTTTTATTCGCAAAGACGAATACCAGCTACCGCCGTTAG
>JAHFSZ010000075.1 GCA_023265515.1 Verrucomicrobiota bacterium
TGGGTTCTTCAGCCCTTGTAATGGTGAAATATGCTGGCCAGAAGGATGAGCTCGGGACGAGCTGCCGACCATTGAGGCAGGAGAAGACGGATGCGGGAGCGATAGGCTGCGAGCTTTTCTCTCAGGGGACGCAGATCGTCCACCTTGTTCCAGTGGAGTTTCTTCAGGTCCAGAACGAGGCGACCCTTGCTCCGGTCCAAGCAATCGCGGATTCGTTGTCCCAGCCCTTCCGCGTCCGCCGCTGAAAGCGCGCCCTCCAGGCGCATCCACACTTGCTTTTTGGCGTGCTGCAGATCGACCTGGATGGAGAGATTGGGAATCGAGACTTTGCGTTGGATTTCCTCCCAGAGGTGGAACGCGCTCCAGCGCTTGCCCGGCATCCGATAGGTTGTCCGGATCAATTTGGGATGCTGGAAAAGGTCCAGTTTCAAGGTCAGCCAAGTCCACAGCGCGGCGCCCACCGCCGTTACGGACATCAATCGATCCACAAGCGTGGGGCGGCCCAGCTCTGCTTGAATGCGCCGTTCCAAATCTCCAATCCAGCGCCGCACCGCCGCGTTGGGACCGAGCAGTCTTCCCGCAAGAAACACGGGATAAGCCACCCTCAACTCTCTGGCGTAGTACTCCGCTTTCTGGCGTAAAATGGGATTCGCCGAATCCTTAAGCTTCTGGTATCCGAGCAACCGTGCTTCCAGAACACGGAAAATGCTCGGGCCAAGCCGCTGGAAATCCTCTTCGAAACACCAGCTTTGGATCCGCTCGATCTCCTCGGGCGAGAGCGTCGGATGTTTGATCATCGTCCGGAATCCGTCCGCTCGCCGGTAAAAGAGCTCCATGTCTTTGGTGTACACGTCTTGCAACAGGTTTTCCTTGATGATGCGCTCGTAAAACGGCGTACCTGGCACGGGTCCGTAAATCAGGAACTGAGACAGCGCGGGTTTAAGCTTCATCAGTCCATCCAGTTCCGTTGCCACCACTTCCTGGTTCTGGTAATCAAATCCGACGATCATCGAAGCCAGCACCGTGATGCCATGCTCGCGAAACTCCGTGAGAATCTCACCGACAGGCCGCCCCTGCTGTTTGGCATAGTTCGAGCGCGTTCCTTCGTAGCCGATCCAGAAGCCGTCGATGCCCATCTCCATAATCTCTTCAACCTTGTATTGGCTGATCGCTTTAATGCTGGAGAAGGCGAAAATTGAGACAGCTTTCCCACCTTTGATCACGCAATCGCGGAACGCCATCGCCCGTTTCTTGTTGAGCAGGAAGTCTTCATCCAGGATCAGGAAGACCAGCTTGGGATCCATGTCCAGGTAACGTTCGATCACGGCGTAGATGTCCTTGCCTTCGGGCAGCAACTTGATGTGCTTGCGCGAGAAAAAGTGCGAGGTGCAGCAAAAATCGCAGCCGTTGGGACAGCCGAGCCCGGCGAAGATCTTTCCCGTTCCCGACACCGTCCACCCAAACAACTTGAGCGAGCTCACGATCAGCGGATGCTTGTAAGGCATCGGGATTTCGGATTCGCCCAGCAGACGGCGAAAGAATGCGACGCCTTCCTCCCGGCAGATGTGATCCGCGTAAGGTTTGAGCACTTCGTCTTTCAACACGGTGCCGTAGCCGCCGAGGACAATTTTGCTGTTGGGCGCGTATTGGCGGATCAAGGCGACCGTCTCCTTCATCTTGTGCATCACCGCCATCAGGAAGGAGACGCCCACGTAATCGTATCCCTTCTTGAGTTCGCGGATCAGTTCTCGCTTCGACGGGTACTGCAAAACCACCGTGGGCGCGTCGAGGTTTTCCGCGATGTACTCGAGGGAAAAATGAATGTTCACCGTGCGCGGGCTGAAGATGCCCTGAGCGCGCATCACCTGCCGGTACAACAGTTCATAACCGACCGAGGGCGCGTCGCCGTATTTCGGCCCCATCGGGCGGCACACGCTGGTGAGCAGTACTTTTTTGCTCATGAACTTCGTTGTATCGGATTCATTGGTCAAAGTGGATTGCTCCTCTGCGATTTAAATGAGGCATGGTCGAACCGTCACGACTTTTGCCATTGCAAACAAACGCAGAACGGATTGAGAAGTCAAACTCGGATATCTGGATCAACGAATCCATCTTGAAACTCGAAGCAGCACCGCCTTTCTTGAGGTGAAAGAGAAGATCCTTGATCCAAATCAAGGAAGCTTCGCCGCCATCTGGGATACTTTAATAACGATGAGGGATCGAAGCTTCCTGTTTATCCATTTTTTAGTTGTGTCGGGCCTGCTGAGTGGATGCGACTGTGGAAAAGGCGACGCCCAAACTCCTCAAGCCCCGCCTTCCGGAAAAATGGTTTATGAAACGCAGTGCGCCGCCTGTCACGGTGCCAACGGTGACGGCAATGGACCGGCATCGGTCTGGCTTTACCCCAAGCCCCGCAACTTCAGCGCCGGCATGTTCAAGATCCGGTCGACGCCGCAGGGCTCCCTGCCAACGGACGAAGACCTTTTCCAAACGGTCACGCGAGGTCTGCCTGGCAGCTCGATGCCGAGCTTCAACTATCTGAGCGAGCAGGAGCGGCGCGCGGTTGTCCAGCATGTCAAATCCCTGACCGGTCCGGTCGACGCGTCTGGAAAACATGCAAACCTCTTCGAGCAGGCCAAGTTGAACAACCAACTCGCGGCTCCGATCCAGATTCCTCCCGAGCCGCCTGCGACCCTGCAGACCATGGGCCGGGGCAAAAAGCTCTTCAAGGATCTGGGATGCGTCAAGTGTCACGGGGAGACAGGAATGGGCGACGGTCCGTCCGCGCCGACCCTGAAGGACAACTGGGGCTATCCGCTGCCGCCGAGGGACTTCAACACCGGCGCGTTTCGCGGCGGGTCCGCGGGCAAGGATCTTTACACGCGCATTGCCACCGGCTTGGCCGGGACGCCGATGCCGGCTTTCGGCAACGAACTGGTTTCGGAGAACGACCGTTGGGCGCTGGTGCACTACATCCAGTCGCTTCGCAGGAAGGATATCGAGGTGAACGACATGCTGGCCCCGCCTGACGGGACTATCCTTGTCAAAAAGGTCGGTCGCGTGCCGTCGAGCCCCGTCGATTCGGGGTGGGAGTCGCTCGAGACCATGCGCGTGCCACTGAACCCACTCTGGCCCGAGGCGGACCCGATCCCCGCGGTGGCCGTGCGCGCCGTCCACGACGGCAAGCGCATCGCAATCCTCCTGCAGTGGCGGGATACGATTGCCAACGGAGCACCCATCCGCGTCCAGGATTTTCAGGATGCGGTGGCCGTCCAGTTCTCCATCAACGGGACGACCCCCTTCCTCGGCATGGGGGATGCGAACAACCCGGTCAACATCTGGCAGTGGAAGGCCGGCTGGCAGCAGGATCTGGACGATGGGCGCGCCGACATGAACACCGCGTACCCTTCGATGCACGCCGACGTCTACCCGGAAACCAAACCCCTGTTTCGAACGGCGGAGGCCGCGGGCAACATGCTGGCGCTGCCGGAGCACAACTCGCCAGTCGAGGACGCCAACGCCCGGGGTTTCGGAACGTTGAAATCGCAGCCTCCCAAGGAACAAAACGTCAACGGTAGAGGCATCTGGCAGGATGGCTTCTGGAATGTGCTCCTCGTGCGCGAACTCAAGTCGGGCGACGCCGACGATGTAAAATTTTCAAAAGACCAGCCTGTCCCGGTCGCATTCGCGGTTTGGGACGGCCAGAACCGCGACCGCAACGGAAGGAAAGTCATCAGCAACTGGCATCGGCTGGTTCTGGAACCCTGAAACAGCGAGGCTTTTCATGAAAGAAGGATTGAACCGAAGAGATTTCGTGAAACGGAGCAGCCTGCTTGGCCTGAGCCTTTATGCGGCGCAGATGCTTCCGCTCCGATTCCTGCAGGCGGCGCCAGCGATTGAAAATCCGTTGTCATTTTATCCCGGACGCGATTGGGAGAAACTCTACCGCGACCAGTACGCCTACGACGGAACCTTTTCCTGGGTTTGCGCGCCCAACGACACCCACAACTGCCGCGTCACCGCCCATGTGCGCAATGGGGTGATCGTCCGGATGGGTGAGGAGTATGATATATCTAAGTATTCGGACATCTATGGAAACCACGCATCGTCCGGATGGGGGCTGCGGCACTGCGCCAAGGGTTACACATTCCATCGGGTGGTCTACGGCCCTTACCGCCTCAAATATCCGATCGTGCGCCGCGGGTGGAAGCGTTGGGCGGACGACGGATTTCCTGAACTGACGCGGGAGTTGAAGGCCAAGTATCAATTTGATTCGCGGGGAACCGACCATTTTGAGCGCATCTCCTGGGACGACGCTTTCCAATATATCGCCAAGGGACTGGTGGCGGTCGCGAAGCGCTACAGCGGCGATGCCGGAGCAAAGCTTCTGTCCAAACAGGGCTACGCGCCCGAGATGATCGAGGAAGTGGGCGGCGCGGGAACCCGGACAGTCAAGATGCGGGGCGGTATGGGCCTGCTTGGGGTCATGGGCAAGTATGGCATGTACCGCCTCTGCAATTCTTTGGCGCTGCTGGACGTGCAGATTCGAGGTGTCGACCCCGAAAAAGCGCGGGCCGGCCGCAACTGGTCGAACTACACATGGCACGGCGATCAGGCGCCCGGCCAGCCGTGGGTGCATGGCCTGCAGAACAGCGACTGCGACTTCAATGATCTGCGTACTTCCAAGCTGATCATCATGAACGGCAAGAATCTGGTCGAAAACAAGATCACCGACGCGCACTGGTTTATTGAATGCATGGAGCGCGGCGCCAAGATCGTGGTCATCGCGCCGGAATACGGCGCGCCTTCAACCAAGTCCGACTATTGGATTCCGGTCCGGCCGTCCACCGACGCCGCGCTCTGGCTTGGTGTCACGAAGCTGATGATGGACAAGAAGTGGTACGACGAAGCTTTCGTCAAGGCGTTCACTGACTTTCCGTTTCTGGTTCGCACCGACAACCTCAAGCGGCTGCGCGCTTCGGAAATCTTTCCGGACTACAAGAGCGCGCTTTCCGAGGATGGGCCGAGCAAGAAAGTCCAGGGCCTCACCGAGGAGCAGCACCAAAAACTTGGGGATTTCGTGGTGTGGGATGTGAAGACCAAGGGTCCACGCGCAGTCCACCGCGACATGGTTGGGACAAAACTGGCCGAGTCGGGCATTGATCCGGCACTCGACGGGACTTGGAAGGTTAAACTGGTCGATGGCAAGGAAGTGGAAGTGAAGACCGGCTGGACGATGTATCAAACGCACCTGAAGGACTATGACCTGGAGACGGTGTCCGAGATCACGTCCGCTCCCAAGGAGATGATTCAACAGCTGGCCCAGGACATCGCCACGATCAAGCCGTGCTCCATTCATCAGGGTGAGGGCATCAACCACTGGTTTCACGCCACCGAGGCGAATCGGGCCGCCTACCTGCCGCTTCTTTTGACCGGTAACATCGGCAAGCCGGGAACTGGATGCCACGGCTGGGCTGGAAATTACAAGGCGGCCCTCTTCCAGGGATCCAAGATCACGGGACCCGGTTTCAAGGGTTGGGTCGCTGAGGACCCGTTCAAGCCCAACCTCGACGCAAACGCCCATGGCAGGGACGTCAAGGCCCACGCCTACACCAAGGACGAGGAGCCTGCTTACTGGAATCATGGGGACCTGCCGCTGATCGTCAACACGAAGGAGGGCCGCAAGTGCTTCACCGGAAAGACGCACATGCCGACGCCGACCAAGGCGATCTTCTTCACCAACGTGAATTTGATCAACAACGCCAAATGGGCCTACGGCGTCATCAAGAACGTCAACCCGAACGTCGAACTCATCGTCTCCATCGACATCCAGGCCACAGCCTCGGTCGAGCATTCCGACATCGCCCTGCCGGCCAACTCGTGGGTGGAGTTCCAGGGTCTTGAGATGACCGCTTCGTGCTCCAATCCCTTCCTGCAGATCTGGAAGGGGGGCATCAAGCCGCTTTACGATTCCAAGGATGATCTGAGTATTTTAGCGGGTATTGCTCACGGCCTCGCCAAGGAGACCGGCGACAAACGGTTCGACGATTACTTCAAATTCGAGCTCAAAGGCCAGCGTGGCGTCTACATCCAGCGCCTTCTGGACACGTGCACCACGACGGCGGGATACAAACTCGATGACATCATGGCCGGCAAGTACGGTCCGCCGGGCGGCGCGCTGATGCTCTTTCGTTCCTATCCGAGGGTCCCCTTTTACGAGCAGATTCACGATAACTACCCGTTCTACACGGACACAGGCCGTCTCCATTCCTACAGCGACGACCCGACGGCGATCGCCTGCGGCGAGAACTTCATCGTCCACCGGGAAGGGCCCGAGGCGACGCCGTATCTGCCGAATGTGATCGTCAGCTCCAATCCCTGGGTCCGGCCGGACGATCACGGGATTCCGCTGGACGCCGAGCATTGGGACGAGCGCACCGTCCGCAACGTCAAGATGCCGTGGAAAGAGGTTAAGAAGAGCAAAAACTTTTTATGGGAGAAGGGTTTCCAATTTTATTGCCTGACTCCGAAGTCGCGGCACAGCGTGCATTCCTCCTGGGCCAACGTCGACTGGCACCTGATTTGGAACTCGAATTTCGGCGATCCCTACCGAATCGACAAGCGCATGCCGAACGTCAGCGAGCACCAGCTACACGTCAATCCCCAGGCCGCGCGCGACCTCGGCATTCGTGACGGTGATTATGTTTACGTCGATGCCAATCCGGCCGACCGCCCATACTTTGGGGCCACGCCTTCGGACCCCTTCTACAAGGTGAGCCGCCTGATGTTGCGGGTCACGTACAACGTCGCTTATCCCTACCATGTGGTGATGATGAAGCACGGGACCTTCATTGCCACCGAGAAGACGGTCAAGGCCCAGCAGACCCGGCCTGATGGGATGGCCCTGACCGAAAACGGATACGTCGCCAACTTCCGGTTCGGCTCCCAGCAGTCGATCAATCGCAACTGGCACATGCCGATGCACCAGACCGATACGCTCTTCCACAAGGCCAAGGTGTTCATGGCGTACATTTTCGGCGGCGAGGCGGACAACCACGCGATCAACACCGTGCCCAAGGAATGTCTTGTCAGCGTGACCAAGGCGGAGGACGGCGGCTTGGGTGGCAAGGGACCCTGGAAGCCCGGTACAAGCGGCATGTCCCCCGACGCGGAAAACGACGTGATGAAAAAATACCTGTCTGGAGGCTTCGTGGCATTGGGAGGAAGCGGCGGGAGCAGTGGATATGAGTAAGTTAACTTTTATTTTAAGAAAATAATATGCCAAAGAACGAGATCGATCCAGACGATCCAATGGAACTCAACGGCGTCGCCCTGATGACGGATCAAGACACCCAGGAGGCGATGGCGGAATGTTTCATCACCGAGTTCATGCGGCTCGGATTCGACCATCGGCGGATCTTCGGGCTGTTTCACAACCCGTTTTACATCGGGATGCACATGGTTCTGGAGAACCGTGGAGAAAACTTTGTCCGGGAGATGATTGAGCGGACCTTCGCCCAGTGGGGGCGTCCCGTTTCCTGGAAATGCGAAACCGGCGCAGGAGGACGATCATGAGCGAAGTCTACAACTGGCAGTTGGGCCGCGAGATGGATTATCCTTACGGCGCGTCTTATCCCAAACGGCAGTTCGCGTTTGTCTTCAACACCAACCGCTGCATCGGATGCCAGAGCTGCACCATGGCCTGCAAGTCGACGTGGACCTTCTCCAAAGGCCAGGAGAGCATGTGGTGGAACAACGTTGAGACCAAGCCCTACGGCGGATACCCGCAGCACTGGGACGTCAAGACGCTCGATCTTCTCGAACAGGCCAATCCCGGCGGCCAAAACTGGGGCGGCTCGCCCGCGGACGTCAAAGCGCCCTACGGGCAGTTCAACGGAAAGACGATTTTTGAGGCGGCAAAAACCAACAAGAGTCCTGAAGGCGCGCAAAAGGCGCTCGGCTATCTTCCGGCGGACGAGGATTGGGCCGGACCCAACCGGTTTGAGGATCACCCCACGGGAGCGCCGGCGGGAAAGCGCGATCGTTATTTCCCCGGCGGCGAGACGATGCCGCAGCACAAGACATGGTTTTTTTACCTGGCGCGCATTTGCAACCACTGCACCTACCCGGCCTGCCTTGCCGCCTGTCCCCGCAATGCCATCTACAAGCGGCCCGAGGACGGTGTCGTGCTCATCGACCAGGAGCGCTGCCGGGGTTACCGCAAATGCATGGAAGCGTGCCCCTACAAGAAGAGCCTCTACCGTGGAACGACGCGCACGAGCGAAAAGTGCATCGCCTGCTTTCCGCGTCTCGAGGGCAAGGATCCCCAGGGAGGCGGACTGCCGATGATGACGCGCTGCATGGCCGCATGCATCGGCCAGATCCGCCTGCAGGGGTTCGCGCAGTTGAATCCCGACGGCACATGGAAAGAGGACCGCTACAACCCGATCTATTACCTTGTCCACGTCGCCAAGGTGGCGCTTCCGCTTTACCCTCAGTTTGGAACAGAACCCAACGGTTACTACATCCCGCCTCGGTGGGTGCCCCGCCCATATCTCCAACAGATGTTCGGGCCGGGCGTCGATGCCGCTGTCGAACGTTACATGGCGCCCGACCGGGAACTCCTGGCCGTCCTGCAGTTGTTCGGAAAGGACAGCCGGATCTGCTTCCGGTACGAAATCAAGGAAGGCCCCAAAGTGTTCGAAACCGTCATCCGCGGCAAGAAGTTCGAGTCCTACAACGACACGATCATCGGCTACGG
>JAHFSZ010000076.1 GCA_023265515.1 Verrucomicrobiota bacterium
GATTTACTATCCCCTGGCACTGCACTTGCAGGAGTGTTTCCGTTTTTTGGGCTACCAAAAGGGCGATTTTCCGGTGGCCGAAGAACTTGCCGCGACCTCTTTGGCGCTTCCGATCTACCCGGAGATCACACTCACACAGCAGAAGCGCGTGGTGGAGACGATCGCTGAGTTTTATTCCCGACACTGACTCTTTTATCGTTGTCTCGGATTGAACTTCGAAACCGTCTTCAACTCCTCCCACTTGGCGCGCTCGTTCGCAGAGAGATTCGAGGGCACCTCAATATGGAGGACGATGAAGAGATCACCTTGGGTGTTGCTTTTCACCGGGAAGCCCTGCCCGCGAATCCGCATCTTCTGGCCATTCTGCGAACCGGGCGGAATCTTGATCTTCAAGGAGCGCCCAAAGACTGGAATAGTGACATCGGCGCCGAGCACCGCTTCCCACGGAGAAAGGTCAAGGTCGAAGATGAGGCCTTCCTCTTCAAGGCGAAAGTCAGGATCAGGCGCGATATGGATGCGAAGGTAGAGATCGCCCGCAGGACCCTGGCCGGCTCCGGGCTCACCGCGGCCGCCCAGCCGTACTCGAGTGCCCGGTGTGACGCCAGCGGGAATTTTGACCTCGTAGGTCTCGGTCCTGGTTTGTCTGGTCCTTGGGTTGGTATTTCGCAGTGAAATGGTTTTTTTTCCGCCCCGAAACGCCTCCTCAATGGTGATCATCAGATCGCCCTCAATATCCTGACCACGCTGCGACCGGTATGCCGTTCCCGCCTGATGGAATGGACCCTCCGCACCCCGGCCTGCCTGTCGGAAGCCGCGTCCGAAGAACGTCTCGAAGAAATCACTGAAGCCCGTCCCGCCAAATTCGACTTCCTCCCCATCGCCGGTCGTCCAAGTATAGGAACGGAATCCCCCGGGTCCATATGCTTCCTTGTAGCCGGGCGGCGGCTCGAAAGGCTGGCCTGCGCGCCAGTTGGCGCCGAGCGCGTCGTATTTTTTCCTGTTTTCCGGGTGACTGAGGACCTCGTGAGCCTCGTTGATTTCCTTGAACCGTGCCTCGGCCTCTTTGTTGTTTGGATTGAGGTCGGGGTGGAATTTTCTCGCGAGCTTCCGGTAGGCCTTCCGGATTTCATCGGGCGTGGCGTTGCGATCGACGCCAAGAGTCTCGTAGTAGTCCTTGAACTGGACACCCATTCCCGGAGCGTAATGCGCCGACTCGGAAGCGCAAAGCGAAAAAAGAATTAGGCGTTTGCGCAAATTTCCGGTCCGGGATCAGGATCGGAGCGATTGTTGTCTCTTATTTTAGACGCTGCGATCCGTGCTACTTTCTTGCTCTGCATCGCGTGAAGCGATAAACTTTTTTTCTCATGAGTCGTCGGCTCGAGTCCCATACCCGCACCGGTCTCACGCTGAGCCAGCCACAGCCTGTTGGAAGCGATCCCTGCTGGATCCCAAACACTGACATTTATGAGTCGGAGGATGGTTCGAAAATTTACGTTGTCATGGAGCTCGCAGGGGTCAAGGCAGGCGGGGTCGAAATTCAAATCAAGGGACGTATGCTGACGGTGCAAGGCGAGCGCCCTGACGCTTCACGGAAGAAGAAACATGAGTTTCAGCAGATGGAAATCGACTATGGACATTTCGAGCGGCGGCTGCGCATTGCCTCTGATGTCGTAGCAGGACTCGCCAGCGCGCGCTATTCCAACAACGGATTTTTACTGATCACCATGCCAAAAGCCCAGCCGGACCAGCCCAAACCCGACATTCAGGAAATATCGACCATCGCCGTTTCCGATAGTTAAACAGATCATTTCTCCAGCCAAGGAAGCATGACCGAGCTGCCCAACCATCCTTTGCCCGCCGAGCAGGACCTCCCTGAGGCCGTGCCGATCCTGCCTTTGCAGGACCTGGTCATTTTCCCGTCGATGGTTGCGCCGTTGCTGGTCACGGCATCTTCGTCGACCCAGCTCATCGACAAGGTGGTTTCGGGCAACCGCTTCATCGGTTTGATCGCCCAGAAAAACATCGAGGTCGAAAACCCGACCAAGGAGGACCTTTACAAGACCGGTTGCCTGGGTCGGGTCCTGAAGATGCTGAAATTCCCGGACGACAGCATGCGGGTGCTCGTGCAGGGCCTGCGCCGGATCAAAGTGACCGACTACGACCAGGATAGCCCGTATCTGATCGCGCGCATCAATGTCCTTGAGGACAAAACCGAGAACTCCGCGGAGCTGGTCGCCCTGATGAGGCACGCTTCGAAGGAATTTCAAAAAATCATCGACGTTTCTCCAAACCTGCCGGACGAGCTGAAAATGTCCGCATCCAACCTCGAGGACCCGTCCAAGCTGGCGGATCTGATCGCCGCTAATCTCAACATCACGCTCGTTGAGAAGCAGAAACTGCTCGAGACCGTCGATGTCGGGCAGAGGTTCAGCCTCCTGACCGAGGCCCTTGAGAAGGAACTCAACGTCCTTCAACTCGGCAGCGAGATCCAGAACCGCGTCAGCACCGCGCTCTCCAAGACCCAGCGTGAGTATTTTCTTCGGGAACAGCTCAAGCAGATCCAGAAAGAATTGGGGGAGAGCGAGGGGACCACCAGCGATGTCACTGAGTTGAAGAAACGCCTGGACGAGGGAATCCTTTCAGAGGAGGCGGCGAAGGTCGCGCGCAAGGAAATCGAACGCATCGAGATCATGCCGCCCTCCTCGGCTGAATATACCGTCAGCCGATCCTACCTTGACTGGTTGCTGGGGATGCCCTGGGGGGTTTATACGGACGACAACCTCGACCTGAAGCGCGCCCGGAAGATTCTCGACGAGGACCATTACGACATGGAGTCGATCAAGGAGCGCATCGTGGAATTCCTCGCGGTCTTGCAGTTGAAGAAAGACAAGCACGCGCCGATCATCTGCTTTGTGGGGCCTCCCGGCGTCGGCAAGACGTCCCTCGGCAAAAGCATCGCCCGCGCGCTCGGGCGCAAATTCGTCCGCTTCTCGCTCGGCGGCCTCCGTGACGAGGCCGAGATCCGTGGCCATCGCCGAACCTATGTCGGCGCGCTGCCAGGCCGCATCATCCAGGCGATCCGGCGCAGCGGCTCATCGAATCCGGTCGTGATGCTCGACGAGATCGACAAGGTGGGCAAGGACTTCCGCGGCGACCCATCGGCGGCCCTGCTGGAAGTGCTCGATCCGGAACAGAACAGCGATTTCAGCGACCATTATCTGGAAGTCTCCTTCGATCTTTCGAGGGCGATGTTTATCACGACTGCCAACTGGCTCGATCCGATCCCGCCCGCTCTGCGCGACCGCATGGAGGTCTTGGAGCTTCGCGGCTACACGGAGCTGGAGAAACTGCAGATCGCCACGCAGTTTCTCTTGCCGCAGCAGCGCGCCGAGCATGGCCTGAAAGCCAAACAGATCAACGTCCCTAAAGCGACGATTCAAAAAATCATCAGCTCCTACACGCGGGAGGCCGGGGTGCGCAACCTTGAGCGCGAGATTGCCAACCTCTGCCGCAAAGTCGTTCGAATGATTGTGGAAGGTCGCAAAACTCACGTGAACGTCATGTCGAAGGAGCTACCGAAGCTGCTCGGACACGAAAAGTTCGAATTCGAGGTGGCCGAGCGCACGGCTGTTGCCGGCGTCGCGACGGCGCTGGCATGGACTCCCGAAGGCGGGGAGATTCTCTTCGTCGAAGCGAGCCGGATGCCCGGCAAAGGAACGCTTCAGCTCACCGGCTCCCTGGGCGAGGTGATGCGCGAGAGCGCGCAGGCCGCGCTGAGTTACCTCAGGTCCCACGCCTCGGACCTCAAGATTCCTGAAAAATATTTTTTCAAGAACGACATCCATATCCATGTTCCCGCGGGCGGAACGCCAAAGGACGGCCCATCGGCGGGCGTGGCCATGGCGGCGGCGATGGCCTCGATCACCCTTGGCAAAAAAGTCCGTGCGGATGTGGCGATGACCGGCGAGATCTCGCTCCGCGGCAAGGTCCTGCCAGTGGGCGGAATCAAGGAAAAGGTGATGGCGGCGGCCCGCGCGGGGATCAGGACCGTCCTTCTGCCACAGAAGAACCTGTTGGATCTTGATGACATCCCGCCCGAGGTCCGGAAAAAGCTGAAGTTCATACCACTGAACACCGTCGAAGATGTTTACAAGAATGCGATCTCCGGAAGACAAATTTTCATTGAAGAGTAGCCCCTTTCTTTTTCTTTACGCTTTACGCTTCACGCATTACGCTTCATGCCTGTTATGGACAAGAAAGTGACGGTTGTCGGCGCGGGATTTGTGGGCGCAACCACGGCCCAGCGGATCATTGAGAAGAACCTGGCCCACGTTGTTCTTCATGACGTGATCGAGGGAATGCCGCAGGGCAAGGCCCTCGACATGATGCAATCGGCCTGCCTGGAAAATTTCGAGGCTTCCATCCTCGGGACCAACGATCCGGCCAGCTACCGCGACTCCGATATTGTCGTGGTGACGAGCGGTGTTGCCCGCAAACCGGGCATGAGCCGCGACGACCTGCTCAGGATCAACGCGAAAATTGTCGGCGAAGTTTCCGACAACATCAAGAAATACGCACCGAACGCGATCGTCATCATTGTCAGCAATCCGCTCGATGTGATGACTTACCTGGCCGGAATCAAAACGGGTTTTTCCAAGAACCGCGTGATGGGCATGGCAGGCGTCCTCGACAGCGCGCGCTTTCGCGCCTTCATCGCGATGGAGCTGGCGGTGGCGCACCGCGACGTGGAAGCAATGGTTCTCGGCGGCCATGGCGACGACATGGTCCCATTGTCCCGGTACTCCACGGTCTCAGGCATCGGCATCGAGGCGCTCCTGCCCAGGGAAAAGATCGATGCGATGATCGACCGCACGCGCAAGGGCGGCGCCGAAATCGTCAACTTTCTCAAAACCGGCAGCGCCTATTATGCGCCTTCCTCTTCCGTCGTCCAGATGGTCAAAAGCATCCTGCTTGATGAAAAGCGCATTCTACCGTGCGCGGCATGGTGCACCGGACAGTATGGCGTCCAGAACCAGTTTGTTGGAGTGCCGGTCCGGCTGGGGAAGAATGGCGTGGAGCAGATCATCGAACTGAAGCTGACCGATCCTGAACTCAAGCAGTTGCAGGCGAGCGCCTCTCATGTTGCTGAAAGCGTGAAGCTGCTGGGCCTCTAACACGGATCAATGCTAGATGGTGGTTCCCGAAGGAATCACAGTATTCTTGGGAATCACCACGATCCCATCCCGAACGTGATAAAGGGGATGCTTCACTTCGGACGGCTTGCCTTCTGGGGTGATCCTGACGTCGTCGCCGATCCGGGCGTTCTTGTCGACGATGCAGCCCTGAAGGAAACAGCGCCGGCCGATTCCCATGTTGGGCTGGCCCGAGTTCTCATTGGTTTGAATCTCATCGGGCGTTTCATAGTAGTCGTTGCCCATGATAATGCAGTCCAGCAGTTCGGTGTCCCGCTTGATGATGCTGCGGATGCCGATCACACAGTGCTTGATGTCGGCCTGCGTGATGATGCACCCCTCTGAGACAATCGATTGGGAGATCTGGCTCTGATTGATCTTCGATGCCGGCAGGTAACGGGCGTGCGTGTAAATGGGCGCGGTTGGATCGTACAGGTTGAACTTCGGGACCGGGTTGGTCAGATCGAGGTTTCCTTCGAAGAACGACTTGATGGTGCCGATATCCTCCCAGTAGCCGCGGAAGGCATAAGCATACACGGAATGTTTTTGGATGCAGGAAGGAATCACGTTTTTTCCGAAATCGACCATGTCATTGTCGAGCGCTTTTACCAGCACGTCGCGGCTGAAAACATAGATCCCCATCGATCCCAAGTACAACTCCTCACTTTTATCGATGCCGATCTGGACAAGAATTTCCGGGGACATCTTCAGTTGGTCGAGCAGTTCCGGCGTCCTGGGTTTTTCCTCGAATCGGATGATCCGTTTGGATGGTTCGGTCTGAAGAATGCCGAGCGACGAGGCGGCGCTCCGGTCGACCGGAATGGCGGCGATGGTGATGTCGGCGCCTGTCTCCATGTGCTGTTTGAGGATCTTCCGGAAGTCCATCCGGTAAAGCTGGTCTCCGGAGAGGATGACGGCGTAGTCAAACTCATGATCGAAGAAATGGATCATATTCTGACGCACGGCATCGGCCGTGCCCTGATACCAGCCGAATTTCTCCTCACCGCTGCCCTGTTGGGCGGCCGAGATCTCCACGAAACCGCTGCTGAACCGGTCGAATTTGTAGGTGGATTGGATATGCCGGTGAAGCGAAGCGCTCTTAAACTGGGTCAGGACGAAAATGTTGTTGATTCCGGAGTTGATGCAGTTGCTGATCGGGATGTCGACGAGGCGGTACTTGCCGGCCAGCGGAACCGCCGGTTTGGCGCGGTCCCGAGTGAGAGGATAAAGCCTTGTACCCTGTCCGCCGCCCATGATCACGGCCAGCACCCGGGCCCTGGTGCTGGTGTCGTTTTGGGGGCGGCCTTGCATGATTCTCTATTTGTAAGGTGGATTCCGGCCATTATTCAATGGAAAACATTTTATTTGCACTGAAGAGGGGATGAGATAGTTTGATCCTGATGTGTGGAATCGTTGGATATGTTGGAAAGCGGGAGGTGGCGCCTCTTCTGGTCGAAGGCTTGCGCCGGCTGGAATACCGTGGATACGACTCGGCCGGGATCGCCGTTTTGAATGAGAACGGACTTCAGAGTTGCAAGAAAATGGGCCGCATCGACGCGCTCGCCGCCGAGCTGAAGAAAACAAAACTCAAGGGGCACGCCGGCATTTCACATACGCGCTGGGCGACGCATGGAGAGCCAAGCGACCTCAATGCGCATCCCCATATGGACCAGTCGGGCAGGATCGCCGTCGTTCATAATGGGGTCATCGAAAATTTTCAGAAGCTTAAGGAGAAGCTTGAAAAGGAGGGCCATGTCTTCACATCGCAGACCGATACCGAGGTCTTGGCCCACTGGATCGGCGTCAAATATCAAAAGGCGATGAAGTCCACGAACAACGGCCGCCTGCCGATCGTTTCGGCGGTCGAGGAGGCCCTGCGCGATGTCGTCGGCACTTATGGGATTGCGGTGATCTGCGCCGATTTTCCAGATGTCGTTGTCGGGGCGCGTCGCGGCAGTCCGCTGGTGATCGGTGTTGGAAAGGGTGAGAATTTTCTCGCCAGCGACGTCAGCGCCATGATCGCCCAGACGCGCGACGTGATTTATTTGAAGGATTACGAGCTGGCCGTCCTCAAGCCCGGGGGCTTTGACGTTTATTCGATGACCAGCCAGCAGCCGACGGTCCAGGTCAGCCGTGTGGAATGGAGCGCCGATGCCGCCGAGAAGGGCGATTTTCCCCACTTCATGCTCAAGGAGATCTTCGAACAGCCCCAGACCATCCAGAACGCCGTCCGCGGCCGGATCAACCACGAAGAATGCACCGCGGTCCTGGGCGGGCTTAATTTGAGCGCCACTCAACTGCGGGCGGTCGACCGGATCATCCTGATGGCGTGCGGCACATCGTGGCATGCGGCGCTGGTCGGGGAGTATTTATTTGAAGAGCTGGCAGGCATTCCGACGGAAGTCGAATACGCCAGCGAATTTCGATACCGCAACGCGCCGATCGAAAAGAACACCATTGTTTTTGCCATCACGCAATCGGGGGAGACCGCCGACACCCTGGCGGCCCTCCGGGAATCCAAGCGCAAGGGCCACACCACCCTTGCGATCTGCAATGTCGTTGGCAGCACCATCGCGCGCGAGGCCGACGGTGGAGTCTATCTGCACGCCGGGCCGGAGATCGGCGTCGCGTCGACCAAGGCGTTCATTTCACAGATCACCGCGCTGGTTCTGCTCGCGCTCTACATGGGACGCCTGCGGAGCTTGAGCGCGGCACTCGGCAAGAAAATCATCGAGGAGCTGGAGCTGATTCCCTCCAAGATCGAAAAGATCCTCAGCCAGAGCGGCGAGATCAACAAGATCGCCTTCAAGTACAAAGCCTCAAAGGATTTTCTTTTCCTGGGCCGCCAGTCCAATTTCCCGATTGCTCTCGAAGGCGCCCTCAAACTCAAGGAGATCTCCTACGTCCATGCCGAAGGTTATCCGGCGGCGGAGATGAAGCATGGGCCCATTGCGCTGATCGACAAGGATACGCCAACCGTCATCGTGGCTCCGAGGGGCAACATCTACGATAAACTGATGAGCAACCTCGAGGAAGTGAAGGCGCGCAAAGGCCCCGTCATTGCCGTGGCCACCGAAGGCGATGAGGCCATCGCCAAAAAGGCCGATGATGTCATCTACGTGCCCTCAACCCTGGAACAGCTCCAGCCGCTCCTGACGATCATCCCGTTGCAGTTGTTTGCTTACCACTTCGCCGTCGCGCTGGGTTGTGATGTTGATAAGCCCAGGAATCTTGCGAAAAGTGTGACAGTGGAATAGTTTTTTATCTCACGCAAAGCCGCAAAGACGCCAAGGGTTTTTTATTCGGAAGGAGCGGAAGGGTGGCTCTTGGGAAGTTCTCTGCGTCTTCGCGTCTTTGCGTGATGATAGGATGTTCTGTCCTCTCGTCGTCTCCGAGATCCTTCTCCCGCGACTGCGGGATCAGGATGACATCAAAACAAAACGCCCCCGCACCTTTGAAGTGTGAGGGCGTTAAAACAACTACGAACTAGAAACTTGGAAGTTATTTGTTGATTCTCGAAGCCTCGAGCGATCCGTCCTTGGCTTCGCGGTAGGTGAC
>JAHFSZ010000095.1 GCA_023265515.1 Verrucomicrobiota bacterium
TTCAGGATCAAATCCGGCCCCACGGCGAATTCCAAATTACCGACCCGACGCCTTCCGCCCCCGTGAGTTCCCGAAAGGGAAATAAATGAAAACGGCAAAGGGAAATGCAAGATTGTTCTCTGCCTTATGTATGGTCGTGATGTCGCTCGGCTGCAATAAAAGACCCGGCGAGAAGGCCCTTGGCAGCCCAGTCAATTTCGTTTATACCCGCCCGGATGCTCCGAATATTCGCATCCCCGTTCGTTCGCCTGCCGCCAACCAGGGAGGTTTAAGCGATTTACAAAAAGCCGTCCTCATTGACACCTACAACAAGTTGCCTATCTCTCATGTCGGGGCGGTGAATCAGATCGTGTCCTTCCGGCAAACGCGCATGAATCGACCGTCGGCCGCTTGATATTCTCCCTTCGCCGTCCACACGAGGCGGCAAGGAGGAATCATGGCAACGACTACATCGCAAATAGATTCTGCGGAAGTTCGGGAGGTGCGGGAACAGTTTGAGCGCTGGCGCTCCGGCAAAGAGGGGCGCGAACGGATTCCGGTAAAGCTCTGGGGGATGGCTGCCAAGCTGTGCGAAACGTACGGCCTCAACCGGGTTGCCCGGGCACTGCGGCTGAATTACACGGCGCTGAAGGTCGAGGCGAACAGGCAGTCGCCAGACAGCCGGCGACCAGGCTTTCATTCGCGCTGTCGCCAAGTGGCGAGGAAGCCTGCCTTTGTGGAATGCAGCCTGCCTGCTGGGATGATCCCCGCCGGTTCATCGGTAGAATACGTCGTGGAGGCGCCGGACCACCGGGGTGGGACGCCGCGCATTCTTGTGCGTGGCGCAAGCGTCTCGGAGGTGGCGGCGTTGGTGCGGGCGCTGCGGACGGCGGATGACGGGAGCGGAAGCACATGATTCAACTTACGCCGCATCTGCGGATTTTAGTCGCCGTAGAGCCGACGGATTTTCGCCAGGGCATCGATGGGCTGTGCCGGGTGTGCCGGCAAAAGCTGGAAAGCGACCCGATGAGCGGCGCGGTGTTCGTGTTTCGGAACCGCCGCGCCCGGGCGCTGAAGATCCTGGTCTACGACGGCCAAGGTTTTTGGCTGTGTCAGAAGCGTCTGTCGGCGGGGCGCTTCCGGTTTTGGCCGAGCCGTGAGGGCAAGAGTCTGACGCGGCGGCTGCAAGCCCATGAGCTTCAGGTGTTGCTCGCCTGCGGCAATCCCGAAACGGCGAAAGGCGCGCCGCCTTGGCGGCCTGTGGAGGAGGTGAGGGCCGTCCCGGCGCTTGCGTTCCGGTCTTCCTTTTAAGTATCCTCTTGCCCGTGCTCGGGCAACCCATCATCCTCAAGCATCGCCGCCGCCACGTCACCGCGCAAGAGGTGGCTTTCATCCGTGAGTTGATTGTGCGGAATCCCTCTGCCAGCCGTCGTCAATTGTCCGCGCTGCTATGTCAGGCGTGGAACTGGCGACAATCCAACGGGGCGTTGTCCGATCTGCTGGCCCGCGGGCTCATGCTCGCGCTCGAGCGCGCCGGCCACCTCCGGCTTCCGCCGCCTCGCCAGATAGCGCTCAACAACATCATCCGCCGAAAGCCTCCGGAGCCCTGGCTACTCGATACCTCGGCCATCGAGGCCAAACTTTCCGAACTCCAACCACTGGAATTCCTCCTGGTGCGCCGTACGCCACAGGAGGTGCTCTTCGACAGCCTCATCCACCAGTACCACTACCTGGGCTACACGCGCCCGGTCGGGGAGCATCTGAAATACCTGGTGGTGGCCTCCGGAGGCCGCCCTGACGGGTCGCCTGACGGCGACCCAAGGGCATGCCCCTCACGCGACGCCACTACAGCGTTGGCGTCCGCCAGAGCCCCGGTGGCGGAAGCGTGGTCGGGGCGCCCTGTGGCCGCGCTGGCCTTTTCCTCGGCGCCCCGGCATCTGGGGCCGCGGGATCGCTTCATCGGCTGGTCGGCCGAGGCGCGCCGCCGAAACATTCGCGGGGTTGCTTACAATCCGCGCTTTTTAATTCTGCCGTGGGTGCGCGTTCCACACCTGGCCAGCCATGTGCTCTCGCGCATCACGCGTCGGCTCTCGGAGGATTGGCAACGGCTCTACGGCCATCCCGTGCACTTCGCGGAAACCTTCGTTGATCCGAGTCGCTTCAAAGGGACCTGTTACCGGGCGGCGAACTGGGTCCCTCTGGGACAAACGCAAGGCCGCGGCAAGGACGACCAAACCCACAAGCCCAACCGCTCCATCAAGGACGTGTTGGGCTATCCCCTCTGCCAGAATTTCCGAGAGCTCCTTCGCTCGCCAGACGGCCGGCAACCCGGCGCGGCGCCCGGACAGTCGCTCCTGGCGACAGTACGGGCATGTCCCTGCACCCAAAGGGTGGCCGGGGCGCTGTGAAGCCGACCTTCGAGCAGGTCGACATGTCTGAACAGGACATCGCGCAAACCCTCGCCGAAGCCAGGGCCGTCCTGCCCCAGGCGGTTTTCGAGAAGATTGAAATCCTCGCGCGCGCCTATTCCACCTTGCTGAAAGTTCTGGAAGATAAGGACATCAGCATCGCCCGGCTGCGGAAGATATTGTTCGGTCCTGCCAGCGAAAAAAGCCGGCAGATCCTCGCTTCGCCGATGGGGTCGCCGGACCCCAAGACCGGCGGCAAACCCAAGGCTTCACGCCCTCCACCGCCCGGACATGGTCGAAACGGCCAGGCCGCCTACGCGGGCGCTATAACACAGAAGGTCCCCCATCACAGGCTTCAGTCCGGCCGGCACTGCCCCAGCTGCCGGAAGGGAAAGATTTACGACCAAAGAAACCGACCGGGGATTCTGGTGCGCGTCACGGGTCAGCCACCGCTGACGGCGACGATTTACCAGCTTCAGAAACTGCGGTGCAATTTATGCGGAAAGATCTTCGAGGCACATCCGCCGGCGGGGGTGGGGCGCGACAAGTACGACGAGACCGCCGCCAGCATGATCGCGCTGTTCCGCTATGGCGGCGGCTTTCCCTGGAACCGTCTGCACAAGCTGCAGGGCGGCATCGGGATTCCGCTTCCGCCCTCGACCCAATGGGAAATCGTGCGCGACGCGGCCAGAGCGCTTGAGCCGGCCTTTGAGGAGCTCCAGATCCAGGCCGCGCAGGGCAAGGTAGTCCATAACGACGACACGCCGATGAAAATCCTGGCCTGGATGGGCAAACGCCGGGAGGCGACCCTTCGGGATGCCGCAGACCGCCACGCTCAAGACGACCCCCAAGCCGATCGTACCGGCATTTTCACCTCGGGCATCGTCAGCGCTTTGAAGGGACGCCGGATCGCGCTGTTCTTCACGGGCCTCAAGCACGCGGGGGAGAATCTCAAAGCCTTGCTCGCCAAACGCGCCCGAAGCCTACGCCCTCCCATCCAGATGTGCGACGCCCTCTCGCGCAATGTCCCGGAAACCTTCAAAACCATCCTGGCCAACTGCCTGGCGCACGGCCGCCGGCAGTTCGTCGAAGTGGCTCCGAACTTCCCGCGCGAATGCGCCTATATCCTGGACGTCTTGGGATCCGTCTACAAAAATGACGCCATCGCTCAAAAACGCAAAATGACCGATCCCGGGCGCTTGCACTTTCACCAGGACAAAAGCGGTCCCTTGATGGAGGAGCTTCACGCCTGGATGCAGGCGCAGATCACCGACAAGAAAATCGAGCCCAACTCAGGAATGGGAGAAGCCATCGCCTACATGCTC
>JAHFSZ010000028.1:0-3497 GCA_023265515.1 Verrucomicrobiota bacterium
CGCCGACGACGGTGTGGAGAAGCGGCTTTTCGAATCCCTTGTCGATTTTCTTGCGCAGAAAGTTGATGTAGACATCGATGACATTGCTTTCATTGTCGAAATGAATGTCCCAGACATGCTCGGAGAGCTCGGTGCGGGTCACCACTTTGCCTGCGTGCTGCATCAGATATTCCAAGAGCGCATACTCCTTGGCCGTCAGCGTGATCTCCTTGCCCGCGCGGGTGGCTTTTCGTGATTGCGTGTCCAGCTCCAGATCTCCTGCTTTGAGACGCAGATTGGAGCCGTGATGCCGGCGGACGAGCGCGCGGACGCGCGCCAGCAGTTCATTGAACTCGAACGGTTTGCCGAGATAATCGTCGGCGCCGCTGTCGAGGCCGCGGACCTTGTCCTCGGTTCCTGTCAATGCCGTCAGCATCAGGATCGGCGCCTGGACCTTGAGCTGGCGGAGGTTGCGGCAAACCTCCATGCCGTTCTGGCCGGGAAGCATCACGTCCAGAATGATCAGGTCGTAGCTGTGAAGCTCGGCGTGGTTTTCCGCCTCCTGCCCGGTGCCGACGATGTCCACCGCATAGCCATGCTCCACGAGCCCCTTGCGGATGAATTGCGCGGTCTTTTTCTGATCTTCGACGACGAGGATGCGCATAGACACTCGTTTACATCAGGAATGAGAATTTAGAAATGAGAAATAATCGGCTCGACTTCCTTGTCAGTGGCCCAGCCGGTCTTGCCATCCTCGGTTTCCACAAAGAAGAAGGGTCCATGCCGGTTCTCGATCTGGACCAGGTCGCCTGCGCGAAGCGTTGCGGGGGCCGGCGATTTTTCCAGCGGCGCGACACGCAGCGGCGCATCGGCGGCGAGCACGACCGCCCGCTTCAGATCAGGCAGGCGGATGAGCGCCGACGACAGCGAGACCGCCAGCGTCACCGCCAGCACGGCGGTGACCGGCTTGAACCCCGAGGTCCACTTCGCTTCACGCTTCCACCAGCGTAAAATTAAAACAGCGACAAGCAGGAACCAGGAAGCGCACGCGATCCAGCTCCAGGCATCGAGGCTCATCCACCCGGGCACCACCTGCCACCAGGTCAGAGTCGGCTCGAACAGACCCGCGGTTTTCCGGACAAAGCGCAGGTTCGCCCGCGTGTCGGGATCGCCGGGATTCAACCAAAGGGCGCGCTCGTAGTTGAGAATGGAAAGTCCTGTTCTGCCGTCTCTGAAATAGGCGTTGCCCAAATTGAAGAAAAGCGGCGCCGAAAGCTCTTTTCGACCGGCCAGCTCCTCCAGATCGCGGGCCGCATCGGCATACTTGCCGGTGGCATACGATTCGTTCGCGCGGTTGAACAAGTCGGTTTGTTCGGCGTGCACGGCACTCGAGCAAAGAAAGAACGCCGCCAGAATTGCGTTCGACATTCTCATTGAATTTTCTCCAATCGTTTGAGCGCGTCCACGACCTTTCGCTTCCATTCATCCAGCAACTCGGCGCTGTACTTCTGGCCCGAATACGCCACCGCGTCCGCGACATCGAAAATATTTCGAATCCGCCGGATCGTCTCGGCCCGTTCATCCGAACCGTGGTTCATTCGTTCACTCCAGTCGGCGAGGTCGGAAGGCGTGATGGTTTCTGGCCGCAAACCAAGCCTTTCTCCCATCCTCTCCTGAAGAACCCGGCGGGCCGCGAAGAAAAAGTCATGCGAATTGCGCTGCTGGAGGGCCTTCTCCAGCGCGTCGAGCTGGACCTGGATGGCCCGGCTCGCCGTGACGGAGCGCGCGAACGCCGGGTCTCTTGCCAGCCGGTCGCGCCGGCGGAAGAGCGTCCAGGCCGCGATCAGGGCGGCTCCCGAAACGGCCTGCATTCCCCAAAACCATGGCCGGGTCAACACGGGCTCAAGCGTCGGCGTGACGCTCCCTTCGCGAAGCTTGTTGGCAACAAGCTCTGCATCGCTTGCCGTGAAACCGGCGGCGTTGGGATTGGCGCCGGCCGCGAGAGGAGGGACGCCGGCGGACGGAGCCTGTGGAGACGGGGCAGGTGCCGGCCCGGTTGAAGGTCCGGCGGACGCGATCCGAAGCGGAATTTCATCCGACATCAGCGTGAGATAGCGGCCCTTGTCTGGATCGAAATAACTGAAGCCGATCCGGGGGATGCTTTTGATTCCGGTGTTGCGGGGGATGACCATCTGTTCGAAGATCTTGCGGCCGCCGATACCGGCGTTGTCAAATGGCTCGAACTTGCCGCTGGGCGCGTAGGTCTTGAAGCCGGGGTTTTTCTCCATCTCAGGGGCCTTGACACGGTCGAAGTTGCCGGTGCCGGCCACGGTGATTTTCAAAGTCACCGGATCGCCCGCCGTGATGTCGCGGGGTGAAGCCTCCGCCGAGAGTTCGAATTGGCCGATCGCACCCGAGAAATCGGCGGGGCGGCCTTCCTCGGGCAATGGAAGTATTTTAACTTGTGTATCCGAGGTCTTCAGCGAGATCCTTTTCTGCCGGACGCTCCTGAAAAACCGGTCAAAGAAGGGATCGTCGAAAAAACCGTCGATGCCGCGGTTGCGCGACCGCTCCTCCACCAGAATGTTGCACTCGATCTGGGCGCCGAGGGGATGTTCGCCGGCTTTGACGGGAGCGACGGCCGTGTGCCAGGTGAGCACGGCGTACGGCGTGCCGTTGATGAGCTGCTCCTGCTGTTCGGGCTTGTCCCCCAACTTCCCAACGGTAAACGCGGTCCCCGAAAGCGTCGGCAGGGAGATTTCGGAAATGCGCAGCCCCTGGTGGAGATAGACTTTCAATTCGGCCGGCACAAGCTCGCCCACAAAAAAATGACGCTTCGGCACATTCAGTTGGATCGCTGCGACGTCGGATCCGACCTCGGGCGGAGGTCCGGACGAGGAGACCGGAGGCGGTGAGCCTGGCGCCGGCGAAGCCTGGGGAGAAGCCACCGGGCCCGGCGGAGGGTTGCCGACACGCAGCGTCACGGGGGAAGTTTTTACCGTCCCGCCTCCGGCGCGAATGGCAAGCTCAGGAATGGTAAAGACGCCCATTTTCTCCGGAACCACCTGGTAAATGAATGTCACGCCTCCGGACATTACCCCGTTGATAAACTGGATGTTGGTTGACTTGCCCGTCCGGGTGATCTCGAGGCCATCGATCGGGGGAAACTGGGGCTCGGTCACGCTGGCCGAGCCTTCGATCTTCAGGGTCAGCTGCGCCGCCTCGCCAAACGCCACCTGTGCAGGCTCAAGCGACGCCGATGCCTGGACGTCCGCGGCGCGCGCCTCGAAAACGCCCGCAAGCCCGATTGCGAGGGCGAGAAGAAAAAATGAAATGTTCGATTTCGAGTTCATCGATCACCAGTCGCGTTTCGGCGTATCATCCCAACCACCGCCCTTGCCCTTCTCGAAAGACACCGGCATCTTTTTCTCATCCCCCTTGAGGGAATCGAGCAGATTTTTTGCCTCCTCCTTGCTCATCTGGCCGGGCAGAAGCTGAGGCTCTCTTTCTGATTTCTG
>JAHFSZ010000028.1:3597-29789 GCA_023265515.1 Verrucomicrobiota bacterium
TCTGGTTTTGATCCTTGTTCTGATCTTTATTCTGATCCTGGTGCTGCTGATCCTGATTTTTCTGTTGATCGTTTTTCTGCTGATCCTTTTGCTTCTGCTGCTGTTGTTTCTGAAGTTCCTCGAGTTTTTTCTTCACGAACTCGTAATTGAATTTGGCGTCCGCGTCCTCCTTTTTCAATTGCATCGCACTCTCGTACGATTGGAGCGCCTGCTGCCAGGCCTGAATCGTCTGTTGTGGGTTGGCTTTCTCGGTCTGCTGGCCGATCCGGTACTGGGTGTTGCCCAGGTTGTAAAAGGTCGGTTGCTGCAGGTCGACCCGGCCGGTTTTGAGCGCCTTCTGGAAGGCGGTCGCGGCCTCCGCATACGACTTTTGTTTGTAGGTGGCGGCGCCGAGGTTGTATTGCAATTCGGGTTTTTTGGGATCCTTTTCGGCCGCGCTTTTGTATTGTGAGACAGCCTCGGGGTATTTCCCCTCCTGGAAGGCCCTCTCGGCGCTCTGAGGAGACGCCCAGGCCGATGTTCCACATATCAACAGGATGAGCGCCACAACCGGCTGTTTTGCTCGCGGCAATTTGAAATTTGAAATTTGAAATTTGAAATTCGCCTTTCGTCGTTCGCCCATCATCATCTCGATGACGAGAAACAGGATCGCCAGCGCCAGCGGCCACTGGTACCGCTCGATGTAGGTCTTGTCCATGCGCGAAGCGAGCTCCTGTTTCGGGATCTCGGCCAAGCCGTGATCGTAGATCGCCTCCAGCCCCTGCCCCTGCCGGCCAAGCGGCTCATAGGCACCGCCGGTCGCTTGCGCAATCTGGCGGAGAGTCGAATCGTCCAAACGAGATTTGACCGGCTGGCCCTTCTCGTCCTTCAGGAATTCGGTTCCGCCCTGCTCATTCTGGATCGGGATCCATTCGCCTGATGAACTGCCCACGCCGACGGTGAAGATCTTCATGCCCTGCCTGGCGGCTTCGCGCGCCGCCGCGATGCCGTTGGCCTCCAGATCCTCACCGTCGGTCAGGATCACCAGAATCTTGTGGTTTGGATTGCCAAGGCTGAAGGCATTGTCCGCCTCATGAACGGCCGAGGCGATGTCGGTCCCACCCTTCGGAATAATCGTTGTATCAATCGCGTCGAGCGACTGCCGGAAGGCGTCGTAATCCAGGGTCAGCGGGCTCTGTAGAAACGCGCTGCCGGCGAACGCGATCAAGCCAACCCGGTCTCCCTCCAGCTTTTCGACGAGATCCGCCACGGCGAGCTTCGCCCGGGTCAAACGGTCCGGATTCACGTCCTGAGCCAGCATGCTCTTCGACGTGTCAACGGCAAAAACAATGTCGATCCCTTTTCGCTTCACCTCCTGCCAGCGGAAACCCGCCTGGGGGCGCGCCAGAGCGATGAGACAGAACGCCAATGCGAGCGCAAAGAGCCAACGCTTCGCCGACCGAAGCCCCATCGACACATTCGCGGTGAGCGCCTTGAGGAGGTGTTCGGCCGCAAAACTCCTGAGCGCCGCAGCCCTTGACCGGTTGAACCGTGAGATGGCCCAACCCATCAGCGGCAGCGCCAATGCCATGACCACCAGCCAAACTGGATATTCAAATTTCATCTTTGTTCTTCGCCATATTGGAAATCAGAAATCAGAAATTAGAAATCGGTTTTACGGCAGCCTCCGGTAACGCGTGTTCATGGCCCAGAATTCTCCGCCCAGCAGCAAAAGGCCCGGGATCAGAAACCACGCAAAAAGTTCCTGGTAATGCTCGAACTTCCTGATCTTGGCCTTCGACTTCTCAAGGCGGTCGATTTCGGCGTAGATATTCTCCAGTGAATCGGTGTCCGTTGCGCGATAGAACCTTGCATCGGTTGCATCTGCGACTTTTTTGAGCGTCTCCTCGTCGACGTCAACCGGCACCATCGCGTAGCGGCGGTTCCCAAACTGGTCTTTGACGGGCATTGGAGCGTTTCCTTTCACGCCGGCGCCGATGGTATAAACTTTGATTCCCATGGTGCGCGCCGCGTCCGCCGCAGTCTCCGGCGCCACTTTTCCGGCGTTGTTCATGCCATCGGTCAGAAGAATGACGATCTTGGATTTCGAAGGCTGGTCGCGCAGCCGGTTGACGCTCGCGGCGATGGCTGATCCGATCGCCGTTCCATCCTCCACAAGGCCGATCTTGACCCGGTCGAGATTTTGCTGGAGCCAGGGATGGTCGAGCGTCAGCGGGCTGACCAGGTACGGCCGCCCCGCGAAAACCACCAGGCCGATCCGGTCGTTGGGCCGCGCCTCGATGAATTTGGAAACCGCTGATTTAACGACTTCGAGACGGCTCACGGCCTGGCCGTTCAATTGGAAATCCAGCGCCTCCATCGAGCCGGAGATATCGATGGCCAGGACGATGTCGATGCCGCTCGCTTCCACCTCGGTCGTCCCGCGCCCGAATTGCGGCCGCGCCAGCGCGACGATCAGCAGCGCCAGCGACAGAAGGCGCACGGAGGTGATCCAGCCTCCCGCGCCGCTCCGGCTGTCCTTTGCCACCTGGCGAACCAGCTCGGCGCTCGAGTACTCGATGGCGGCGGTCGCGCCCTTGCAGCCGCGCCAGAGCGCCAGCAAGGGAACGAGGACGAGCAGCCAGAGAAACTCGGGGCTTTGGAAAGTCATGACGCCGCCTCCGCCTGCTGGGAGTTGGGAGCGCCTGGCCGTTTTGCCGCTCCCGCCGGTTCCGCCTTGGGCTGTGTTTCGATCACGAATCGCTTCGCGCTCTCGCGCATCGCCTCCATCTCCTCTCTCGAAAGAGACCAGCGGGCAAACTTCGCGAGGTCGCAGTGCTTGAGGAAATCCTCGAGCAGGTGTGAATGCCGGGCGAGAATGGAGGATGAGTCGGCGAGCAGATCATGCAAAAATTCTTCCGTTGTTTTTCTCGGCGCGTGGACCTGGAAGATCGCCTCGATGTAGCAACGCACCGCCGTGGACACCTCGACCGAAAACTCCTCGGACTGCCCCGCGTCAATGAATGCTCCCGCCCTCTCAATGCGTTCCAGCGCGATCTCATGCGGCAGTCTGATCCGAGTTTTCGCGCGTTTGCTCCAGATGCGGACGGCCGCATACGCGGCGGCGGCGCCCGCCAGACCGCCGGTAAGATACAATACCCAAAGCCACGGATCAGGAATAGGAACGGGTCCCCGAATATCCCGGATGTCGGCCTCAATTCCGGCGGCAGCGCTCGGAGCATGGGAGGATGGGGGCCCGCTCGAAGTCGGCGCTGCCGCCGGGGGTTGAGGAGAACCTGCAACCTGGCCGAACAGGGGGGCCGCGGCCACGACCAGGATCCAAAAGATGTTCGATGGCACTTTCATGCGCGCCTTCTCTTTCGTGTGTCGAAAAATTGCTGGAGCGCCGGCATGTAAGGCCGGCCGGTGCCCAGCTCCAGGACGTCAACGCCGCTGGAGCGGAGCGTCTTGCGGACGCCCTCGAGTTTTTTTTCCGCGAGCTCGCGAAAATGCTCGCGCACCGAGCCGCGGCCCGTGTCGATTTCCATCTGCTGGCCGGTTTCGGAGTCCTCGACGGTGAGGATGCCGATGGCGGGCATTTCACGCTCGCGTGGGTCGACCACCAGCACGCCAATCAGATCGTGCCGCCGATTGGCAATCCTCAGCGCCGTCGCGTAACCGTCCGCCTGAAAATCGGAGACCAGGAACGCCACGGCCCGCCGCGTCAACACCTTGTTGGCGAAATCAAGCGCGCACGCGATGTTCGTGCCGCGACTCCTGGGCTGAAAAAAGAGGATCTCGCGCACGACGCGCAGGACGTGGCCGCGCCCCTTGCGCGGCGGAATGTACTGCTCCACCTGATCGGTGAAAAGAATCAGGCCGACCTTGTCGTTGTTCCGAATCGCCGAGAAGGCAAGCACGCTTGCCAGTTCCGCGGAGAGTTCGCGCTTGCTCTGCGTGGTCGAGCCGAAGTTGCCCGAAGCGCTGACGTCGACCATGAGCAGGATGGTCAGCTCGCGCTCCTCGGTGAATTTTTTGATGAAGGGACGCCCCTGGCGCGCCGTGACGTTCCAGTCGATCGAGCGGACCTCGTCGCCGGGATAATATTCGCGGACTTCCTCGAAGTTGATGCCGTGGCCCTTAAAGATCGAGTGGTACTGCCCGGCAAGCGCGTCGGTGACCAGCCGGCGCGTGCGGATTTCCACCTGCCGGACTTTTTTGAGGATTTCCCTGGCTCGATTCGGGTTCATGATATCCTTCGGGTGCGGTGCAGTCGGGGCCACACCGTGCGCCTTTCGAATTCACCTTAAGGTACGGGTACCGTGTCGAAAATCCGGCGGACGATGTCCTCGCTCTTCATATTTTCGGCCTCGGCCTCGTAGCTGACGATGACGCGGTGCCGGAGAACATCCATCCCGATGGCCTTCACATCCTGCGGCGAGACGTAGCCGCGGCCCTGCAGGAACGCGAGGGCCTTCGCCGCGAGGGTTAGGTTGATCGTCGCCCTCGGCGAAGCGCCGAACTGGATGTAGCCATTGAGATCGAGCTTGTATGCCTTCGGATCGCGCGTCGCCCAGACCAGGTCGACAATGTAATCCTTCACCTTGTCGTCGATATAGATCGAATCGACCACCTTGCGCGCTTCCAGGACATGAGAGCCATCGATCACGGCGTTCACCGATGTCGGCGGGTTGGTTGTCGCCATCAGGTCGAGGATCGCGCGCTCCTCGGTCCGGCTCGGATAGCCGATCCGGATTTTGAGCATGAAACGGTCGACCTGGGCTTCGGGCAATGGGTAGGTCCCTTCCTGCTCGATCGGGTTCTGCGTCGCCAGGACCAGGAACGGATCGGGCAAGGCGTAGGTTTTCTCGCCCAGCGTCACCTGGCGCTCCTGCATCGCTTCCAGCAGGGCGCTCTGGACCTTGGCAGGCGCGCGGTTGATTTCGTCTGCGAGGACAAGGTTGGTGAAAATGGGGCCATACTTGGTGCTGAAATCGCCCGCAACCGGGTTGAAAATCAGCGTGCCGACAATGTCGGCCGGCAGCATGTCGGGCGTGAATTGCAGGCGCTGGAATTTGGTGTCGATCCCTGCGGCAAGCGTTTTCATCGCCAGCGTCTTGGCCAGCCCGGGGACGCCTTCGAGCAGGATGTGCCCGTTGGCGAGCAGGCCGACCAGAAGCCGGTCGATCAGATATTTTTGCCCGACGATGACGCGGCCGATCTCCTGCTGCAACGGCTGGACCCAGGTGGAGGCCCGCTGGACGGATTCAGTGATGGCTTGGATGCTCGTGTTCATTGGAGTTTCCCGGTGAGTGGTGTTTGTTGTTTAAGAGACATTACCAGCCAGGCCATTAAGCCCCTGTTAAAACGGGATTAAAAAAGTTTAATCACCGGGCAGGTCTTCCGCGAAATGGTCAACCGTTCCCCGCCGACCGGTCTTCGGCGTTGTCCTGATCTGGCATTCCTGCCGACCCTGTTGGGCAGCCAGGTGCTTCACGCCGGATGCGGTAAGGTCAAAACAGGACAACGCTCGGTCTTCCCAGCCAGCTGCAAGAAAAACTGGGAATCAGGCTATTCGCCGGATTCAGGCATGGAGGGCATTCCGCCCTGCCCCATGGCGGGCATCTTCATTTCCTGGTATCCATCGGGGATCGTGAACCACTTCGGATCCACCGGGCTGTTGTCCAACTTCTTGACGGTCGTGGTCGCCTGCGCGGTCCCATTCTCGTCATAGGTGATGGACTTCAGCGGGAAACCGTATTTGTAAGGACCTTCGCTTTGGCCCGCCCTCATCTTCTCCATGAGTTTTGCCATGGCGCCCTGGCCGCTCCTGGCGAGGCTGTCGACGTATTCAGCGATGATCTCGGGGTTGCCGCCGACCCAGACTTCGACGGCGGTTCTGCCCGCCGCATCCTTGCCAATCCATTGCTCCGCGTCATAACCGGCGATGGTTTCCTTTTTGTCTGTTTTCTCCCATTTCATTTCATCCTGCGACGCGGCCGCCTGGGTGTTGTCCTGGGCGCCGGCCGTATTATTGGGATCGGCCTGCGGCATCAGCATGTAGGCCTTCTGGGAGTGCATCAGCATGATGTTTTTGTTCTCGCCGGGAATCATGATCATGCCGCCCTGTGCGTGGTCAATCCGAGTCCGGCCCTTTGAGACCATCACCTTCATTTCCTGGGCGGTATTTCCCATCATCGGATTGCTGGATGTCACCTCCTGAACAATTGTAAGGTCAGCGCAGGCGGTCAGTGTAAAGACGCAAGGCGTCAAGCGCAGGAAATTCAGGATTTCTCGTTTCATGTTTTTGGGCTCCCCGTTAAACAATTTTCATTTTCGCGAGATCCTGGCTGTCGATCAATCCCACGGGCTCGTTCCTCGCGTTAACCACCAGCAAATCATCGATCCGCCGGTCCTGGAAAATCTTCACCGATTCCATCGCCAGCGCGCCCGCCCGGACGGTGACAGGGTTTTTCGTCATCACCCCGCCGATCCTTTGCTCACCGACCATCGGATTTTTTTGATAGTGACGGACGAAATCGCCGTGCGTGAAGATACCGGCCAGCTTTCCGGACGAATTCGTCACGGCGACCGAGCCGGCCTTCGCCTTCGTCATCTTTTTCAACGCAACCTGGACCTTCTCGCGCTGGTCGCAACGCGGAAAGGCGGGGCCCGTCCGCATCACGTCCTCGACCTTCAACAGCAGGGAACGCCCGATCGAACCGGAGGGATGCAGGCGCGCGAAATCGTCACGACTGAATCCGCGAGCCTTGAGAACCGCCATCGCGAGCGCATCGCCGACGGCAAGCGCGACCGTCGTGCTCGAGGTCGGTGCCAGGTTGAACGGGCACGCCTCCTGCGGGACGCGGGCGTTCAGTGTCACGTCGCTGTGCCTGGCAAGTGTCGAACGCCGTTGGCCGGTGATCGCGATGAGCGTGACGCCGAGCCGCTTCATCGCCGGCAGCATGTTGACCAGCTCATCGGTCTCGCCGCTGTAACTGATCATCAACGCACAGTCCCCCTCCCCGACGATCCCAAGGTCGCCGTGCAGCGCGTCGGCCGGATGGATTCGGACGCTCGGCGTGCCGGTGCTGGCAAAGGTCGCTGAAATCTTCTGGCAGATATTGCCTGACTTGCCCATGCCGGCGACGACGATCTTGCCCCGGTTTTTCAGGGTGGCAAGGATCAGTTCGACGGCCTGGTTGAAGCTCCGGTCAAGCTGACGCTTGACCGATTTCAAAGCGCGGATCTCCACATCAAGGACCCGGCGGGCTTCGTTCAGATGTTTCATCCCCGGTTTTTTAACCGAAAAGCCTGCCGCCGCGCAAGAGCGCCGAAAGAGCGTGAATAACATGGTATTGCCCCAGTGGCGCATTTATGGAATAAGAGCCCTTCAATCGCGCAATTATGATCCAAAACATCGATCTCGGCGCCGTCATCAACGACCGTTTCGAAATCCAGACCGTCATCGGAAGGGGCGGAATCGGCGTCGTCTATGAAGCCAACGACCTGATCCTTCACCGGAAGGTTGCCCTCAAATTCCTTTTCGCCAGCGACGTGCTGACTCGCGAGCAGGCGGAAACCGCCTTCAAGCGCGAGGCAATCTTCACCGCGCAGTTCACGCACCCGAACATCGTGATGGTGTTCGACCGCGGCTTTTACAAGGACCAGCCCTATGTCGTGATGGAGTACCTTGATGGCGTCAATCTCGATGAGCGCCTCGACAAGGGCATCCTTGAAATCGACGAATTTTATTCGATCGCCAACCAAATCCTCGATGGGCTGATCGCCGCCCATCACGAAAAGCTCATCCACTGCGACCTGAAGCCGGAAAACATCATGCTGCTGAAAAAGCACGGCAAAGAAGGCAGTTGGCACGTCAAGATCCTGGACTTCGGCATCTCCCAGCTCGCGCGTGGCGCTTCCCTTGGAGACACCGAGAAGCCCGAGGTGCTCGTCGGCTCCATCTACTACATGCCCCCCGAAATGATCCTTGGCAAGGAGCTCGATGCCCGCGCTGATTTGTATGCCCTGGGCTGTATTTTTTATCGGGCGCTCACTGGACGTGTTCCGTTTGCCGCGCCGACCACCGACGAATTGCTGGACAAACAACTGAACGAGGCCCCGCCTTCGCCCAAGCCGTTTCGCGCCGACTTCCCACCCACGCTCGAGCCGATCATCATGAAACTCCTTGAAAAAGACCCGGCCAACCGCTATCCGACCGCCAAACGCGTGAAGGAAGCGTTGCGCCTTGCCCAGGCCTTTTCGAGCACCAAATCGTTTTAATTCAACGCGCATCGCCGCACCGCAAAAACCCTCATTCCAAGGACGATTTTGACAATCACTCTCCGGAGGGCCGTAACGGCCGACTTTTAGAGTTTACTTTCGGCGGAAATATTTTTTATACTGAGGGCAAGGGAATACCACGGACCCATCCGGGGTTTCTTGCCCGACAGTCAACCGACAGTAAAAAGCTTGAAGCCCTTTTTAAAATTAAAAAAATAACCTCATTCAGCCAAAATGACCAATCCTCAGAACCATCTGGAACCGACTCATTCGGAGGTTGCGTTGCTGGCGTACACCATCTCCCGATCCCAAAAGGGAAAGCACCGCACCGCCGAAGAAAACTGGTTTGAAGCAGAACGAACCATCAAGGAACAGCGCCTTCAAGCCCTCACCCAGGAAAAATCGGAATTGAAGAGCTACAAAAGCAAACAAACTGCGGGAAAAAAATGACGCCCAAAGACGCCAAAGTGATCGAGATTCAGAAGCTTGCCTACCAGATCTATCTCCAACGCTGCCGTGATGGACATTCAGGCAGCGCGGAGGATGACTGGCTCCAGGCTTGCGAGTTGATCAATAAACAGAATTCGCCTGTTGGCCACAAGCAACAGGCCCCCGCCGAGAGATCCGCTGGGATACGTCTCAGCGAATCGGGCAAGACGCCCGTCGCGCGGCCGTTACCCGCGGAACGCCGGGGAAGCGGACGCTAAATCATCCCATTGTGAAGAAAGCGCCCGAATCTTTCGCTGCCAGCATCTTCCGGGCCGCGCGCGACACGATTGAGAGCACGATCGATGCCTCCCGGGAAAAAATCAAGGATGGGATTTCCGATACGGCCGATGGCTTCCGCAAGGAAAGCTGCAAGCTTGCAAAAAGCACAAATACTTATACCCGCAAGAACCCGTACTCGCTCCTGGTGAGCGCCCTCGCGGCAGGCGTGGTGTTGGGATTGCTGGTTCGTCGCCGCTAGCTTCGGGAGAGGTTCTTAGCGACTCAGATCTTCCTGGTAGAGAAGCCGAAATTGATGGCGCGTCAGAACCTCCGTGGCAAAATCATTGTCGTCACAATAAATCGCCAGCACGGCGTCGCCATGGGGACGCGTCAGGAGAGGATACGTAAACCGGACGTTCAGCTCAGCCTCGATCAACGCGACAAAAACTTTTCTCAGGTCCTCGGAGCTCGATTGCAACTCGACCACGACGAGACGGCACTCGGAGTATGCGATCCCCTGCTCGCGCAGAATCTTGCCGGCACGGCTTGGATCGTCGGTCACCAGCCGCACAATCGCCGAATCGGCCGTGTCGACGACGGAAAGCCCGAGGATATGGACGTTGTGGCTGTCCAGGAGGCGGATCAATTCCAGCAGGCGGCCCACTTTGTTCTCGAGAAAGACTCCAAACTGGCGGACCCGCTCGCCCCCTGTTTTGCTTTTGGGTTCAGCGCCCGGCATAAGCGGTCATTACTAACACCGACGCCCCGGGGCTAGCAAGCACTGAGAACTGATTGCGAAGAACGAGCTTCTCTTTTTCGCAATAAGCAGCGAGGAATTCAAGGTCGACGAACGCAACCGAGGGAATGCCATCGGCGTACTTGACCGAAGGTGGAGTGAGGAGAAACGCCGAAGTCCGACGCTGATCGTTCGCGAAAAATAGCCCGTAGGGGAATCGAACCCCTGCCTCCGCCGTGAGAGGGCGATGTCCTAACCGCTAGACGAACGGGCCCTGAGGGGCATCTCTATCGCCCGGCTTCCCCCAGGAATCAAGATTTTTGCGTGATTCTCGGACGTGGGCCGATTAGGGTCGTCCTCCCACCGATGAAAATTTGCGATGTGACCCAGTTCTATTCTCCCGTGAGCGGCGGGGTGAAACGCTACCTGCTCGAAAAAATCGATTATCTCCGTCAATTCACCGACCACGAGCACGTCTTGATTGTCCCCGGCCCCGCCAACACCACCCAGCGCGATGGCCGGTTCACCATCCACCATGTCCGGGCGATGAAGGTTTCCTGGAGCTCTCATTACCGGATGGTCCTTGACACATTGACGGTGGAACATCTGATCGAACAGGAGAGGCCCGACTTGATCGAGGCCGGTTGTCCCTATCAGCTGGCCTGGTCCTCCCTGCGCGTCGGGCGGCGCATCCATGTCCCCGTCGCCGGTTTTTATCACTCCCATTTTCCGGAGAGCTACGTGCGCACAATGACACGCTTCATGGGCGGCTCGGTGGCCAACCTTTGCGACGGCATCTGCTACCGCTACATTCGGCGCCTCTACAACCAGTTTCATGCCACATTCGTCTCATCACCGAAACTGCAAACGGTTTTGCAGAACGCAGGCGTCGAAAACACCCAGATCATTCCACTCGGTGTGGAAACGGACGTCTTTCACCCCAGCCAGAGAAGCGACGCTCTTCGCAAACAAATCGGCCTGGGCCCCCACCAGCTCCTCTTGCTCTTTGTCGGGCGGCTCTCGCGCGAAAAAAACATCGACTGCCTGCTGAAGGCGTTCGAGATCATCCAACAGTACACCGGCGAGAAGTTTGCCCTGTTGATCGTGGGTGAAGGCGCGGAACGCCCCAAGGTGCTCGAAGCCGCCAGCCGGCTCAAGAACGTACACTCGCTTCCCTACGAAGGAGATCCTCAAAGGCTCGCCGCTCTTTACGCCTCGGCCGATCTCTTTGTCCATGCCGGCCTGTGCGAGACGTTCGGGCTCGTCGTTCTCGAATCCCAGGCGTGCGGAGTCCCTGCCGTTGCTTTTTCCAACAGCGGAATGGAGGCGAACATCTTCGGCGGCGAGGATTTTCTGGCAAAGGAGGCCGGACCGGAAGGTCTCGCGAAGGCGGTCCTCAAGGCGTACCAAAACGATTTGCCCGCGGTCGGCCGTAAAACACGCGAGGCGGTGATGTCCCGTTATCCGTGGAAGGTGGTCTTCAAGAAGCTCGTCGAAACCTACGAACAGATCGTCCGCGAATTTCCGAAGACCATCCATCCGGAATATTGATTTTCGGCAACCAGGATAAAATGAAACCCCTTGAGCGAATGACGGAGCGCGCCAAGTTCATCACGCGCCCCTACCGGCCTGAGGACCGCGATGCGATTCGCACGCTTTGCTGCGAAACGGGATTTCTCGGTGAACCAATCGATTCCGTTTTTTCGGATCAGAAGCTTTTCGCGGACTATTTGACCAGTTACTATACGGACTGGGAGCCGGAATCAACCTGGGTCGGTGAAGTCGACGGTGAGGTCGTTGGCTACCTCACGGCATGCCGGCGTTGGAATCTGCAGAAATTCTGGTCGATCGCGATCCTGCCGAAGCTGTTCGCCCGCGTCCTCTCCCAGCTCCTTTGTGGCCGGTACGATGCCAAGGACAGAAAGTTTATCCGGTGGATCCTCCTGCAGGGGTGGCGCGAGTTGCCCGTGACACCCAAGCGCTCCGCCCACTTTCATTTTAATGCCCGGAAAGAGCACCGCCGCATGAACATGATGCGCGACTTGCTCGTCACCATGCTCGATGAGCTTCAAAAAACCGGCGTGCCGCGCATTTACGGCCAGATGGCCACGTTCGAAACCAAGCGGAGCGACCGCTTGTTCGAATATCTTGGCTGGAAGGTGATCGATAAGAAAAGGGTCACCAAGTACCAGGACGTTTTCCACCGCGAAGTCTATCTGACGACGATCGTTAAAGAGTTGAGGTAGCTCACCGGAGCTTATCCAGCACCTCGGCCAGATCCTCCGGCAGCGGCGCCTTGATGATGGTCGGTTTTCCCGTCGATGGGTGCCGGAACTCCACTCTCGAAGCATGGAGAAACATGCGATCCAGTCCGAAGCGCTTCTTCATCTCGCGGTTGGCCTTGAAGCTTCCATACAGCGAATCACCAAGGATGGGCCGGTGGCGTGACGCGGCCTGGACTCGGATCTGGTGCGTGAGCCCGGTGATCAACTCGATCTCCGCCAGCGTCAGCCGCGTGGATGGAAAGATCCGGACGATCTGGAACAGAAGTTCCGCGTTAGGCTTCCGGTTTCGGACCACCTGGACAGTGGCCCGCTGCCGGCCGGGAATCTTTTCCAAATGGTCAAGCCAGCGCCCTTTTTTTCCTTCGCGCGGCGCACCCTGGAGAAGCGCGGTGTACAACTTCCGGATCCTCTTTGCCGGAAACATCTCGCGCATGCGCCGGGCAAGTTCGGAATCCCGCGCGGCAAGAAGAACGCCGGAGGTCTCCAAATCGAGACGATGCAGAAGAAAGATCTTGCCGCCGGGTGCATCGAAGGCCCGCGTGTCGAAGTCGTAGCCGCCGTGAAAAACAACCGGCTCACGTGTCCGCCCCGGGTTGGGATGGGAGAGCACGCCGGAAGGTTTGTTGATCGCGATGATCCCCCCATCGTCGTAGAGAATCTCAGGAATGCTCATGAAAGACAGCTTTGGATGTCCCGCAGCTTCTTTTCGAATTCGCGATCGTTCAGCACCGGCGATTTTCCATCCAACGATGGCGCGGCCTCGACGCTCAGTTCAATCCACGACTTGCATCCGCCATACTCCTTGAGGACTGGAATGACCTTGGGAGCGGCAAGACGGAAGACTCGCGCTGCAATCACGAAAATCCCCTCGTCCTTCCCCCAGCCAAAGCGTTCATGGATGACCGCCTCGGTCCAGGCGTGGTGCGGAGCCAGCTTTTCGATCCTGGCCCAGTCGGTAACCCGGCGCGTGTCGGTTGCTTCAGCCCAGAAGTCGATCGGAACGCTGCCGGCGTCGGTCAAAGATGCGAGCACGCGGTCGCAACGCGCCTGGGCGTCCGGAATCACCGACTCGCGCTGCTGATGGAAAAGCGTCGGAAAGAGGAAGAATCCCCGATGCTCGGCCTGAAAACCGCCGCGCTGTTCGTGGATGCCTCCCTTTCGCAAGATGAGGATCTGCCCACCGCACCCAAGCAGATCCACGATGACGGCCCACTCCTTGAACGCGATCACATCTTTCTTCAGCATTCTTGTTCCAGCTTCCGGCATTTTCATGACTAACGGATCGAATAAACAGCGGAAGTAAAAGTCAAAGTCAAAGACAAACCCAAAAAATACCGTTCAAAAATTCTTTGCGTCGTGATGGCTTTGTGTTAGTTGAATCGCCTCGTTCTCACTCCAACGTTTCACCGAACCCACGTCGATGACTTTCTTGGAAAACCTCTTCAGCAAAGTCCAGCGCCATCCCAAGCGCATCGTCTTCCCCGAAGGCGAGGATCTGCGCGTCATCCAGGCCGCCGCATCCTTTTTCGAGGAAAAGCTTGGCACCCCGATCCTGCTCGGCGACGAAAAGATCATCCGTGAGCTGGCGCGCCGCGCCCGCATCCGGCTCGACCACGTCCTGGTGCTGAACCCGGCGACGGCGCAAGACCTGAGCCTCTTCGCCGACAAATACTCCCAGCTGCGGCATGGGATCCGGAACGAGGAAGCGCGCCAGGCGATGAAAAACCCGATCTACTTTGGGACCATGATGCTCCACGAAGGCAGTGTCGACGGGTTTGTCGCCGGCGTGAACACCTCCGCCGCATCCATTCTGCGGCCACTTTTTCAGCTGATCCAGCTCCGGGGGAATTTCAGAACGGCTTGCAGTTGCAGCGTCGTCAAGGTCCCGCAGAACCGCCTCGGCGACGAGGGTGTGCTTTATTTCGCCGATTGCAACGTGATCCCGAACCCGACCGTCGAGGAACTTGCCGACATCGCGCTCGCCGCGGCCACGCTCGCCAGGCAGATCCACGGCATTCGCCCGCGCGTTGCGATGCTCTCCTTTTCCGACAAGGGAAGCGCGAAGCATGCCATGACGGGAAAGATTGCAGCAGCCACCGCGCTCGCCCGACAGCAGGCCGAGGAGGCGGGGATCCCCGCGGCCATCGACGGCGAACTCCATGCCGACACCGCACTTTCACTGGCCGTGAGCGACATGAAGAACATCAAGAGCCCCGTCGCAGGCAAGGCAAACGTCCTGATATTTCCCGATCTCCATGCCGCCAACATCTCGATCAAACTGCTCCATGAGATCGCACAAACACCCGTCTATGGGCCGGTCCTTTGCGGATTAAGGAAGCCCGCCAGCGACCTGATGCGCAACGCGACGGCCGACGAGATCCTGGTTTCCGCGGCCATCGTCGCACTTCAGGCGATCGAATACCGCCGCCTTTATCCTCTGGACAACGATGTGCCGGTCAGGAGAGAATCCGCCGTCAGCGGGGAATCACCTTCATGGATCTAATTACCAGACGTTGTGCCGCGATTCTCGCTGCCGCCGTGGTTGTGCTTTGCGGATGCGAGACGACGAAAAACGCGCTCGATCGGTCGCCGATGCGGACCATCGAAAATCCGCTCGACGAGGAGGAATACCAAAGAATGTCCGACTCCTTTGTCCGGGAGATGGAGCTTTGGCGCAAGGATCCGGAGGCGGTGACCCAGATCGAGGTTTACAAGCTCGAAGGCAAAAACGCGGTCATTCTCGATCGGAAGGTGATCGAGGCCAAAAAACAGCACCATGTCGTCCAGGTGACCACGCGCAAATACATCTACGTGTTCTATCTTGATCTGCCCCAGTTCATGCAGCAGGCATGGTGGGTAAGCCGGATCGAGGTCTACACCCTGCCGAGCCAAAAGCCCGAGGATAACCCGGCCCTGAAGGGGCCGCCTGCCGAAATGCGCGAGCCCTCCTCGCTCAAGCCGGTGGAAGATCCCTTGAAGAACAGTTCGTCGTCCTGGGATCCGACCCTGCCTTGAGCTTCTCTTTCAGCCAGGCCGCGGTGGCGATCCGCGCCGCCATCAGCCCCGCCAAGTGGCCGTCCTCGTATTGAAAATACGGATCCTGCTCGAGCTTTGGGTGGTTGCAGGCATTCCAAAGGTCGTCCCGCGTCAGCTGCGGCTCCACGGACCGGGCGATCCCGAGCACCTTGGCTTCCTGCAGGTGGATCATTTCCGCGAAAAGCCGGTCAATTTCCTGTTGTAACTCCATCGCATTCATTGCAAATTCGCCACCCTAAAGAGAGATTCATGAAATATCGAGATTTTCCGAACACGAATATCAAGGTCTCGGAGGTCGGATTCGGCCTCTGGACGCTCAGCACCGGATGGTGGGGCGATTATACCGACGAACAGGCCGTGGCATTGATGCGCCAGGCCCTCGACCTCGGCATCACGCTGTTCGACGCCGCCGACACCTACGGCAACGGCCGCAGCGAAAGACTGATCGCCAGGGCGTTCCCGTCCAAACGCGATCAGATCGTCATCGCCACCAAGATCGGCTACGATTTTTATCATCATGCGGGCGAGCGGAAGGGTCAGCGTGAGATTGCCCAGGATTTCTCGCCAAAATTCCTCCGCTTCGCCGTTGACGAGGCGCTGAAGCGGCTCGAGACCGATGTGATCGACATCCTTCAGCTCCACAATATCCGCATGGAGCAGGTCGACGACGACGCGGTGTGGGAGACGATGGAAAACATCAAGGCCTCCGGCAAAGTCCGGGCCTACGGCATCGCTCTGGGACCCGCCATCGGCTGGCTCTACGAAGGCAAACGCTGCGCCGAAGAGCGCGAGCCGAATGTCATCCAGCACATCTACAACCTGCTCGAGCAGTTTCCAGGGCGTGAGATCCTCGACGCCACCAGCGGCCGGCAAACCCGCTCGCTCATCCGCGTTCCCCACTCCTCAGGCATGCTCGAGGGCAAGTACACGGAAGAGACGGTCTTTCCACCCGGCGACCATCGCAGCCATCGCCCCCGCTCCTGGCTTATCAATGGATTGAAGAAAATCCGGACGCTTGATTTTCTCAAGCGCAATGGCGAGCGCACACTCGGCCAGGCGGCCCTGCAATGGCTGCTGGCCGATGAACGCATCGCCTCGACCCTTCCGAACATCTACCATTCGGAGCAACTCGCCGAGTTCGCGTCGGCGCCCGACACGCCGGCCCTTTCGGAGGAAGAGCTCAAACAATGCTCGGAGCTGCGCTCGAAGAATTTCGGCGTCGAAAATGACGATCCGCCCAAGTTCAAGGGAACCATGGCACTCGAAGCCGTCCCGAATTCCTAGAATCCCCCCAAAACTATTTCACTTCTCGGGTTTCTTCGGAGGACCCGGAGGCTTGATCAACTGCGTCGGGCCCGCCAGGCGGTCGCCGGAGTGGGTCGACGACGAACGCTTCGATATCCTGGCTTGATGTTCTTTCTGCTTGCGAATCCAGTCGGTGTCGATTTTAACGCGCACCGGCTTCTCGTCCCCACCCGGAGCCCGCGCGCCGGCCTGGCTCCGCGTGAAATCGCGCACCTGTTCCACCTTTTTCCAGGCACGGCCCGAATCAACCTCGTCGGCGGCCCTTGCGATCCCGTCCTTCAGGTCCGTCGCCAGGTTGCCGAGGACCAACCCCGCCGCCGCGTTGAAGAGCACGAAATCGCGTTGTGCGCCGCGGACCCCGCCCTTCAGGACGCCCTCAATGATCGCGGCATTGGAGATATTGTCGCCGCCATTGAGCTCCTCGAGTTTAGCCGGATTCAGGCCCACGACGGCGATATCAAGCTCAATCGTCTCGAGAACGCCGCTGCTGTGAAGCTGGGTGAGCCGGTTCGGGCCAAGGTTGGAAAATTCGTCGAGGCCGGCATCCTTGGCATCGCTGGCGTAGCCGTGAACGGCCACGGCGCGCATCAGGCCCATGTGTTTGAGAGCTTCGCCCATTTTTTCGGTCAGCTCAGGCGCATAGACCCCGACCACCTGGATATTCGGACGCGCCGGGTTGATGAGCGGACCCATGATGTTGAACACCGTGCGCTCGCCCTTTTGGGCGAGATATAGGCGAAGCGGCTGGAGAATCTTGAAAATCTTGTGGTAGGCGGGCGCGTACAGGAACGCGAACCGGGTCTGTTGAAGGGCGCTCGGAACCGTTTCCGGCGGCAGCTCGATGTTGATGCCAAGAGCCTCGAGCACATCGGCGCTTCCGCACTGCGACGTGATGGAGCGGTTGCCATGCTTGGCCACCGGCAGGTTCGCGGCGGCCAGAATGAACGCGGCCGCGGTCGACGCGTTGAAGGTGTTCATCCGATCACCACCGGTGCCGCAGGTGTCCAGGAGCAATCCGCCCAAAAGCTTGATGTCGACGCGCGGGTCGAGAGCCAGACCGCGAAGGATCACAGCCAGGTCGGCGATCTCTCGCGATGTCTCGCCCTTTTCATGAAAAGCGGCAAGGAAGGCTGCTTTTTGCTCGATGTCGATCTCCGGATCGATCAAGTCCGCCACCAGCTGCTCGAGCTCGATGGAGGAAACATCTTCCTTCTTCCGGACCTTTTTAATAAGTTCAGCGAGCATAAGCGGTCTAAAAAAGATTCAACAAGCACGCTCAACTTGATAGTGTAAAATGGACTCTTTGAAGTCAAACGCCTTCTCCAAAAAAGCCCTTCGCACGAAAGACCCGCCGATCTCCTGGCTGATGAAAATGGCGCTCGCGCGTCCGCACCTGATCTCGCTTGCGGCGGGTTTCACCGATTCCCCGTCCCTGCCTGCGTCCGAGGTCCGGGAGATTCTCGACGATCTTTGGAAGGAGCCTCGTGACGTTCTTGCGGCCCTCCAATACGGCAACACGGCCGGCGACGAAATCCTGCGCGAGTGGACCCGGCAACGGCTCGAGAAGCGCGATCACCTGAATCAAGCTCTCAGCAACGAGCAGATCGTGATCGGAAACGGCTCGCAGCAGCTTTTGAGCCTTGTCACGGAAATCCTCTGCGATCCCGGGGACATCATCCTGCTCGAGGACCCGACCTATTTCGTCTTCCTCGGCATCGTCGAGAGCTGCGGCTTGGAGGCCGTCCCGTTTGCCGATTCACGAGAACTTCGCGACAGGCTCGCGCGGCTCAAGGCCGAGGGCAAGGCCGGTCGGGTCAAGCTGGCCTACTTCGTCAGCTACTACCGCAATCCCACCGGCACGAGTCTTTCCTCCAACGACAAGAAGGAAATCGCCGGCATCCTGAAAGACTTCGAGCAAACGCATCCCATCTACATCCTTGAAGACGCGGCCTACCGCGATCTTCGTTTCCACGGGCAGGACATTTCCTCGTTCCTGGCCCACGATCCGAGGCTTGAGCGCACCATCTACACGGCCACCTATACCAAGCCGTTCGCCACGGGACTCAAGGTGGGTTTCGCGGTCGCGCCCGAGGCCCTCGTCCCCCCGATCCTCCGGTTCAAGGGCAATGAGGATTTCGGGACCTCGCATTTCGACCAGCAAATCCTCCAACGCGTTGTCCGGGGCGGGTATTATGAAAAACACCTGGAACAGATCGCCGAAGTCTATCGCAAGAAGGCCGGCGCCATGGAGCAATCGCTCAAACAGCACTTTCCCAAGGAGGCGCAATGGAACACACCTTCAGGCGGCCTTTATTACTGGGTCAGCCTGCCACCCGGAACCGACTGCGGTGTCGAAAGCGACATCTTCAAGAAGAGCCTCGATGCGGAAGTCTTCTACGTGCCCGGGGAGCTTTGTTACTGTGAGTCGGCTTATCGCAAACGCCCCTGTCACCAGATGCGTCTGAGTTTCGGCAGTGCGTCGATCGAGCAGATCCGGGAAGGGATCCGGCGGCTGGGAAGCGTTCTGAAGGCATCGACCCTACCACGGTTCCAGCATCAGGGCGGGTAGCCTGTTCTCATCCGTCTTGTCGTTGCTCGAAAGCTGCAGCTTGAAGGCGCAATCCGGCCCGCTGGCGTGGATCCGGATCATCATCCGGCCATCCTCGGAAGTTTCGTCGGCTCTCGGCACCGCTCGTGACAGAACATGGCTGTTGAAAGGCTCCCATTTTTCCACCGACCATTTCCCGGGCGAAAGATGTTCGATCGTGATCCCGCCCTCGATTTCCGGAATCCTCTCGGGCATCGTCTCCCGGTAAGGCAGAATTTTCGGATCATAGATCCAGAACATCACCGTGCGCGGCGATGCCATCGAAAGCACCCGCGGGCTGTACGGATCCTTCGTGAGCCTGCCATACTGCCAGTTCCATTTCTCCCCGCGCCGGTCGATGCCGGTTCGAAACGCATTGAGAGCGCCGAAACGGTAGAACAGGTTGGAAGGTTTGATCCAATCGTGCCATCGCCAGCTCATCGCATTGCCGCCGGAGGGCATCATGAACTGCGCCCAGATGCCGGTGTGCAGAAACATTCCCCTGGCGTCCGGGCCGTCGGCCCCATCCTGGGCGGTGCGTCCGAACTCGCCCGCGAAATAGGGCTTCTTGAATTCCGAAAACGCCCTCATCTCCTCGATGAAGCGGTCGATGATCGCCTCGCCATAAATGTGGGCCTGGGTGAAGTCAATCTCGGGGAGGGCAAACACCTCGGCATGGGATCCGCCGGCGTAACTGGTGGTGATCATCCGGCCGTGCGGATCGATGCCGCGGATGTACCTCGCCATCGCCTCCTGCCAGGCCACGTCCGTCTTCGGGTCAAAACCGTCGGTCCGATCCGCCTCGTCGAAAAGCTCCCATGCCATGATGCGCGAGGAATAACCCCAGCGGGCGATGATGTATCGGATCCGGTTGCGCTCAAGTTGAAGGGCTTCAGCATTCGTGAAAAAGTCCTGCGGCTGCGCGCACGGCCCGCCACGCTCCTGGTTGCAGGGATGGTCCCGCCAACCGGAATCCATCTCGGAATGCGTATGAAGCACCATTTGAAGATAGATTCCAAAGGCCTCCGCGAGTTCCACGATTTCATCCAGTTTGGCGGCGTTCTCGAGCTTGCGATGTCCCGGCCCGCCAGAATCGGGATTGCCACACCATTCGATGTCGGCGTTCGAAGGCGAAATCCAAACGCGTGCCCAGTTTTCGCCATTTTGATGCATCTTCAAGAAATGGGCCTCGTAATCCTTGAGCGATCCCCAACAAACATTGTGGCCAAGCGGATAGAAAAAAGTCCCGTCAGCCAGCTCAAAGCAGGATGGATCCTTTACGCTGACGCGGGCCGGCACAGGCATCGCCGGCAGCGTGCATTCGAAGTCAAAGGATTTGGAGTCCTTTCCGCCGCCAGGCCAGCTCACCGCGAGCCTGCCCTCCCATTCGCCTGGCTCGTCGGGGCTGAACCGCACGCGCCACTCATCGCCCTCCAATCCGGTGGTTTTGGGCCCATAAAAGAACGCCGGAGCCGTCTTTTTGGCGCCCGACGGCGAGACCAGCAGCGCCTCGACGCGAATCTCGTCCGGATTGAACGGAGACCGGCCCGCCCATACGATATCAGCGCGAATCTCCGCCTTGCCGTACTGAGGGACATTTTGGTGCAACACTTCGACTTTTCGAAGAGACGGCGGCCTCGATGCGGGAAGATCAGCCGGCTCGGCGGGGATGGAGGCGGCAGGCGGCTTTTCAGCCAAGGCGACGGCCGAGAAAACGAGGAGGAGGACGAGCCGGAAAAAAGTTGGGCGGCATCTCCAAAGTTCCCGGGGATTCATCATGGCTCATCCCGCGCTTGAGACTTCCGGTCGATTTCACCCATTGCCCAGCGCGCGTGCTCGGCCACCAGCTCGTCACCGCTTTCGACCACCTTCCGAAGGACGTCCAGCGATGAAACATCACCCAGGTTTCCCAGCACGACGGCGGCGTTGCGCTTCAAACGCCGGAGCCCGAGCCGCTTGATGGGTGTGTGTGCGAACTTTTTCACGAACGCATCGTCGTCCATCCCCATCACTTCGGTCAGGTCGAGACGCGCCAGATCCGTGCGCTGATGCTGCTTGAATGCGCCCGCCTTCCGCGCGAAACGGTTCCATGGACAAACTGCCAGGCAGTCGTCGCAGCCGAAAACACGATCGCCGATGGCGCGCCGAAATTCCTCCGGGATCGCGCCTTTGAGCTCGATGGTCAGGTAGGCGATGCAGCGGCGTGCGTCGAGCTCGTACTCGCCGGTGATGGCTTGCGTCGGGCATGCGTCCATGCACCGCGTGCAGGACCCGCAGTGATCCCGCGCCGGTTCATCGGGCGGAAAATCGAGACTGGTCAACATCTCGCCCAGCAGAAGCCAGGTTCCAAATGCCGGGGAGATCAAGACCGTGCTCTTGCCCTGCCACCCAAGGCCGGCCCTCTGCGCCAACTCACGCTCCAGCACAGGGCCCGTGTCGACATACCAGCGGCTCTCGGCCGTGTTGCCGGATGTTTCGCGCAGAAATTGCGCAAGCTCTCCGAGTTTTTTTTCCATCACGCGGTGATAATCGTCGAACCGGGCGTAGCGGGCGACGAGGCCGCCGTTGCCTCCGGCGGGCCTTGCCGGATTGTAGTTCAGACCGGCCACGATGATGGAGCGGGCGCCAGGCATCAGCTCCAGGACGGTTTTGCGGCGCTCGGCGTTGCGGGCCATCCATTCCATATCGCCATGCCGCCCCTCCAAAAGCCATTGCTGGAGATGATCGCCATGCACTGAGGGGGCTGTGCGCGCGAAACCGATGGCATCGAAACCGAGCGCAAGCGCCCATGAACGGATCTGTTCCTTGAAAGCCAGGTCCAAACTCACTTCTCCTTTGTGGAGGATTTCAACCTGGCGATCCGCGCGGCCTGCTCTTCGTATCTCTTCAAAACGAGATCAACAACCTCTTCACAAGTTCTGCCAACCGTATCGACGACGGCATCGGCCTTGGCATAACGGCCCGCGCGCTGGGCCAGAAGCGTCTTGATCCTCACCAACGCGTCGGTGCCCTGGAGCAGCGGCCGGTGCCCGTGATGCCGCGTCCGTTGACAGGCAGTTTCGGCGTCGACATCCAGCAGGATGATGATCCCGTTACGCCGCCAGTTGCCCCAGTTATCATCGGCGAGCACCGACCCTCCACCGGTCGCGATCACCAGGCGGCTGCGACCCGCAAACTCGCGCATGACGTGTTTTTCAAGGTCCCTGAAGAATGACTCACCGTAACGCGCGAAGATGTCGCTGATCGTCTTTCCCATGCGGCGCTCAATCAACTCATCGGTATCGACGAATTGAAAATCGAGCTGCTGGGCGGCTTTTCTGCCGACGCAGCTCTTGCCCGACCCCATGAAGCCGACAAGAATGAGATTCCTCACAGCTAGCAATTTAACCCGCAATTTTTCGCGGCACACGCGAAAACTTTTGTCCCACGGGGCGGCGCTTCCGATCGATGAGCTGGTTCACCGGCGGGGGCCGGCCGGACGATTGCACGGTATGCGCCCTGCGCCGGTACAGGTGCTTGCCTGGCGTGATGGGGCGAAAAAGCCGCTCCGACGAACCGGAACGGTGAAGAGAAACTGATGACAGCTCTCTAGACTTTTTGCACTTTCTGGGCTTTGGCGCCCTTCGCATCCTGGATGATTTCAAACTCGACCGTGTCACCTTCGTTCAGAGTCTTGAATCCATCGCCCGTGATGCTGGAAAAATGAACGAAAACATCCGGACCTCCCCCTTCCTGCTGGATGAATCCGTAACCCTTCTTCTCATTGAACCATTTCACTGTTCCTTTTGGCATAGTTTTTCTTCACCCCCTCTCGATATAGGTATAAAATAAAAGTCGCGAACAAATCCGTGGAAAGATCAGGGGGAAAAACTTCGTGGAAGGCACGGGAGAATCCTTGAAAGAGAGGTCACATCATCGATACAACACCGTTTGATACAGTTCATTTAACTTATATTTTTTTATTGGGAAGTCAAATGTAAATCCTCTATCCTTCGAGCTGTTGACAAACCCTTGCCCGCCGGGGGGGCTGGAAAACACGTATGAATAATACTTTTGGACATCTCTTCCGCGTCACGACATTCGGCGAGTCCCACGGCGGCGCCGTCGGAGTGGTCGTCGACGGCTGCCCTCCGCGCTTGTCGCTGACGGAGAAGGACATTCAGCCGGAGCTTAACCGGCGCCGGCCCGGCCAGAGCCGCATCGTCACCCAGCGCCAGGAGGAGGATATTGTCAAAATCCTCAGCGGCACCTTCGAAGGCAAAACGCTTGGAACGCCGATTGCGATGATCGTCTCCAACCAGGACGCGCGGCCGGAGGCGTACCGCGAAATGGTGACGCACTTTCGTCCTTCGCACGCCGACTTCACCTACCAGGCCAAGTACGGCATACGGAACTGGCAGGGCGGCGGCCGCGCCTCGGCAAGGGAAACCATCGGCCGCGTCGCTGCGGGGGCCATCGCCAAGAAGTGGCTGAAGCAGACCTACGGCATCGAGGTGATCGCCTTCGTCCGCCAGATCAAGGACGTGATGGCGCGCATCGACCTGAAGCGCGTCAGGATGTCGGACGTGGAAAAGAGCATCGTCCGCTGTCCCGAACCGCGAACTGCGAAAAAAATGATCGCGTTGATCGAACGGGTCCGCAAGTCGGGCGATTCGCTTGGGGGCATCATCGAATGCGTCGCGCGTAACGTCCCGCCGGGGCTCGGTGAACCGGTATTCGACAAGCTGGAGGCGGACCTGGCCAAGGCCGTCATGTCGCTGCCGGCAACCAAGGGCTTCGAAATCGGCTCCGGCTTCGGTGGAACGCACCTGCTCGGCTCCCAGCACAACGATGTTTTCGCGAGAAAAGGGAAAAAAATCGGAACACTCACCAATCGCTCCGGCGGCATTCAGGGCGGCATTTCCAACGGCGAGCCGATCATCCTGCGGGTGGGGTTCAAACCGACCGCCACGATCATGAAAAAACAGCAGACAGTCGATGCCCATGGCCGCTCCGGCGAGCTCAAGGCCCGCGGCCGCCACGATCCATGCGTCCTGCCCCGCGCAGTTCCAATGGTGGAGGCGATGGTGGCGCTCGTGCTTGCCGACCATGCACTGCGCCAGCGCGCGATCCGCTGACGTTCATCATGAACTTCAGGCCAAGAGTCTTCATACTTATTTCAGTGATGACATTGGCCGGCTGTTTTCCCCAGGCAAACCATCCGATCCTGGTCAGCAACATCGGCTCCTTTTACCTCGACGATACGGAATGGCAGGCAAAGCAAGCCGGCGTCGATTACCGCCCCGTCCTGCACGCAGCCCTCAACAAGGATCCCAAGGCCCTTCATACGCTGTTTCGACTCACCGCCGACAACGTCTTCGATGGCGCCGGCGCCGACTCTCATTCTTGCGTGCTTTGGACGCTGATGACCGAGTGGGGCGACCGGGATTTTTCCAGAGCGCTCGCGGCCGAGCCGGCGCAAACCCGGCAATCCGTCATCACATTCCTGGATTATGCCGCCGACGCCGACTATTCGAAGACTTACCCCCTGACCTACCCGCTGGGCCGTCACACGTTCTTTCGGAGCTGACGGGCCGCCTCAACCACCCTCGGATCGGGGCTGTAGACAGGCCTTTGGAACATGTTCAAACTCATTGACATGGGAGGCGTAACATGTTACCGGTAACATACATGATGAAACATTCCCATTCCCCCCACGAGGGCCGCCCGGCAACCATGGAAGATCTGGCGCGCGCCACGGGCCTTTCCAAAATGACCATTTCCCGGGCTTTGAACACTTCGGGTTATGTCTCAGAGCAATCCCGAAAAAAAGTGATCGCTGCCGCGCGCCAGTTCAACTACCGGCTCAACTACATCGGCCGGAATCTCAATCAGAACCGGACCGGGATGCTCGGAATCATCACCCCCCTCGAGGGGCTCATCGGGACCTACTACTTCGGACAGATTGTCAAGGGCATCCAATCGGCGCTCATCGGCACCGATTACCATATCGCGCACTACGACAGCCTGAGCGCGGACTTCAACGATGGCGAGAAATGCGCGCAACTCTGCTACCAGAAACGCGTGGACGGCCTGATCGTGATCGCGCCGAAGCGCCACGATTGCTTCGTCAAAACCTTCGCCGAATTGAAGGTCCCCCTCGTGGTTGTGGGCGGGGCGCCGCGCGATCCGAGAACCAGCTTCATCGACGTCGACAACTTCGGCGGCGCCAGCTCGGCGGCCGAGCACCTGATCGACCTCGGCCATTACAAGATCGGTTTTGTCGCCGGCCCAAAAACACTCCACGACGCCTGCGAACGCGAGATGGCTTTCCGTAAAACGCTCGCCCGCCACAGCCTCCGCGTGAATGAAAAATGGGTGATCCAAGGTTCTTATGAAACCCGCAAAGCCTTCCATGCGTCCCTTCACCTGCTTTCGCAGAGGGACCGCCCCACCGCAATTTTCGCTTCCAACGACCTCATGGCGCTGGGCGTCCTCGATGCCGCACGCATCATTGGTCTCTCCGTGCCCGAGGAGCTCTCGATCGCCGGCTTCGATGACATCGATGCCGCGACCAATGTCCAGCCCCAGCTCACCACCGTTCGCCAGCCGATGCAGAGGATGGGCCGGAAGGCGGTCGAGTATATCATGGAGCTGGTGGCCAAAGGAAATCAGGAGCGCCACCTGATCCATCAGAAGTTGACAGCCCAGCTCATCATCCGCGAATCGACCGCTCAAGCCCGCAAAACAACGCAGACCACGGGCCAGGCAAGGGGGGTTGACAAAGTACCATTTTCCCATTTTGTCACCGGCACCAGTGGATTGTAAGCCAGCATCATTGCCATTTCATGAAAAAACCGAGAAATGCTTCTGAGTTCGTGAAGCCTTCTTCGCTTCCGACCATGGAGGACATCGCCTCCGCGACACGACTTTCCAAAATGACCGTGTCGCGCGCCCTGACCAACAGCGGCTACGTTTCGAAGGAGACACGCGACAAGGTTCTCGAGGCCGCCGGCAACGGCGCCCAGGGAGGCCATGCCATGAAGACCCGGAAGCGACCCATCCGCAGTTTCACGCTCATTGAACTGCTCGTGGTGATTGCCATTATTTCGTTTTTGACCGCCCTGCTGATGCCCGCGATCAAAACCGCCAAGGATTTGGCCAAGCGCACCAGGTGTCAGTCCAACCTCCACCAGATGGCCCTGGCGGTCCAGATGTACGTGAATGACAAGGCCGGCTATCTGCCCTATGCCAGAACCATCGGATATGAAACGCCCCCCGGGGGCTTGCC
>JAHFSZ010000029.1 GCA_023265515.1 Verrucomicrobiota bacterium
AACGCCTCAAGCTCTTCCTCCCCAAAATCCACCAGCAACTTCCCATCAATCCACGCCGTGGGGGCCATATCCTGGCCGGAGAGATCGACGAGTTCCTTATAATTCTTGGGATTCTTGGCGACCTCGAGATTTTCGTAGCTCCAGCCGAGCCGGTCGAGGTAATCCAGGACCTCCTTGCACCAGCCGCAATAATATTTCGTGTAGATCTTTATGGAGGGTGGCGATTTCATCTATTTTTTTGGCGAATGTCGGGGGGTGGAGCAAAACGTGGAGCGTTTTGCTGTACGCGCACGCATACCCAACCGTTCGACTCAGCTAAAGAAGATGACAAAACAAGCCATCCCTAAGTTTTGGTTCAAACCACGTCGATTTGGGCGGCATGACGCGGCCCTCGTCGGCCACGGCCATCAGATCGGAAATTGAAGTCGGATACATCGAGAAGGCCGCGGCAAACTCGCCGCTGTTCACAAGTTTTTCCAACTCGGCCGTGCCACGAATTCCACCGACGAACTTGATCCGTCCGTCTCGGCGCGGGTCTTCGATGCCCAGCACCCGGTCGAGCACGTTGAACTGGAGAAGCGAAACGTCGAGTCTTCCGACCGCATCCTGCGGGGCCACCAGTTTTTTTCCCCAGTGAAAACGATGCCACTGATGGTCCACATAGATGCAGATTTCATGCTTCTTTTCCGGCCTCGACTGGCCGCCGCTCTCGACGATGCCGACGTGCCGGAGCTTTTCGAGGAACTGCGCCGTCGTCAGCCCGTTCAGATCCTTGACGACGCGGTTGTACGGCAGAATCTGCATCTGGTCGTGCGGGAAAATGACAGCGAGAAAAAAATTCCAGGGCTCATTCCCCGTGGGCGACTTGCTTTGCTTCTTTCGATTCTCGAAGACCCGCACGGCCGCCGCGCTCCGGTGGTGGCCGTCGGCGATGTAGAACGCCGGGATCTCCGCAAAAAGGTTGCCGGTTTTTTTCGCCGTCTCCGCGTTCTCGATGACCCACGCGGTGTGCTGGACGCCGTCGGGCGCAACAAAATCGGCCCACGGTTTGGTTTGAACGACGCCTGCCAGGAGCTGGTCGATCTGCGGCACGGCGCGATACGTGAGAAATACGGGCCCGGTCTGGGCGTTCAACGCCTCCATGTGCCGGATCCGGTCGTCCTCCTTGTCGGGCTGGGTGAACTCGTGCTTCTTGATGACGCTCTTCTGATAATCCTCACAGCGGACGACAGCAACCAGGCCAAGCTGGGCGTTCCCGCCCATGATCTGCTGATATAAGTAAAAACACTTCTGTTTATCCTGTTTGAGACTCCCATCCCCAATCAACTTCTGGAAATTTTCGGCGCCTTTGCGATAAACCTCCCCCGAGTGAACATCCGTGCCGGCGGGCAGGTCGATCTCCGGCTTCGAGACGTGGAGGAAGCTGAGCGGGTCGTTTTTCGCCAATTCGCGCGCTTCCTCCGAACTCAGCACGTCGTACGGCGGCTGGGCGATCCGCTTCGCCAGCTCCGGCCTTGGCCTCAAGGCGGCAAAAGGCTTCACGATGGGCATGGCGGCTTATAGCCCATCCGCTTCATGGGGGGCAATCCCGTTCCGCGATTCAGCGCCCTTGACCCGAACTCGCTCTCTTTATACTCTTTTGCGCATGTTGACTTTTTGGATGCCATCGCCACTGCTCGCCATCAACGCGCTCAATTTTGCCATCACCGAAGCCAATCCGGCGGGAAAGCTGATCCTCCTCGTGTTGTTTTTCGGATCGGTTCTTGCCTGGTATGTCATGATCAACAAAATCACCCAGATTCGGGATGCCGAAAGCAATTCCCAAAAATTCCTTTCACGCCTGCGCAAAGAGCTTCACTTCGTCGATCTTTTCAACAACCGCAACGTGGTCTGGCCGCGCTCGCCGGTCTACGTGCTCTATGAAACCGGCTGCAAAAAACTCGAAGACATGAGCAGTCCGCCCGCTCTTCGCGTTGAGCAGCTGAAGGGTGAACTGGAGCGGACCGTCGGCGAGCAGTGCGTGAACCTGGAAAGCCAGGTTTCGCTCCTGGGCACGGTTGTCAGCGCCGCTCCCTTCGTCGGCCTGCTTGGAACCGTCTGGGGTGTCATGGACGCGTTCACAGGCGTTGCCAACGCGGGCACCGCATCGATCGGCGCGCTCGCCCCGGGCATTTCGGGCGCTCTGATCACCACGGTCGCGGGCCTCGTCGTCGCGATCCCCTCGATGGTGGGCTATAATATTCTGCTCACCAAAATCCGCCGCCTCACCGTCCTGATGGACAATTTTGCCAGTGAATTTGTTGAAAGAGTTGAGAAGGAGCTGAAAGGATGAACTCAGAACTCAAAATCGATCCTTCGACGGTGTGGATGTTATTCTGGGTTCTGGGTTCTGAATCCTGGATTCTGAAGAAATGAAACGCCACAGCAAGCACACGGTCTACAACCCTTACGCGGAGATCAATGTGATCCCGCTCGTCGACCTGACGTTCAACCTGTTGATCATTTTTATGCTGGCAACGCCCCTCCTGGAAACCTCGATCAACCTCAAGCTGCCCACGGCCATGTCGGGGACCATGATCGAGGATCGCAAAACGCGCGTGGTCAGTGTTGAGCGCAACGGTCACGTTTTTCTCGACGATGTTCCCGTGGCGATGGACGGCTTGCGCACACAGATCCAGAAGGCGGTCCACAAGGATCCCGAGCTGCCCGTCCTCGTCCGGGCCGACCAGGAAATTCCCTACCGGCAATTCGTAAGGGTGGTGGACGCGCTCAAGTTGGCCGGCGTCAAAAAGATGGGGATCGTCACGACGAAAAACTAGCCGGCACACGGGGGGTAACGGAGTGCGGCTTCCGTCTCAATCGCCATGAAGACCCGCGAAAAAAAATCGCTCGCTTTGACCTTGATTGGCCACGGGGTCGTGCTGATGGCGGTATTTTTGAGCGCCGCCTTCATTCACCGCCCCATGGAGGACGTCATGATGCTTGACTTCGGCATTGGCGGACCCAAAAGCCCCGGCGGGGCGCCTCCACCTCCAGCCTCCAGGGATGAGGAACCCCCGCGGCCCAAGCCTCCCTCCCAACCCGCGGAGCCGAAGCCAAGTCCACCGCCCAAACCTGCTGAAGACCAATCGGATTTTGCCCTCCGGAAAAAGCACCGCGAAAAAAAGCCGGTTCCCGAAAAGATAAAGCCAAAGCCCGCGCCCGAAAAAAAACCTAACCCAAAGAAAACGCCGCCCAAACCCGCCGTTCAGAAGAGCAACCGCATGGTCGTGCGGAACCAGGCCGCCAAACCTGCGTTGAAGCCCGCACCCAAGGGCGAAAGCGCAAGCGACATTCGCAGACGACTGGAAGAAAAACTCGGCCGGTCCAATCCATCCTCCGACTCAACGGCAGGCCCGGCAGGCGACGGCACGGGAAACGCCTCGGGCACCTCCAACCGTTTCGCCGCCTACCTGGGCGCGCTCGAAGAGCAAATCCAAGTCGCCTGGGAACAGCCCCCCTCCGCGGCGGCGGGCATGATCACTGAGGTCGGTTTCTTTTTGGAAAAAAGCGGCCATTTGACCGGAATCAGGATCACCAAACCTTCGGCAAACACCGAGATGGACCAGTCGGCCCTGCTCGCGGTGAAATCGATCGGCATGTACCAGCCGTGGCCGGAAGATTTTACTTCCGATCTGGCGCGAATCACGGTTGAATTCGAATGCAAACCCAACCCATGAGGATGACATGATGAAATGTTTCAAACCCGCCCTTTGCCTGATCCTGGTTTCCGCCCTCACCCTTCACGCCGAGTCCCGGTTGAGCGTCGTAAAGACCGCTGGCAAGACCTCCATCACCGTGAACTCCTTCACCGGCGGCAACCCGCAGATCGCCAGGATTTTGACCGACACTCTGATCAACGATCTCAACATCAACGGCAAGTTCGATGTCAAAACGCTCGGCAACAGCGAGGCGATTTTCACCGGCTCATTCACCACGAGCGGCAATTCGGTCACGGCGCAGGGCCAGGTTTCCGTGCGCGGTCAGAATGCCTTGAACGAAACCGCGATCGGCGATGCCGATCCTGGCAAAGCCCGCCGGATCGCCCACAAGCTCGCCGACGCGATCGTCCAAAAACTGAAAAATGAACCGGGCATCGCCTCGACGAGAATCGCCTTCGTCTCGAAAAAGAGCGGCTCGAAGGAAATTTATGTGATGGATTACGACGGCTATAATGCGGTGCGCCTCACGAATGACCGCGTCATTTGCGGTTCGCCATCCATTTCGAAGGACGGGACGAAGGTCGCCTACACCTCGTACAAGTCGGGCTATCCGGACGTTTATGTCCAGAACATCAAGGGCGGCACGCGGACGCGCGTCGCGGCATTCGGAGGGCTCAATTCGGGCGCGGCCTTCTCACCCGATGGCGGCGAGCTGGCGCTCACGCTCAGCAAAGACGGCAATCCGGAACTCTACACCTGCTCGGCGGGCGGCGGTGGCTTCAGCCGGCTGACGGAGACCCGGGGCGCCGAGGCGTGCCCGACATGGTCGCCGGAAGGCTCCAAGATCGCCTACGCCTTCGACGGGCCGGGTCTGCCGCAGATCTACACCATCGGATCTGGCGGAGGGACAGGCCGCGCGCTGACCAGCAGCGGGTACAACACGGAACCGTCATGGGCGCAGGTCACCGGCTTCATCGCCTTCACGCGGCGCGCCGGCGATGGCTTCAACATCATGGCAATGAATAGCGATGGCAGCGAGGTGACCACGTACACGTCAGGAGAACGTCCCTCGTGGGCGCCCGACGGCCGGCACCTGGTGTTCTTCAAGGGAGGCGGCCTTTATGTCCTTGACGTTTCATCGGGCAGGTCGATACAACTTCGGCAGGATCTTGGCAGCTGTTCGGAACCGTCCTGGTCCGGCGCGATCCAATAACTCACCAACTTACGAACCTTTAACTCAAAAACAATCCTATGAAAAAACACCATCTTTTGACCGCTCTATTGGCGATTTCTGTTGCGGCATTTTTCGGCTGTAAATCCGGCAGTGACAGCATGACCACCGGCCCCGGAGGCCCCGAGCTGGAGGGCAGCGACACTGAACAAGCTTCCGCCAATGATATCGATAATCCGGAGAGCGGACATCCGAGCGGGTCCGCCTCATTCGGAAAGTTCTCGGCCATCCGCTTCGAAACCGACAGCGCCTCGATCAGGCCCGGCGACCGTGGCACGCTCAACCAAGTGGGTGATTATCTGAAGAACAACCCGAGCGCCAAAATCCTGGTGGCAGGCAATTGCGATGAACGTGGAACCGCGGAATACAACCGCGCGCTCGGCCAGCGCCGCGCCCAGGCCGCCCGTTCCGCTTTGCGGAGCAAGGGCATTTCGGCGGATCGCATCAGCACGGTGTCCTACGGCGAAGACAAGCCGGTCGGAAGCTGGGAGCAGAACCGCCGCGACGATTTCGGCATCATCGAGTGATTGGTACAAACCATCATAATGTTTCAAAGTGCCTTCGAGTGATTGGAAAACCATGAGTAACCTGCTAGCGTTTGGCATGCCGGGCGCACCGGAATGGATCTTTATCCTGGTAATCGTTCTGCTCTTTTTCGGAGCTGCCAAACTGCCGGAACTTGCCAAGGGCCTCGGACTGGCGATCAAGGAATTCAAGAAGGCCTCCAAGGAGGTATCTGACGAACTGGATGGCAAAAAGGACGATAAGCCTTCCGGTGACCGCAAAAACAACGGCGGCGACCCGCCTTCCAAGGGATGACATCCGCGCTGCCGGAGGCACCGCCGCCTTCCTACACAGCGGCCAAACCTTTTCTGGAGCACCTCGAGGACCTTCGGTGGGTGCTCGTTAAAAGCATCAGCGTCTTTGCGGTCGCGGCAGTCGCATGCTTTGTTCTGCGCCGGGAGATTCTGAACCTGCTCACGGCGCCGCTCTTTCGCCAAGTTCCCCGCGATTCCGGGTTTCTGGCCGCCCTTGGCGTGGCCGATTCGTTCATGATCTCGATCAAGGTGGCCGCTTTCGCCGGGCTGATCGTCAGCCTGCCGTTCATCCTCTATTTTCTGGGACAGTTTCTCCTGCCCGCCCTGACGGGGTCAGAAAAGAAAATGATCCTTCCCGTTTTCACCAGCGGGGTGCTCCTCTTCCTTGTGGGAGTCCTCGTCTGTTACTTCTACCTGCTGCCGGTTACACTCAGGTTCTTCATCTCTGATTCGGCATACATGGGCATTCATCCCCAGTGGACGATCCAAAACTACATCTCCTTCGTGACGCAATTTGCGGTCGGCATGGGATTAAGCTTCGAAATGCCCGTCGTCATCGTCACGCTGGCCAAGCTCGGCATTATCACTCACGAATTCCTCAAACAGAAGAGACGCTACTTCTTCGTGGCCATCTTTTTCCTGGCCGCCTGCATCACCCCAACCTCGGATATGTTTACAATGACAGTGGTTGCAGCACCGCTCATCATCCTGTATGAAATCTGTGTTTGGGTGGCGTGGAGCATCGAGAGAGGCCGGAGAAAAACTTCATTAAACCGCTGAATCATTTGTTCAAGCAACAGGTATGAAATGGTTCAAAAGATCACTGGTGGTTGCCATCGTTCTGGCCCATCTCCTGACTCCGGCGACTCTGACGGCAGTGGAGAGGAAGCGGCACAAGGATAAGGCCCCGGAAGAGACACCCGCGCCCGCCGCGACTCCCGCCCCTCCGGCGCCCACCCCCGTACCGGCTTCTGATCTGAAAGTGGTCCGGCCCCAGCCGGGCGAGGAGCTCAAGGTGAGCGAAGGCTCCACATTCGTCATCGGCACCGTGCCCTCCGACCAGTTCACGCTTCGCTGCAACGGCAAGCTTTGCGATGTGTTTTCGGATGGCGCGTTCATCGGCTTCGTTCCCATCAAGCGCCTGACAACACCCGTCACCGTTGACCAGAAGGTCATGGACGCGTTTTTCGAGTTTGCGATCATCAAGGACCAGGCCAAAATGACGAATGTTGTCTATGGCATGACGCCCGCGAGCCCAAGCAGCAGGAAGGATCCCGCTGTGGAGAAACTGCCCCAACCACGTGTCATGGAAAGCACCAACGATCAGTGGATGGGCATGGAGAATGAGACCCTGCCTGACGGCAAATCGTTGCCGAACCTCGGCAGGGTTGTCTTCTTTCCCAAGGGATCGCGGATCAAGGTGAACGAAAAAAAGGGCGACACGTTCCTCATCGATCCACCGGTTGAGAATGGTTCGCTCTGGATCCCAGCCGGGGAATTCAAGGAAGCGCAGGAGGCGTTGCCGGCTCCCGAAATGTCCACCGGGTTCTTGAGCAAGAAGGAGCCGCGTTCAACCGTCTACACATTCGACATGCAGACACCGATGCCGATGGTCTTCGAAGAGACCGCCGACCGCTCAACGTTGAAATTGAAATTCCTCAGTGATCCGCCAAGGGCCTTCGTTTTCCCGCAGCCCTCCCCCATCTGGGGATTCGATGTTTCCTGCCAGGAGGGTGCAGCGGGTAAAACGATGGTGACCGTCGAGTTTGCTCCAAAGATCAACAAAGACAAACCATTCGAGGGGCTCAGGATCGTCCTCGATCCGGGCCACCATCCTGACCCCGGCGCGCTCGGACCCCGGGGCACCGAAGAACGCACCCTGACGCTGTTGCTCGCGCGGCAGCTGGCCGAAACACTGAAAACACAAGGCGCGCAGGTCATTCTCTCGCGAGAGGACCAGCCGTTGGAGCTCACCCAGCGCCCCGTCAAATTCAAGGCTTCCAACCCCGATCTGGTCATCAGCCTGCATTTCAACTCGGTTGCCGACGAGGAAGATCCGCGCACGCGGTGGGGAACACAAGACATCTATCTTTACCCGCATTCCCAGCCGTTGGCCAAGTCGATCCACCGGTACCTGACTCCGACGGTCCGCGGCCATGACCTATCGGTCGTCCAGCGCAACCTGGTGGTCACTCGATTTGCCGCCTGCCCGGTCGTTCTCGTCGAATCGACCCATATCATCATGCCGGAGGAGGAGAAAAAATTGCTCACGCCGGAGTACCGCGAGGAGCTGGCCAAGGCGATCGCCGATGGGATTTCGAACTTCTTGCTTGGCGAAGCGGGAGCCAAAAGGTAGTCATACGGCATGTATCCATACGCGTTCTACTCCCGGATTCTGGCGATCGTCGCCCTGATACTCACCGCGTTTCTCGGGTTGCCGACCTCGTTCCAGTACTTCCGCCTAAAGGCCAAGGTCAACGAGGCGCAGAATGTCATCCAGAACGCCCAGCGCGAACAGGCGGTGCTCAACTCCCTCGTCCCACAGATCGCGTTCTACAGCCAGAAAGACCCGACCATCCTGCCACTCCTGCAGAAGTATGGCATCAGTCCACCGCCGTCAGCCCAGGTCCAGCCCACGCCGAAGCCTAAAAAGAAATGACCGCGCAAAACCTTCCAATGACTTGATCATGGCCGAGAACCCAAACGACAACATGCCCCCCGAGCAGGAGATTCAAAAGATCCTTGCGCAGGCAGTCCTGACCGGCCTGGTCGCCGTGCTCCTGCTCGTCCTCAGCTTCAGCTACTTCGTCTGGAAACAAAAAAGCGAGCAGGCCACCCTCCTGATCCAGTTATCCGAGCAGAGCAAGGGCGCCCGCAATTTCGATAATTATTTCAACAGCTTCATCGCCGACCTGACCACGTACAGCCAGCAGCACCCGGCGATTCTTCAAATGCTGGCCCAGAGCGGCTTCGCGGTTCAGCAGCAGACCGACCAAGGGAGACGGGAATTTGCGCCCCTCCCCGCGCCTCCGGCGCAGTAGGTGGTAGCTAGCGTTGTCCTATTTGACCCTACCGCGTCCGGCATGAAGCACCTGGCTGGCCGACAAGGTCGGCAGGAATGCCAGATGAGGACAACGCCGATCGCTCGTAGCCGAAGAAAAATTCTGTTAGATACTAGCTACCAGCTACTTCTTCCTGACATCCAGCTCTCTTGCCGCCCGGACCTCATCAAGCCTGCGAATGGGCATCCGGTAGGGCGCGTGGCGGACGAAATCGGCGTTCTCTCGCGATTCCCTCGCGATCTGCTTCATCGCGGAGATAAATTGATCGAGCGTTTTTCGGCTCTCGGTCTCGGTCGGCTCGATCATCAGACAGCCGTGGACAGGCCAGGCAATCGTCGGAGAATGAAATCCAAAGTCCAGCAGGCGCTTGGCGATGTCGCGAACGCTTACCCCCATCTTTTCCTGTTCCTCGCACAGCAGCACGCACTCGTGCATGCATGGCTCAGGGCTGTAGGGACGGTAATCATCCTTGAGCTTCTCCTTGATATAATTCGCGTGGACAGTCGCCGCCTGTGAAATCCGGCGCAGGCCCTCCATCCCGTGCGCGCGGATGTAGGTATAGGCGCGGACCAGGATGCCGACGTTGCCGTAAAAGGAGCGGACCTTTCCGATCGATTGGGGAAAGTCCCACGACCAATCGAAGCGGGCTCCTGACTTGACGATCCGCGGCGAAGGAAGAAAGGGCTCCAGCCGTTTTTTCACACCGACCGGTCCCGCACCCGGGCCGCCGCCGCCGTGCGGTGTCGAGAAACTCTTGTGGAGGTTGAGATGGACGATGTCGAAGCCCATGTCGCCCGGGCGTGCCATGCCGAGCAGGGCGTTCATATTGGCGCCGTCGTAATACAGCAGCACTCCCTGTTCATGAGCCAGCCGGGCAATCTCCTCGATATTTTTCTCGAAAAGTCCGAGCGTGTTCGGATTGGTCAGCATGATTGCAGCGACATCGGAACCGAGAAGCTTCTTCAGCTCGGCGGCCTCCACGATTCCGGAGGGCGATTGCAGCGTGACAATGTCGTAGCCGGCGAGTTTGGCGCTGGACGGATTGGTGCCGTGCGCGGAAGCCGGCACGATCACCTTGGTGCGTTTTTCCCCCCGTGACTCGTGGTACGCACGCACCATCAGCATGCCCGTCAATTCGCCCTGGGCGCCGGCCGCCGGCTGGAGTGAAAAGGCCTCCATGCCGCAGATTTGGCAAAGGCAGCGCTCCAGGTCGCTCATCAGGCGGAGGATCCCCTGCACCTGCTCGGCCGGCTGAAGCGGATGGATTTGGGAGAACCCCGGCAGGCCGGCCATCCGGTCGTTGACTTTCGGATTGTACTTCATCGTGCACGACCCGAGCGGATAGAAATGCGTGTCGATGCTGAAGTTCAGTTGGGAAAGCCTCGTGAAGTGCCGCACCACTTCCAGCTCCGACAATTCCGGCAGGCTGGGCGGGGACGTCCGCCGGTGCTCCGCGGGCAGATCGACGTCGCCCGCATCCACCGGAAATGAGACGGCCCTGTGGCCGGGCACGGACTGGTCAAAAATAATTTCTTCCATAAAAAGGGTTCTACTTTCTTTGTCCGCTCAAAGCCAGTTTGGCGGCATCCTGGGTGATGTTTCGGACGACTTCGATGAAACGCTCGAGCTGTTGTCTTGTCTTCATCTCCGTCGCACAAACCAGCAGTTCGTGGGTCCGTCCGGGCTCGACGCACAAAAGCGGCAGGCCCGCGATGATCCCATGCTCGAGCGCCTCCCTGCAAAGGTCCGCAGAGGGGATTGGCGTAGTGACAACAAACTCATTAAAGAAGACACCGGGATACTTGAGTGAAAAACCGGGACAGCCGGAGAGCGACTTTGCCAGCTGATGCGCCCGGGCATAGTTGAGCTTCGCCACCTCCGCGATCCCCTCCTTGCCGACGAGGCTCAGATAAAGGCATGCGCGCAGGGCCAGGAGCGACTGGTTGGTGCAGATGTTGGAAGTGGCCTTCTCGCGGCGGATGTGCTGCTCGCGGGCCTGGAGCGTCAGGCAGAAACCCGGCGTTCCCTCCTCATCAACGGTGCGGCCGACGATTCTTCCCGAAATTTTGTGCACCAGCTCCGAGCGGCAGGTCAAGTAGCCAAGCCAGGGGCCGCCGTAGCTCAGCGGGATGCCCAGCGGCTGGGCCTCCCCAACGGCGAAATCGGCGCCGTACTCTCCTGGCGGCTTGAGCAGACCAAGGGAGATCGGATTGGCGCAGGCCACGAACAGGGCTCCTGCGGCGTGAGCGGCCTTGGCGGCTTCCTCCATTGGCTCCAGTTGGCCGTAAAAATTGGGCGTTTGCACCATCACGGCGCAGGCAGAGGCATCCAGTCTGGATCGGAGCCCTGCGATATCCAGGCTCCCCTCCCGGGCTGGAAGTTCGATCACTTCCAGCTCCAGCCCAGCCAGGTAGGTTTTCAGATTTTTCCGGTAGTCCGGATGCATCGTCGAAGCAACCAGGATCCGGCTGCGGCCCTTTTGGATGCCACGAGCCAGGAGCGCGGCTTCGGCAACTGCCGAACTGCCGTCGTAGAGGGAGGCGTTGGAGACGTCCATCCCCGTCAGCGCGCAAATCATGGACTGGTATTCATAGATGACCTGGAGCGTACCCTGGCTCGCCTCGGCCTGGTAGGGTGTGTAGGCGGTCGCGAACTCTCCTCGCGAGGCAATCGCGTCGATGGCGCTTGGGATGAAGTGCTCGTAGGCTCCCGCACCGAGAAATGAAATGGCGTCCTCCAGTGAAGTGTTCTCCTTGGCCAGGCGGCCGATTTCCCGCTGCAATTCCATCTCGGTCAGTGGTGCCGGCAGATCGATTTTCGGGTTGCGCAGCTTCCGGGGGACGGCGGCGATCAGATCCTCATAGGAGCCGGCCTGAACGTCCGCGAGCATCTTCTTCAGGTCAACGTCGAGACTGGGAATGTAGTCCATGACTTAATTTCTGATTTCTGATTTCTAATTTCTAACACGGAATAGAATGGAGTTGTCCCTGGATGGGAAGCAAAAAAGGACCGGAAAAATTGGAAACAACGCTGGGCGAGAGTTTTGGCTCGATTAGAAATCAGAAATTAGAAATTAGAAATTATTTTGAGATTTGCTGGGCGTAGGACTCGTTGGTCTTGAGCCGACGGAGCTCCTCGGGGGCAAGCATCTTGATTTTAAAGAACCAGCCTTCGCCGTAGGGGTCGTTGTTGACCAGGCCGGGCTCGGCTTCAAGCCGCTGGTTGACTTCCACAATTTCGCCGGAAACGGGAGCGTAAATATCCGAAGCTGCCTTCACGGATTCCACCACGGCGCACTCGGCGCCGGCCGCCACTTTGGTCCCGATTTTGGGCAACTCAACAAAAACGACGTCGGTCAGTTCCGCCTGTGCGTGGTCGGTGACACCGACCGTCGCTGTGTCACCGTCGGCGCGAATCCACTCATGGGTTTCGGCGTATCTCAAATCTTTTGGAATATTCATCAGTCTTCCCTTTTATCCGGCCTTCCCGGGCTTATAGATGGGTTTTTTCACAACAGTCGCGGGATAAGGCTTGCCACGGATCTCGATCTGGAGCGGGACTCCTGGCTCGGCGAACCTCGTTTCCACCATTCCCATTCCAATACCCATTTTCAAGGATGGAGAAAGGGTCCCGCTGGTTACTTCGCCGACTTTCACGCCATCGGAGAGGATCGGGTAGTGCGACCGCGGCGGTGGCGTGATCCCGTTCATCTGAAACATGACGCTCTTCCTGGCCGGGCCGTTTTCCTTCTCTTGGAGCAGCGCCTCGGAACCGATGAAACGACCCTTGCCAAAAGAAACGGCGAACCCAAGCCCTGCTTCGACCGGGGTGATGTTTTCTGAGAGGTCGGAGCCGTTCAACGGATAGCCCATCTCGAGGCGCAAGGTGTCGCGTGCACCCAGGCCACAAGGCTTGATGCCGAACTCCCTGCCATCGAGCAGGATTTTCCCCCAGACTTGGAGCGCGACGGTTCGGTCGAAAAAAAGTTCGAAACCGTCCTCGCCCGTGTAGCCGGTGCGGGCAATCCAGATTTCCTTGCCCTGGAAAAGAAACCTTTTGATCTCGTGGTGATGGACCTGGCAGGCAGCGCCCGGAATGACGCGCTCCAAAATGCGCGGGCTGCTGGGCCCTTGGAGGGCGACGGCCGCATAGAAATGACTGCAATCCTCGAACTGGCAGGGATGAGACTTATGGGTCTGCGCCCAGAGATAGTCCTTCTCGATGCAAGAGGCGTTGACCACCATCAGATATTCCTCCAGGTTGGTCCGGTAGACGAAAAGATCGTCGATGATCCCACCGTGGTCATTGCAGATCATCGAATATTGCCCCTTGCCAACGGTAAGCTTGGTGGCATCGTTGGTGAGCAGATGGTTGAGAAAACCGAGTGCCCCGGCCCCCGTGATCCTGAATTCTCCCATGTGCGAGATGTCAAAAAGGCCCGCCCTTTCGCGCACGGACTGATGCTCATCGAGAATCCCCGAGTACTGCACAGGCATGCTCCAGCCTCCAAAATCGACCATTTTGGCACCCCATTCCAGATGCGCTGGATAGATCGGAGTTCGTTTGACTGTCTCTGCTGAAGCCATGGGATTCAGTCATTATTCTCGCACGAAAGTTTGAAGTCAACCGAAGTTTTTTTGCTTTCCTTTTTGCATATTCACTTCTTTTGCGATAAAGGAATAACTAGAATGCCTTGGTTTAAAAAAACCGCAAAAACTCCCGTCGAGCGTTCCAGAATGCTCATCGAATCGGCTTAAACACCCGATTCCCAGCAGGAGCTGATCTGACCGCATTGCATCCAGAGAAAAATGAGCCGCCCGAGGAAGAACGGGCGATCAAAGCGGTCTCCTGGTTCCGATGGTTCATCATCCTGATCACCATCACCCTGACGGCGATCCCCGTTTACATCCTTCGCGGTGATCTGCTGCTTTCTCCGCTTGAGAAGATCACCCTCTTCCTGATTCCCATCACCGGGGTGGCGGTCGGCTGGCTTGTCCTCAAGCTCCTCCGTGACGAGCTTCAGGAGCGGCAAAGAAAAATCCGGGAAAGTCTCGAGCTCTTGAAAATCTCCGAATCGAAATACCAGACCCTCTTTCAGGAAGCCCCTGTTGCCTATCTCTCTCTGAGCGCCAAGGGACACATCCTGGAATCCAACGCCGCCGCTCAAACCATGCTCAAATCCTCCTCCCAGGTTCTCCGGGGCGCCGCCTTCTTCAACTTCCTTCCGGAGGCCCAACGGCCGAACGACGAACTGCTTTTCCGCGAACTTTTGCAACGACATGGCCCCCCCATCGATAACGAACGCACGCTCATCCTGGAGGGCGAAGAAAAGACGGTCACGCTCCACGTCATCCCCGTCGTGGAAACGGCCAACGATCCCACCCGATTTCGCGTTGTGCTTTTCGATGTCACCGAACGCCGGCGGATCGAACAGCAGATGATGCGCAGTCAAAAGCTGGAAAGCGTTGGCCGGCTGGCGGGCGGCATCGCACACGATTTCAACAACGAGCTCTCCGGCATGCTGGGATACGCCAGCCTCCTCAAGAGCAAGCTCAGCTCCGACTCTCCGCTTTACTCTCACGTGGAGATGCTCGAGCAGGGCGCCCAGCGCGCAGCGCGGATGACCAAACAGCTTCTCACCCTCGCGCGTCACCAGGAATTCAAACCGGAGATGATTCAATTCAACAACTGCGTCGAACGCGCCATGCAATTCGTGCACGGAAGTCTCCCCGCCTACATCAACACCCGCCTCGAGCTCTGCCCGCTGGAGAAACCCGTGCCCGGCGACGCCGTCAACATCGAGCAAGTCCTCATTAATCTCCTCCTCAACGCCCGCGATTCCATCCGCGAATCGGGAAGTATCATCGTCAAGACCGAAATCACGAAGTTCGAGGAACCGTTTCGCGCCGTGACAGGCCTGATCCATCCGGGCAAATATCTGAAGTGCTCCATCATTGATGATGGCACCGGAATGACCAACCAGGCCAAGGAGCACCTCTTCGAGCCGTTCTTCAGCACCAAGGGTATCGGCAAGGGAACGGGCCTCGGCCTCGCGATGGTTTATCAGATCATACTCAGGCACAAAGGCTTCATTGATTACGAGAGCGAATGGCGCAAAGGCACCTCCATCCATCTTTACTTTCCTTTCGTTCGCCAGGACACGGCGACGGAAGCGGCCGCCACCAAGCCAAGGACCAGGACTCGCAAGCGCAAGATCATGGTGGTCGATGATGAGGTGGCCATCCGCGAGCTCACCAAAACCGTGCTGCAGGATGCCGGCTACGAGGTGATTGAGATCCATGACGGACAGGAGGCGGTCGACTTTTTTGCCCAGGACGACCGTCCCGACGTTGACCTCATCATCATGGACATGGTGATGCCTCGCAAGGACGGCGTTGAGGCCTACCACGAAATCCGCAAGCTTGACCCCCTGGTTCCGATCATCTTTTCCAGCGGCTACATTGATACGGAGCAGACGCGCAAGGCGACCAGCCTCGGACTCAAGATCCACCTCCCCAAGCCCTACCGGATCGAACAGCTTCTTGACATTACCGAGACCCACCTGCGCAAAGAAGCCGGTCACCGGGAAACGGCCCTGAAGGCCGACACCTAAGTCATCCGGAGCAGCAACGCGCCGCTGTTGAGAGGTATCGGTCAATGCTGCGCGCGGCATGGCGTCCATCACGAATCGCGTGCGCCACAAGGCTTGGACCGCGGACCGCGTCGCCGCCTGAAAAAAGTCCCGGGATATTGGTCATGCCATCGGGATTCACCTCAAACATTCCCCACTTGTTGCGGAGAATATCGGGCAGGTGGTCACCAGCCGGCATAGGCACGGGATCGAAACCGTACGCGACCAGCACGACCTCCGCACGCACGTTAAATTCCGAATTCCGGACCGGGCGCGGCTTGCGGCGCCCCGACGCATCGGGTTCGCCGAGCTCCATGCGAACGCAGCGGACTCCCTGCACATCACCGCGCGAGTCTCCGCAAACGAGGATGGGATTGACGAGAAACTGAAACTGCGCGCCCTCCTCAATGGCGTTTTTGTATTCCTTTCTGCTGCCGGGCATGTTGGCTTCGTCGCGCCGATAGAGACAAACGGCGCTGCGCGCACCACAGCGAATCGCCGTGCGCAGACAATCCATCGCCGTGTCGCCGCCGCCGACCACCGCGACAAGCTTGTTGTGAACGTCCGTGGTCTCCGGTAACCCGAGGTTTTTCTCGATTAAGAACGGGAGAGCATCGTAAACACCCCGCAGCTCCCCACCGGGCACATTCAGAGGCTTCGGCTTCTGCGCACCGATGCCCAGGAATACCGCGTCGAACTCGCCGAGAAGCTTTGAGACTGTCACATCACGTCCGACCACAACCTTCATCCGAAATTGTACTCCGCGCGCCTCGAGTGTCTTCACGCGCCGCTCGACCACATTCTTGTCGAGTTTGAACGCGGGAATGCCATAGACGAGCAATCCGCCGCCGCGATCGAGTGCTTCGAAAACAGTTACGTCATAGCCCATCCCGCGCAGCTCATCGGCGCACGCGAGACCCGCAGGTCCGGCGCCGACAACGGCAACGCGCTTGCTGTTCGAGGGGGCACGCGTGACATCAACGCCGCCGTGGGCAAACGCGTATTCATTGATGAACATCTCGATCGCACCGATCGTGACCGGCTGTGAGAAAACATTCAACACGCAAGCGCCCTCGCAAAGGCGCTCCTGCGGGCAGACGCGCGAGCAAACTTCGGGCATGTTGCTGGTCTGCTGGGAGATTTTCGCGGCTTCCAGGAAGCGTCCTTCGGCCGCGAGCGCGATCCACTCGGGAATCCTGTTATTCAGCGGACAGCCGCCGACACAAAAGGGATGGCCGCATTGCACGCAACGCGCCGCCTGCTCCCGAACCTTGTCCGCGTCCAGGAATGAATAAATCTCATGAAAATCGCGCAGACGTTCGCAGACCGGGCGCTTTGGCGGTTCGTCGCGCTGGATATACCGCCATTGAAGCTTTTCAGGGTAAACCTCCGGGCTCATGTCACCATTCCATCTCTTCCCTGGGGATTTTTTTCAGGAACAACTGAAACGTCTGCCTCGAGAGCCGCCGTAACTTGCCGGAGCGCTCAAGCTCTGTCAGGGCGCGCGAAAGACTCTCAGGCCGGATCCCCAGCAGCAGCGCCAGATCCTGATGGCTGATACCGAGCCGGACCACGCCGAGCGACGCGTTGGGCCGGCCCTGCAGCCGGCGGACCAGATACCGGACCAGCCGCTTCTGCGTATCGGCCAGCGTCAGGTCGAAGAACGCGTCCCGAAAATCCGCAATCCGGCCGGCGAGCGAGCATGCGGCCGTCCATGCGAGCTTCGGGTCCGACTTCAGACACTGGCGAACCTTCTCAACGGGCAGCAGATGGAGCTCGCACTTGGTAGCGCAGCGGGCGTTGATCGGATACCAGCCGATGTTTTTGAAAAGAGGCACCTCCGCGAAAATCTCGTCCGGCTCCACCTGCCGGATGATCTGCTCGCGCCCGGAGATCGACGACTTTACCAAAACGACGGCGCCTTTGTGGAGGATCCAAGGGCCCGCGTAAGCGTCGCCCTCGCGAAAGACGTACACGCCTTTTGAACAGGTCTTTGAGAGGGCGTGGAGCCTCACTCTTTGGAACAGTTGGCGGGAAAATGTCAGGATCTGGGCGTCCATAGGCCGTTTCTTGACTTGGATCAAGGCGCCTTTCGCGCCTCCGGTTTACGTTGGTGGGTGTGAACTCAAACGTCATTGACCTCAAGAAGGAAATGAACTTCGTTCCCGGCGGCATTGCCAGCCGGACAATCCGCCGCGATCGCAGCGCGAAAACCGTGCTGTTTTATTTTGACGCCGGCCAGCAGCTTTCGGAGCACACCGCCACGGTCGCGGCCACGATGCATTTCGTGGAGGGGCGCGCGCGGGTGAAGCTGGGACGCCGGTGGAGGAACGCCGGGCCCGATACCTGGATCGCCATGGAGCCGGGGCTTGCCCACGCGATCACGGCCAAGACGAAGCTCGTGATGCTGCTGACGCTGTTCGACGGCCCGCCGTCCGATTCCCGCAAACCGCCAACCCCAAAACCGGAGTGATCCCATGCCACCGAATCCATTCACTCGAGTTTCGCCGGCCAAGCCGCTCGTCCTCGACGTCCGCCCGATTCTGCAGAAGGGCGGCTCTCCCTGTGATTTGATCGACAAGGCGATCGCCAGCCTCAAGCCCGGGCAGAACTTCGTCCTGCTCGTCCCATTCGAGCCGATTCCGCTCTATGCCAAGCTCACGCGCGATGGCTTCTTGCACCGCAAGGAACGGATGGCCGACGGCGCCTGGCGGATTGAGTTTGAAAAGATCGCGGACACCGCGCCCAGTACGGGAAAAAAACGGCAAGTCGCCGGCGATCCGCCCACCGAAGGCAAGGAGATCCGTCTCGACAACCGCGGTCTGGAGCCTCCCGAGCCGATGGTCCGTACGCTCGAGGCCGTCGGCCGACTCGGGCACGGCGACCGGCTGGTGATGATGAGCGACCGCAAACCCGTCCATCTCTTTCACGAGTTGGAAGCGCGCGGCTTCGCCTTCGACTGCGGCGAGCAGCCCGACCGGAGTTTCGTCACGATGATCTGGCTTGCCTGAACCGAACATGAACCGGCTTGACGCCATCTCGGAACGCGCGGCACCGAACCCGCGCAGCTGGAGGAAAGAGGAGGTCGCCTCGATCGCCTCGGAACTGGCGCCTTCCGTTGACCTGCCGGTCCGGTATTTCGTTTTTGGCCTGGCCGCGCTGACCCTTTTCGCGTCAGCCCTGCCTTTCTTCGCCGGTGAAGTCCTTGGCCAGCACCACTACAATCATCACACAATTGCGTTCACGCACCTGCTGGTGCTCGGATGGATCGCGACGGTCATCCTGGGCGCGACCATCCAGCTCGTGCCGGTTGCGCTGGGCGTCAAAATTTATAACGAGCGGCTGATCCGCTGGACCTTTGGCTTTCACGCCATCGGCGTTGCCGGCATGGTCGCATGCTTCTGGTTTTGGAATTTCCGGCTGATGCTCTGGTTCGGCAGTTGCATAACGCTCAGCTTCTCCTTGTTCGTCTACAACATCGGCTGGACGCTGAAGCGCGTGGAGAAGCACGATGCGGTGTCCATCCACATCGCCGCTTCGTTGGCATATCTGGTCCTCACCTTTCTTGCAGGTCAGTACCTGATGCACAACAAGGTGATCTCCTTCTCTCCATTCAACGTGATCTCGGCCATCCATGCCCATGCACACCTCGCCGCGCTCGGATGGTTTTTTATGATGATCATGGGCGTCAGCTACCGGCTGATTCCGATGTTTGCGCTCTCGTCCATTCAAAGCGAACGACGGATATGGACCTCGTTCATTCTCTTCAATGCCGGAGTGCCCGGCATTTTTTTTGGAATTCTCCTCCAGGCATGCTGGCTCGTTGGGGCGGTGATCATCGTCAGTCTCGCGCTCGGACTCTGGGCCTGGGAAGTGCTGGCGATTCTCAAGGCCAGGAAACGCCCTCATCTCGATGGGACACTGAAACAGGCGCTCGTCGCGATGGCTCACATCCCCGCATTGGTCGCGCTCGGACTCTTGCTGAGCTGGCCATCCCCTCTTTCCGCAATCAAGGCGCAAGCCCAAACGGGCTATGGGATGATCGCACTGCTCGGATTCGTAAGCCTCTTTGTGATGGCGATGCTTTACAAGATCATCCCGTTCCTGGTCTGGTACAAAATCTATCCGCCGCTGATCGGCCGCCAGCCCGTTCCCAAGCTCTACGAACTCTATTCAATTCCATTGCAGCGCTGGGCGCTCGCCCTTTTCCTGGCAGGCCTCTGGACGACAGCCATTGTCGCCTCGCTCAGCACCGGCGCTTCCTCCCTTCTTTTGACCGTCAGCACGGGAGTCATGGGGTGTGGCATCCTTCTGTTCGTGGTGAACATGGGAATGCCGCTCTCCCGGCTGATTCTCCACGCCTGCCCGCTGGCCCGGCTTTTGACATGGTGGAATGATGTCAGAGCCCGCCGCTCCGCGCATTCCAGAGCCTCGATGCCATGAACGAAGATCCCTCACCATCCCCCACACACGAACAGGTCATGACGGCGCTTCGGGAGGTGATCGATCCGGAGGTCGGCCTCAACATTGTCGATCTTGGATTGATCTACGACGTTCGCTTCGATGGCCGGCGCGTCCATGTCACGTTCACGCTGACAACCCCCGGCTGTCCGATGCAATACGCGATGGCCGAGGGAATACGCCGCGCGGTGCTGGAGCTTTCGTCGGTCGAGGATTGCGAGGTCCATCTGGTCTGGGACCCGCCATGGAACCCATCAATGATCAGCGAGGAAGGCCGCGAGATTCTCGGGTCCAATCCCTGAACAGGTTTACAGAAAAAGACAGGAAACGCGGCGACCGCGGCCTGTCGGATTGATTCTCACCAGGACGTTCGCATCGGAAAAACTTCCAAGACAATGCGAGCCCTGGTTCCGTGCAAAAACGACCCTGCCCCGATCCAGCCGCCCCCTCATGAATTCCGTCCTTCGTGGATTCCGCCTCACGGGGATGGATGAAATGGCCTCAAACCATTGTGGCAGAAAATTGCTCCGGCCCGTCATTTTCAACAACGCCGGGCGGACATAATGATAGAAACAAAAGAGCGACGAAACGGGGTTGCCGGGCAAACCGAACCAGAGCTTTGCGGATTTTTTTCCGAAGACCATCGGTTTTCCGGGTTTTTGCGAAATTTTATGGAAGATCCGCCGAACACCGATGCGCCGGGCGGCCTCATGGAAGAAGTCGTGTTTACCAACGGAAATACCGCCGGTCGTGAGGACCACGTCACGGCAGGCCATGAGCTTTGAAAACGCGCGCCGGATCGCCGGGGAATTGTCCCGGACGATCGGTTCTATTTTCAGATCGATGCCCATTTCACGCAGGGCAAGCGACAGCGAGAGGCCGTGCGCATCCCGAACCTGATCCGGCCTCGGGAACCTGCCAGGCTCGACCACCTCGTTGCCGGTTCGCAACAATCCAACCCGGGGCCGGCGAAAGACGGAAACCTTCCGGATCCCCATCGTCGCCAGCCACGCAATCGAGCCGGGATTCAGGCGGGTACCTCTCCGGAGCGCGATTCGGCCTTTGCGAATCTCCTCACCCCGGAACCGGACGTTGGCTCCCTTCGGCTCGGTGCCGCAGATCATCACCATGGCGCCGCGGACCGCGCAATACTCCTGCATCACCACGGCATCCGCACCCGGAGGCATCGGAGCGCCTGTCGAAATCCGGACGGCGCATTGCGAGGGAAGTTTTTTCCGGAACGATGATCCCGCCTGAATCTCGCCAATCAGCCGGAGCGAAACAGGATGCTTCTTCGATGCTCCGCGAATGTCTCCGGCACGCAAGGCAAACCCATCCATCGCCGAATTGTCAAAACGAGGCAGATCGTCCGCGGCCTGGACGTCCGCTGCGAGCACTCGCCCGTTCGCCTCGCGAATGTCGAGCTGTTCCAGACGCAGAGCTTTCGCGTGCAGAAAAATTTTTTGAAGAGCTTGATCCGGTGTCAGCATCCTCGCCTTTACGCTTCACGCGGCCTAATGGCCGCCGCCCCTCATCATCTTGAACGCGTGCAACAGGCCGGGCAGGACCGCATCGAGCGACTCCTCGGCGCCCCGGCTGCTGCCGGGCAGGTTCACGATCAGGGTCCTGCCGCGGACACCCGATATGGCGCGCGACAGCATTGCATAGGGCGTGCGCTCGCGCCCGTGGACCCGCATCGCCTCGCTGATGCCAGGCACCTCCTTGTCGATCACCCGGCGCGTCGCCTCGACCGTGCAGTCGCGGGGACCAAGACCGGAGCCGCCGGTGGTCAGGATCAGGTCGACGCTTTCATCGCACTTCGTTTTCAGCCACGCTTCGATCTGGCTGGCATCGTCAGGCAAAACGTCGTAGGCGACCACCTCCACGTCCTCCTTGGAAATGCGGTCGCGGACCAGCGCACCCGACTTGTCTTTCCGCTTGCCGGTCGCTGTCGAATCGGAGGCGACCAAAATGGCGGTTTTCAGCTTCGGTGTGAACTGATCACGAAAGTCGCCGTGGCCGCCGGTCTTCTCCAAGAGCTTTGTGGGGCCGATTTCCAGGCGGTCGTCGATCGGTTTCAAAAGATCGTAAAGGTTGATCGCGGCGAGCTGTGCGGCCAGCAGGGCCTCGATCTCGACACCCGTCTTGTACACCGCCTGCGTCGTCGCGGTGATGACGACCTCTTTTTCCTTCAATTCGAAAGTGATCTCCGCCGCGTCCAGAGGCACGCTGTGACAGAAAGGGACCAGCTCGTCGCACCGCTTCACGCCGGCCAGCGCGGCCGTGCGCGCAATCTCCAGCGCGTCGCCCTTGGGCACGGTCTTGTCCCGGATCCGCGCGATCGTGGCGGCGCCCGCCTTGATCGACGTCTGCGCGGTCGCGGTTCTCAGCGTTGCAAATTTATGAGTAATATTGCGCATAACTCTTAAAAACAGAATTTTTGACAGGATTCACAGGATAAACAGGATTATGGGAAGAAGCTGCCAACCACTTGTTTTGATCAATCCCGTAAATCTTGTTAATCCTGTCAGATGCCTTTGATGTCCTCATTTTAAAAGGCCGACAACCCAACACGCACCGATGCATAGAGTACAAGGATCGCGGCCACCCTCTGCACCATGGCGCAGGAAAACCGGCGCGACGACCAAAAACTTCCCGCCAATCCACCGATCAGCGCGGCAGCCGGCAGTCCCAGATAGCTTTGAAACAGCGCCGGATCGACCGGCTTGCTCAACTGGCCGACCAGGCCGGCCAGCGAGTTCAGGAAGATGAACATGCTGGCCGAGGCGGCAATCTGCTTGGAATTTCCCCAACGCAGCGTGTGCAGGAGGGGCGAGAGAAAGATCCCGCCGCCGATTCCCACCAGGCCCGAGATGCCTCCGAGCATTGCGCCGGCCGGCAGGCCCCATTTCCAGGCCCGTCGCGGATCGACCCCTTCACTCTCTTGGGGGCGCCGGACAAACAGCATGTTGATCCCGGCGCAAAAGAGCGATCCCGATAGTAAAAGTAAAAATACGTTTTTATCCATTTGGATTCTTCCGCCCAGGTAAGCGAATGGGACCGATGTCGCGAGAAACGGCAGCAGCAGTCTCCATGAAAGATGGCCGTCCCGGATGAACCGCCAACTGCCGACGGAAACAACCGCGAGGTTGCAGACGAGCGCCACCGGCGCAACGACAGCCATCGGCACCGCGAAAAGAACCAGGAGCGCGAGATACGATGATCCGCCGCCGAAACCCGCCATGGAATAGACCAACGCAACGAGGAAAAACAACGCGATCAGCCACTCGTTCATCAATGCACCTTCCCCCCGGCATGGTGATGCGCTGCACAATCCGCACAATGGACCCACACCGAATCTCCATCCGTGTAATGCTCCTTTTTCCAGATCGGAACGCGGTGTTTCACCTCATCGATCACATACCGGCATGCTTCGATTGCATCGTCCCGGTGTTCAGCCGCCACCCCAACCCAAACCGCAAGCTCGCCGACTCCCAGCCGGCCGGTCCGGTGAACGCAGTGAACACCGAGGATATCGAAACACGACATCGCCTTGCTCAAGATCCGTCCCCCCTCCTTGAGAGCCAGCGTCTCGAAACACTCATACTCGAGCCCTGTCACCGGGCGACCGTCGTTGCGATTTCGCACCCAGCCTTCGAAAGTGACCAATGCGCCGCCGGCCGGGTTCGCCAGGCTTTTCCTCAGCTCAACCTCATTGATCGCGCTTCTTGTAAGCTCAAACGCGCCCGACATTCGATATTCGACATTCGACATTCGAATTTAGCCCCCAGCCACCGGCGGGAGGAACGCCACGGCATCCCGGTCTGCCAGCGGCACATCCCACGCCTGAAACTCTTCATTCACCGCCACCCGGAGCACCTCGTTTCCGAGACTAAAATCGTGCCGCCCGCGAAGCTCTCGGTAGAGTTCCAGCGGCGTCCGGGCCGCGGATTCGACCTCCTCGCTGGCGCATCCCCGCTCTTCGCGCAGCAACGCAAAATAATGAATCACAATTTTCTTCCGGCGATTTTCCATGACAGACTCCTAGTAGCGCTGCTTGATGAACCACTTCGCCTTTTCCCGCTCGTCGGCGGAATTGATGTTGATCAAGGCATCCGGGCCAGGCGGATCGATCAGGTGGACGTCGTCTCCAGTAAGCGCCTGCCGCGGACTCCGGCAACCTTCGTCCATCAGCCGCTTCAGGACCGGCGCGATCAGCGGCTCGTAGATCGCGCACATCGGTTCGGGAAGACCGTCGTCTTTTCTGCGGTAGGCAGTGGCCTTCCGGGACAAGTCCCTGTTTTTCACGAGCAAGCCAATGACCCCTTCGTCGACAAATGGCAGGTCGCAGCCCAGCACCAGCCACGCCGCATCCGGATGAGCCTCCATCGCCGACAAAATTCCGTTCAGCGGGCATGCCTGCACAAAACGATCATGGATCTGGGGAAGGCCTTTGAAGGCCAACTCCCCTGCCTGGTCCTTTCGGACGGAGAGAAATGATTTCTCACAACAAACAGTGAGCAAGTGAAGGCAGTGTTCCGACTGCATCTTGCCGTGGTAACGGACCGCCGCCTTCTCCTCTCCCATGCGCGTGCTGCGACCGCCGGCCAGGACCAGCCCGTACAGGGCTGGTGGTTTAATGTTTAAGGTTGAAGGTTTCATGTTCGTTTACAAAGTGAGGTTATCGCAAGGCTCCACCCAATTTCAGCCATGACATCGAACCTTAGACATTGAACTTTAAACCTTAAACCCATCCGTTCAGCCTCCAATCGCGGTCATGATCCGGTCCGGCCGGTAGTTGTTCCGGAAAAGATGCTCTGGAGGTTTTTCCTCGAGGGCCTTCCGAAATATTTCGCGAAGATCGTCATCGCTACCTCCGCCACGCAGGGCCGGCTTGAGGTCGAATTCGCTGTGATTGCCAAGACAGGGTCGGATTTTGCCGTCCGCGGTGAGCCTGACCTTGTTGCAGGCATCGCAAAAATGCAGGTTGGTGATGGCGCCGATGAAACCCACGGTGACGCCGGCTTTCTCGAGCCGGAAGTAACGCGCCGGGCCGTGCCCGAGACGAACCTCTTCCAACGGCATGAGCCGGTCGCGCGCTGAAAGCATCCTTATCACTTCCCCAACCGGCAGGAAATTTTTTTCGTTCAAAACCTCCGTCATGCTCACCGGCATCAGCTCGATGAACCGCAGGAGCAGGTCGTGCTCGGCCGCGAATTGAACGATCGGCCAGATCTCACCCTCGTTCATCCCTCGGATCAGCACCATGTTCAACTTGACCCGCTCAAATCCGGCCGACCTCGCCGCGCGAATTCCTTGGAGCACCGGCCCGACCTCGCCGCCTGTGATTTGCCGGTAGACCGACGGCGTCAGCGCATCAAGACTGATGTTGATCGCCCGAAGCCCGGCCTCGCGCAGTTCAGTGGCCACCGGCGCCAGCCGGGTGCCGTTGGTCGTCATTCCGATCGCGCGGACGCCGGGAATTTTCGAGAGCCGGCCGACAAAATCGGGAACATCCTTGCGTACCAGCGGTTCGCCGCCGGTAACGCGGAACTTTCGAAAACCAATCCCCGCCGCGACCGCCGCCACGCGGAGGATTTCCTCGTAGGAAAGAATGTCGTCGCGTTTCTGCCAGCCGTTGAATCCCTCAGGCATGCAGTAGAGACAACGCTCATTGCATCGATCCGTGATCGAAATACGAAGATAATCCACTGTTCGCGCGGGCGTTTGCATGTCAGGAACGGTCCGATGTTATCGGGGGGGGTGCCATTCCCGCAACTACTCTTTCGATTTTTTCCACGATAGGCGGATGACACAATAAAACAGCCTGCCAGGAAGACGGCAGGCATGGTTTGATCCAGATCAAGGAAAGGCATTCCGCACAGGGAAGGAGATCTAACTCGAACCGCACCTATGGGCGTCCCCCGCCAAAACATCATCCACCCACGACAGCGCCGCCATCATGCCGGGAAAACCAATGGTCGTGGCGGCCAAAAGCACGGCGTGTCGGATCTCCGCGGGAGCGCATCCCACTTCGAAAGCCCGACGGGCGTGGCTATGGACCGCTCCTTCCAAACGCGCGCCAGCCGCAATACCCAGTTTCACAAGAGCGCGCTCCTTGAGTGTGAGAGGTCCTTCTTCCTGGGTGGCGGCGCCGAGCGCTTCGTAGGCGTCCATGATCCTGGGATAATCTTCCCTAAACTTTTTGAACCGGCAGGGAAGTTTTCGGGACGAACGGGATGAAGTTTTCTTTTTCATAGCACTCCTTCATGACGCAACGCGTCAAAATTTGAAACTAAAATTCAGCCTGATCAATCCGGTGGAAAATGACTTTCTCAACAGCCTCTGAAGCTCTGATCCCAGCCATCCCATTTACTTATCAAGCCACCACCAATTTCTTTCGAACTGCTTGAAACGTTTCGGCGATGATTTTTCGGGCCGCCCCCTCTATCAGGCCCTTGCTGACGGCTTTGAGGAGCCCTTCGAGTTGCACCGCAGCCTGCCAGCGCAGCAGGGTCGGGCCCGCGGCGACCTCCGGCAGTTCGATCGAACCGGTAATGATGGCTCGGTTGCCGACGCCGCGCGCAGTGACCGTCATCTTCGAGCCGCTTGGCTCCTGGCGCTCGGTGATCTGGATCGTCAGATCGAGCTTGCCGTGCATAAACGAGAAACTGGAGGCCAGCTTGCCGGTCAACGTGTCTGGCGCAGGAAACTGCGCGTCCCGCAGGTTGGGCACGAACTGAGGCACGTTACGGATGTCAGCGAGAAATCGCCACAGCGTTTCACGCGTCGCGTCGAACGCTTCTTCGCCTTGAAATTGAAGTGTGGATGGCATGAGTGAGCCGGCTTGAAGTTACTCTTTGGTGCACAACGCGGAAAGACAAAATCGCGCGCTTCCTTGACTCGCGCACCTGGAACACTAAAATGCTTGCGTCATGACCGCCGCTGAACGCGAGCAACTTCTCAAGGACGTAGATGACTTCTGCCGCGAGCTGCGCCCTTCCGAGGAGGTTTGTTACGTGGAGCACCAGCTCAACGACCAGCTTCTGCCGTTGGCCCGCAAATACAACCTACTCGGCATGCCCATCGCCAAAGAATACGGCGGGCGCGGCGCGGATGCGGTGACCTATGCCGAAGCGCTGATGCGGATCGGCCGCGAGGGCACGGGCGTGCGGACGTTTTTCTCGGGCCACACCTCGATCGGACAGTTTCCGATCCAATTCTGGGGAAATGAGCCGCAGAAACGAAAATACTTGCCGCCTTCGACGCGCGGCGAAATGATCCTCGCGTTCGGGCTGACCGAGCCTGATGCGGGCAGCAACCCGCGCGAATTGCAGACCATCTACGAGCGCCGCGGCGATCACTACACATTCAACGGCGTCAAGTACCTCATCTCGAACGGCAGCATCGCCCATGTGACGCTCAATTTCGCGTACCCCAAAGGCCAGCGCGAAGGCATGAGCGCGTTCATCATTGAGATGGGAGGAAAGGGCCTCGAGCGCGAGATGCTCACTTCAAAACTCGGGCTGAAAACCTCCGACACCTCGATGTACGAATTCATGGACTACAGCGTGCCGCTCGACAACCTGCTTGGCCGGGAGGGTGATGGGTTCAGGATTGCGATGCACACGCTCATGAGCGGCCGGCTCAGCGTCGCCGCGGGCCAGGTCGGGGTGATCGAGGACTGCCTCCAGGAAGCGGTCCAATACGCCAAGTCACGCGTCCAGCACGGCAAGCCAATCGCCAAGCACCAGCTGGTGCAGGACCACATCGCGTTCATCCAAATGGCGTTCGACATCAGCCGCTGCTTCGTGCTCGAAGCGGCGCGCGCGAAACAAGCCCACCACGACGACCGCGACAACGTCGAGCTTCTCCACCGCGCTGATCTGCTCATCGCGGAAGCCAAGTTCTATGTCTCGCGCGCCGCCTGGGAAGCGGCCGACCGTGCCGTGCAAATTTTCGGCGGCCGCGGTTACTCAGAGCTCTATCGTCCGGGCCGCCACCTCCAGGACTCCCGCGTCTGCCGCATCTACGAAGGCACGGAAGAAATCCTCAAACTCAAAATCGCCGCCGGCGTGCTCGGCAAAGAATTCGAGGCGTACGGTTGAGGCGTGTCAGGCGTCGCAGCCATTTCCAGCTTTTGGAATAGGTTCTAAGCGCCGGGAAGAACGGTCAAGGGCAGAGAGGCGGCCGCCTCATAGACGTCCACGCAGCGCCGGCACGCCCCCTGCCGAAGGGTCCACTGCGGGAATTGGGCGAGGATCGCTTTCACGGCGCGCGGGTGCACCTTCGGGAAGTGCGCCCAATCGAACGTGGAAAATCCGCAGAGAGGACACGGCGCGCCCGGGATTGGTTGCTCTGCATGCGCCGTTTCCCTCGGATCCAGCGCCATCTGCATCAGGCGCTCGTGCCGTGGCGACTCGTCGTTCCAAAGGGATTCAAAAACCTCACGGCGTCTCGCCTCCGGCCAAAACGCAAACACGCGATCAAATTGATCCTGAAAAAAAGATTTCTGCCCCGAGCCAAAACGCCGCTCCAGCCTTCCTTCGATCGAGATGTTCCAGAGCAGTCGATACCGCTCCCGGACAGGCGATGGCCCCTCCCGGGGAAGATCGGGCGAGTAGCCAAACTCCGGGGCGACCATGTCGGCGAGGTGCATGAGCTCGCGCCGGAGCCACTCCGCAAGCCGATCATCGTCGCCGAACCGCTCAGCCCTCAATGCAACGACGCCGTTGCGCCGGCTCGCTGAATTTACGTACAATTCGGCGCCCTCTTCGAGCCGGGTTCGGCTCTTGCGAAATGCCAGGACGCTGAGCGATGTTTCGAGCTGGGGAAACTCTCCGATCGTGCCAGCCAGCCGTTTTTCCAGCCCCCAATCCCGAAACCATCGCATGTGGAGGCGGGAAAACTCGGCGCTCCGTCCGTCCGGATCCAGGATCGAATAGATCCTTTCGCGTTCGAAATGAAATCGGTGGATCTGCAGCGAAGTCGCTCCATTGCAATGCCCGGCGGCACACAGCGACACCGCCGTCTCCACGAAATCTTCATCGTAAAGCAATTCCATGCTCAGGCTCCCGGCGGAAGACTCGTGATGCCGCACGAAGCACAAAGCGATTCTGCCGCCTCGTCCACCGAACGCAACAACACATCCTCACTTCCCGCCGCGACACCGGCGCGACGGCATTCCATCTCCACCCACTCCCGGGTGAAGCCCGCCAGCGCGCGCAGGCTTTCCCCCTCGGCAAAACGCGAAAGGCGGCGCGCAAACGCCGGAACCCAGCGGCCGAGATGCTCCCTCAGAAACGTCCGGCGCGCTTCACGGCAAACGGCAAGCAGCTGGCCTTCCGGCTCATTTTCCAGCGCATAGAGCTCCTTGACCCACAGCACCGACATGAACTCGAGTTCGAAACCGATGTGGTCGTGACGCTCCGAGGCTTCTTCGTCCACCTGCAGGCCGAAGGCGCGGTAGAATGCGGCCAGATCCGCAAGACGGTGCGGCTGGAATAACGGATCGGCCTTGAGATCTCCGTATTCGATTTCATTGATTGGGCAACGGCCTCGCGCGGCGTGGCCGAAGGCCTCGAGGTAATCTGAGTAAAATGACTCGTACTTGTCCGGAGCCAGGCAGACGGCCAGTTCACGGGCGCGCTCCAGCA
>JAHFSZ010000030.1:0-15879 GCA_023265515.1 Verrucomicrobiota bacterium
TTCTGGCTTCACCAAAGGATGATGCGGCAAAATCGGCCTCTCAGCGATTTTGACGCAAGAAAAATCCCTCTGTGATCTCCGTGTTCTCTGTGTGAGATAAAAATGCTGGAAAGGCGGCTGGAGTGCCTACGGTTTGGTGGGACAGCGGACTTCGCTCTCGAGGGCGCCGTCGTGAAGTTCGGTTCGTAGAACCGTTCCAGTGGAAATGCCGGCAGCCGACTTGATCAACCGGCCGGTTGCACGATCAAAAGTCATGGAGTAGCCCCGCTTCAGCGTCGCCCTCGGATTGAGAAGCGCCACCCGCGCCTCGCATTGCCGGAGGCGGTACCGCCCTTCGACCGCCGCGCGCGACGCGATTCGTGAGAGGCTTTCCCCGGCAAGCGCCAGCTTCTGCCGCCAGGATCCGACCAGCCAGCGTGGGTCCAGTTCCCGGAGCCGCTGGCGGACGAGCTCGACCCTCTCGCGATACTCACGCAACACCTGCCGGGGTTCCCGTGAGGCAAGCGCGTGACGCAGATCCGTGAGCCTTTCCTTCCAGTCGGCAAGCAGAAGCCTTGTCTTTTGGAACAATTGCCGCTCGATGGATCGGATTTGTCCGAGCCATTCGGCGCAAGAACGGATCACTTGTTCGGCGGCCGCCGTCGGCGTGGCCGCGCGCAAGTCCGCCACAAAGTCGCTGATGGTGAAATCCACCTCATGGCCGACGGCCGAGATCGTGGGCTTCCGGGAGGCCGCCAACGCCCGTGCCACGATTTCCTCGTTGAATGCCCAGAGGTCCTCGAGCGAGCCGCCGCCGCGCATCACGACGATCACATCGACTTCGGGGCGGCCATTCAATGCACGAATTCCCGCCGCGATCTCCACTGCCGCGCCGTCTCCCTGGACCCGGGATGGATAGACCAAAACATTCAGATTGGGAAAACGGCGGTCGAGCGCCCGCAGAAAATCCCGGATCGCCGCTCCGGTGGGCGAAGAAACCACTCCGATGCAGCGCGGAAAAATCGGAAGCGGTTTCTTTCGACCGGCATCGAACAGCCCTTCGGCCTTGAGTTTCGCCTTCAGTTTTTCGAACGCCTCCTGCAACGCCCCCCGCCCCGCCTCCTTGACGTCTTCGACATAAAGCTGGTACTGGCCGGACTTCTCAAAGACCGAGACGCGGCCATAGGCCTGGATCTTCCTGCCGTCGGCGAGCTTTCCGTTGAGCAGGCGCGCATGCTGGGCCCAGACCATGCATTTCAACTGGGCGCCTGCGTCTTTCAGCGTAAAGTAGGTGTGGCCGGAATCGTAGGTCTTCAGATTGGAAATTTCGCCCTCCACCCAGACTTGGCCAAAACCGTCTTCGAGCAGCAGACGGATTTGCCGGGTTAGAGCGGTGACGGAGAGAATGGGGGCTGTTGGCGCGGGGATCGTGGATCGTGGATCGTGGATCGGCTCGGTCATCGGTCTGAAAGAGTAGAAGGAAGCCGACGTTCAATCAAGCCGGGCGTGGATCTTGGAACCTCTCCCGAAACCATAGGTTCTGGTTTGCCTTTCATGGTCGGCGCGGTAAATTTCGAGCCATGTCTGAGAGCTATATCCAGGACCTCTTCGCCGAGCGGATCGGCGGGCGAAACTATGGGAAAGCCACGGCCATCTATAAGTTCGAAAAGATCAAGCGCGCCAAGAAGGCCGCGCGCGAAGCTCACCCTGGCATCGAGCTGCTGGACCTGGGCGTCGGCGAGCCCGATGAGATGGCTTTTTCGGAAATCGTGCGCGTCCTCCAGGAGGAAGCATCCAGGCCGGAAAACCGGGGTTACGCCGATAATGGCGGCCCCGAGCTCAAGGCGGCGGCGGCCCGCTACCTGGAACGAATGTGCGGCGTCAGGGTCGATCCCGACACGCAGGTCACCCATTCGATTGGCAGCAAGGCGGCGCTGACCCTTCTTCCCGCCTGCTTCATCAACCCGGGCGACATCGTCCTGATGACGACACCGGGTTATCCGGTGTTCGGAACACATGCGCGCTATTATGGCGGCGAGGTGCACGCGATGAAGCTGACCGAGGAGAATCAATTTCTGCCCGATCTTGGCGCGGTACCGGCCGATGTGCTCAAGCGCGCGAAGGTGATGGTCCTGAACTATCCCAACAACCCGACCGGAGCCAGCGCCACGCCGGAGTTTTTCAGGGACGTCGTCGCATTCGCGAAGAAGAACCGGCTGATCGTCATCCATGACTTCGCCTATGCCGCGCTCGTCTTCGACGGCCGGCCGCTGAGCCTGCTCTCGACGCCGGGTGCGATGGAACTGGCGGTTGAATTGCACTCGTGCAGCAAGAACTTCAACATGACCGGCTGGCGCTGCGGATTCGTCACTGGAAATTCTGATATGGTCCGCGCCTACAGTGACGTGAAGGACAACTCCGACTCGGGCCAGTTCCTCGCCATTCAAAAGGCCGCCGCCTACGCCTTCGACCATCCGGAGATCACGCGCAAGATCGCCCACAAATACTCGCGCCGCATGGATCTGCTCATCCCGGTCCTGCAGAACCTCGGTTTCAAGACCCGCAAGCCGAAGGGTTCGTTCTTTATTTACGTTCGGGCACCCAAATCCGCCCTCGGCGGCGGGGAAAAAATCGATTTTTACGACGCGGAGTCCTTCAGTCAGTGGCTCATCGCCGAGAAACTCATTTCGACCGTTCCCTGGGACGAAGCCGGTCCGTACATCCGCTTCAGCGTCACGTTCGCTGCGCATGGCGAGACCGAGGAAAAAAGAGTTGTCGCCGAAATCGAGAGCCGGCTCGCGGGCACCCAGTTCGCTTTCTAGCGCCGGAAAACGCAGGCTAACATTTCTGATTTATTTTTTGATTTCATTGGTGAAAGCGCTTACAATTTCGGCATGTTTTTCTCGTGGCAAGAAAGTTAAGAGTCATGCGAAAAGCCGATAAAGTCACCGTGGATGTCATCAGCCAGAAGGCCGGCGTTTCCACCGCCACCGTCTCACGCGTTCTCAATGACAGCCCCCTGGTCCACCCGAAGACGAAGCGCAAGGTGCTGCGGATCGTCCAGGAGCTCAATTATGTCCCCAACGCCCTGGCGCGCAATCTTTCGTTGAATCGGACCGACACCATCGGCGCGATTCTTCCCTGGGTTGCCTCCGGCTTTTATTCCGAACTGTTGCGCGGAGTCGATGACGTCGCTCGCGCCGCGGGCTACCACATCATCCTCGGCATCTGCCACGACCGCGAGCAAGGGCCGGAACTCGCTCTCAAGTACATCCGCGAGCAGCGCACCGATGGGTTGATCATTCTCGACCCGGTTCTGGACGAGCCGATTCTCGATGAGATCCGCCGGCAGAATGTCCCCTTCGTCCTCATTGACCGGACGGTTCCAAGCCAGCATGTCAATACGATCATGATCGACGACTTCAATGGCGCGCGCAACATGACACGCCATCTGATCGAGGAGGGGTATCAAAACATCCTTTTCATCACCGGCGACCTACAATCGTATGACGCGCGCGAGCGCCTGCGCGGTTACCAGGAGGCCATTGAGGAATCGCAGCTGGCGCAAAAAAAAGAGCTCGTCATCGAGAGCAATTTCACGCGCGAGGACGTTGTTCCAAAAATCGCCAAGTACGTGGAGAAAAATTTACTGCCCGACGCCATTTTCTGCTCCAACGATGAAATGGCGCTCGGCGTCTACCGATACCTGCTGGAAAACGACTACAAGATCCCCGACGACGTCGCGCTTGCCGGCTTTGACGGCATTGATACCATCGACTTTCTCGGCATCACCACCGCCAAAATCCCCATGCACGACCTGGGCGCCGCGGCGGCCCGCCTGCTCGTCGACCAGTTGGTCAAGGGCAGGAGCGGTGGTGACACGCCGGCCCTTCAGCCACAGAAGGTCATGCTCCAGACCGAGTTGCTGATCCGTAAATCGACGTTGAACCCCAAAAAAGCCGCAAAACTGGTCGAAAACGGCCCGATCCAAACAAAATTGGTTGGTGAAAAGCGCCGCGAGCCATTACTCTGACCGCCCATGCGCCGGATGCTTCTCATCGTTTTGATCTTCGTGGCCGGCTTTGCCGGATGCCGGCCGCCCCAGGACGGAAAGACCCGCATCCGCGTCACGTTTTGGGGCGCACCCGAGGAGGTCAAGATCATCACGGACACTATCCGCAACTGGGAGGCGAACCACCCGGATATCGTCGTGATCCTCGAGCATGCCGCTTATCCCAATTACTGCGAAAAAATCCTGACGCAGGTCGCGGGCGATTCGGGTCCGGATGTGATCTTCACCGACATCACCTATTTCTTTTCCTTCCAGGCCCACGGCATGTTCCTGGACCTGACGCCGTACGTGAACCAGACCCAGCCGCCAATCACCGCCCGGTTCTTTCCCGAAATCCTGAAGCCGTTCAGCCGGGACGGAAAAATCTACTGCATCCCGCGCGACATCGCCCCGATCACCTGCATGTATTACAATAAAAAGCCGTTCGATGAGGCCGGCATCCCCTATCCAACCGACGATTGGGACTGGAACCAATTTCTCTCGATCTGCCGGAAGCTGACCCAGCGCCAGGGCGATCGCGTGACCCGTTACGGGTTTTATGGCTGGGAATGGGGCAATTTTATTTTCACCAACGGCGGCCGGATCGTCGACAGCGAGGAGCATCCCACGCGCTGCGTGATCGATTCACCGCAGGCGCGCGAGGCGCTGCAATTTTACCACGACCTCGTCTACAAAGAAAGGGTGATGCCGTCGCCCCAGCAACTGGCCGCGTCCGGTATGAACACGGTCCAGTACCTGGCGAACGAAAAAACGGTGATGTATCTGTCCGGCATCTGGGAGACGCCCCAGCTCAGAACGCTCCAGAAAAAGGCGAAAGAGGAAGGCAAGACCTTCGATTGGGATATCGTCCAGTTCCCGAAAGGCCCCCATGGCCAGCGCGGCACCCGGACGGGCGGCTCCGGCTATGCGGTCCTGAAGACCACGAAGCATCCACAGGCGGCCTGGGAGGTGGTCAAAGCGCTCGCCGGGCCCGAAGGCCAGACGGATTTGGCCAAGACAGGGCTCGGCCAGCCGGCGGACCGGATGATCGCTGAAAGCGAAGTCTGGGCCGGCACGAACAATATCCCGAGCAACCGCAGGACGCTCAACAAGGCGGTGAAATACGTCATCTTCGATCCCTATCATCCAAAGTGGACTTACTTTTATAACAACATCCTCAGCCGCGAAATGGAACTCTACATGATCAACCGCCAGGATCTGGACACCACCGTCAAGGCCATCACCGCGGACCTCAACACCGCGCTCCGAAAAAACGCGCCCCAGCCGTAGGATGTCCCGATCTCACGCCCATGCGGAAACGCCTCCCCAACTATTCCAAAATCTCTCTTGCCAAAAAGCTAAAAAAACCATAGTGATCGAATTCGCTCACATTATTTCATGTACGCTCACGAACGACATCAAAAGATAGCAGAAATTTTACAGTCCAGCGCCTTCCAATCGGTTGAGGAACTGGCAGCGCTCATGAACGTCTCCGTGGCGACGGTCCGGCGCGACCTTGCCCGTCTTTCCGAGCGAAGCGAGGTGGTCCGAGTCCATGGGGGGGCCGTCTCGCCCCATTACGGCCTGAACCGGACTGCCGCCCGAAGCCTCGAGGAATCCGAGGATGCCATCCCGCTGGCCAGGGCCGCCTTCGAAACGATCCAGGACCACGAGATGATTGCGCTGGATTCAGGTTCGACCATTTTGGAACTGGCCAAGCTTCTTCCACAAAAATCGCATTTGACCCTTCTTTCAAGCTCGACGGTTGTGGCCTGGACCCTTCGAGATGCCCGGCAACTTCGCGTTCTCTGCCTGGGCGGCGAGATGTTCCGGGCCGACCAGGTCAACCGGGGCTCCTTCGCCCTCCAGATGCTCGGCCAGATGTACTTTGACAAGGCATTCATCGATGTCGCCGGGATCCATCCGGAAAAGGGGCTGACCATCGACGACCCGGCCGAGGCTGGCATCAAGCAGGCGCTCATGAAGCAGTCCAAAGAAGTTTTTCTTTTGGCAACACCTCTGCGGGTCGGCCACGTGGCCCCCGTGAAGCTCGGCGAGGTGTCGCAGGTTCAGAGGATCTTTGCGCATGCAAGCGCAAGCACCGCGCCGGCGTTCGAAGCCATCCAGAAACAAGGCGTCTGCGTCACTTTCGTATAGAACCTATCCTGCCTCTCATTTTGGATTTCCGATTGCTGGGTTTTGCGGCTAGATTGGCGGCCGATTCTTCCGCCATCATGGACTCCCATCCGAAATCCCAGTTTCTCGAATCGTTGCAAGCTCTCCTGCCGCCCGGCGCCCTCCTGACGTCGAGAGAAGATCTCCTGAGCTATTCCTACGATGCGACGCCGGGATTGAAACAAACACCGATCGGCGTGGTTTTGCCCGACCGGACCGAGCAGGTCCGCCGGATCATCGATCTGGCCCGCCGTGAAAAAGTTCCCGTCGTGACGCGCGGCTCGGGTACCGGGCTCAGCGGCGGATCCATCCCGGTGCCCGGCTCGATCGTCCTCGGCACGGTCCGGATGAACCGGATCATCGAAGTCGACACTAAAAATCTGACACTGCTCGCCGAGCCGGGGGCGACCACGCTCCAGATCTCGGAAGCCGCCGAAAAGTCACTGCTCTTTTACCCGCCTGATCCCGGTTCGATGAAAGTTTCGACGATCGGCGGCAATGTCGCCGAAAACTCCGGTGGCTTGCGCGGTCTGAAGTATGGGGTCACACGCGATTACGTGATGGGACTGGAGGTCGTTTTGCCCGACGGCCGGGTTCTGGAAACCGGCAACAAATGCGTCAAAGACGTGGCTGGATACTCGATCAAGGACCTGTTCATTGGCTCGGAAGGAACGCTCGGCGTGATCACGAAGATCCTGCTCAAGCTGCTCCCCATGCCCGCCGCGAAGAAAACACTGCTGGCCTCTTTTTCCAGCATGGCCGATGCCGCCGCCACAGTCTCGAGCATCATTGAGAACCGCATCATCCCCTGCACGCTGGAATTCCTCGACCGGACCACGATCCGCTGCGTGGAAGACTATGCCTCCATTGGCCTGCCGCTTGATGCCGAGGCAATCCTGCTGATGGAAACCGACGGCCATCCGGCGGTGGTCGAAGAGGAAGCATCAAAGATGCGGGAACTGGCCCTTCGCCACGGGGCCATGAACGTCGATGCCGCCAAGGATGCCGCAGAGGGGCAGCGACTGGCTTTGGCGCGCCGGTCGGCCTTCGTCGCGCTGGCCCGCGTGGCTCCGACTACAATCCTCGAGGATGTGACCGTGCCCCGCAGCCGTCTCGTCGAGATGGTGGAATTCATCCAGAAGGCCGCTGAAAAACACCGGCTCAAGGTCGGCACTTTCGGCCACATGGGCGACGGCAACCTGCACCCAACATTTCTGACCAACGAAAAAGATGGCGATGAGATGGCCCGGGTGGAACAGGCCTTCATGGAGATTTTTGAGAAGGCGGTCGCGCTCGGCGGGACCATCACCGGCGAACATGGCGTGGGAATCGCGAAGAAGAAGTTTCTCCATCTTGTGGTGAAAAAGCCGGGGCTCGAATATATGAAGAAGGTCAAGCAGGCCTTCGACCCTGACAACCTTCTCAATCCAGGAAAAATCTTCGATTGAATGTGGAAAATCATCTCAAGGCACTGGACTATTCCGTATTGCAACAGTGCATCCACTGCGGAATGTGCCTGACCGCGTGCCCAACCTACGACGAGACCCTCAAAGAAACCTCGAGCCCGCGCGGGCGCATTGCCATGATGCGCGCTGTCGCTGACGATGAATTCGAAGTCACCGCGGGGTTCTCAAGGGAAATGTACTTTTGTTTGGGCTGCCTGGCGTGCCAGTCGGTCTGTCCGGCAAATGTCAACTATTCCGAATTGATTGAGAACGCCCGCGCGGAGGTCCGGCGGGTTCAAGGCGGCAGTTTTCTGGGTTCGCTCGTGCTGAACAAGATCTTCACGTCGCGCTCCCGCATCCGGATGCTGGCGCGCATGCTGCGGCTCTACGAGAAATCGGGGTTGCAGTTTCTCCTGAGAAAAACGGGGCTGATCCGGCTTTTGGGCCGGAGGCTCGCGGAACTTGAATTGATGGCGCCGGCCATCCAGGACGATTTTACGGCGGAAGGGACCTTCCCCGCATCCGGCAAGCGGCGCTTCCGAGTCGGGCTGTTGGCCGGCTGCATTCAGGACATGGCGTTCGCGGATGTGAACCGCGATACCATCGAGGTCCTTCAGGCCAACGGCTGCGAGGTAGTCATCCCCTCCGGACAGCAATGCTGCGGCTCGCTCCATGGCCATAACGGCGAACGTAAAACAGCCCGGCGGCTCGCCCGGGCCAACCTGAATGCCTTCGCGCCCGATTCGCTCGATGCCGTGATCGTCAATAGCGCCGGATGCGGCTCGTTCATGAAGCATTATGACCGGCTGCTGGAAGACGACCCCGCATGGCAGGGACGCGCGAGAAACTGGTCGGCGAAGGTGAAAGACATCTCGGAGTTCCTCGTCGAGATCGGCTTTCGCAAGCCGGTCGCGCGCCCATCCGAAAAAATTCGGGCGACTTATCACGATGCCTGCCATCTTTGCCACGGCCAGAAAATCCGGCAACAGCCGCGCGACATTCTGCGCTCGATTCCGGCGTTGGAACTCGTCGAGCTTGGGGAGTCGGAATGGTGTTGCGGCAGCGCGGGTGTCTACAACATCACGCACCCGGAACTGGCGATGAAATTGCTCGAGCGCAAGATGCGAAACATCGGCGACAGTGGAGCGCAAGTGGTCGCATCCGGAAATCCCGGTTGCACGATTCAACTCCGCTATGGCGAGGCGCGGGCCGGCCTGGCGTTATCGGTTGAACACCCGGTCACTCTCCTGGCGAAAGCCTATCGCCTGGAATCCGGCGCCGTGGGGGTTGAGAGCGCCTGCCGCCGTTAGGTGTCCGATTCGCATGGTCCACGGAGCCGACAAATATTTCGAAGCGGCCCAGATCAGCCTCGGCGCCGACGAAGCCTTCCGCTTTCTGGCGCGAGCGGTTGCGGCCGATTGGTAACACACCACTTCGACGCGCGATCCGGCGTCGAAGAAATAAGTGATTTTGATGCATTGGGTCATAGGATGTCTGAAATGTGAGCATGAGTCGTGCCGGGTTGATGTCGATCGCGTTGCGGATCAGTGATTTCGGCCTCTTTCACACTTGGACGGTGAGGGAGCAGGCGCCGGAGCATGAACGAGGCCTGTTACTATTTGGACAGGCTGGTTTTTTCGAGCTGGCTTGCGAAGGCAAGAAAATCGTCCGGCGGGGGCGCCGTGACCGCGATGCGCTTTCCGGTGCGCGGATGATCGAAGGAAAGTTTCCAGGCATGGAGCAGCTGCCGCGGCGGTGACGGCAGGCCGGGGCGCGGGCGGCCGCGGGCGTAGAGTTTGTCGCCCGCGATGCCGTGGCCAAGATGTGCGCAGTGGACGCGAATCTGGTGGGTGCGGCCGGTGAGGATCCGGCATTCCAGCAGCGACGCGACACCCCGCTTTTCCAGGACTTTCCATTCCGTGACCGCGGCGCGCCCGCGCCCGCTCACGCCCATCTTTTTGCGGTGGATGGGATGCCGGCCAATGGCGGCCTCGATCCGGCCCGACGGGCGGCGCGGATCGCCCCAGACCCAGGCGAGATAAATTTTTTCAACGGACCGGGCCTTGAACTGCGCGCAAAGCGACTGGTGAGCATCGTCATTCTTGGCAACGACCAGGCAGCCGCTGGTCTCGGCGTCGAGCCGGTGAACCAGGCCGGGGCGCTCCACCCCGCCGATGCCCGAAAGCCGCCCGGCGCAGTGGTACAGAAGCGCGTGGACGAGGGTTCCTGCGCGATGGCCCGCGCCCGGATGCACGACCATCCCCGCCGGCTTGTTGATCACAACGATATCACCGTCCTCAAAAAGGACATGGAGCGGAATCTCCTCGGCAATCATCGAGGTCTTATCCGGAGGCGGAAGAACGGCGGTGACTTCGTCGCCGGCGGTCAGTTTCGAATTCGGGAGCGCCGTCTTGCCGTTGATCCGCGCGGCGCCGCTGCGGATCAGTCTTTGCCAGGCGGAGCGGGAAAGCTTTGGCGATTCCTTTTTCGAAAGCCAGACATCAAGGCGGTCTCTGGCATCATGCGCACCGACGCGCCATGAGAAATCGGCGCTCTCTTGCTTCATGGGTGTTTCAACTTCCCGACTTCAGCCAGAAGCGCGGCGCGACGTGCGGCCGCCCAGAGCCTGCGCTGACGCGCGAGCCACCACCAGGAAATGGCGAAGATCGCGAGGCTGATCCACTGCGCGACGGTCAGATGCGAGTGGCGGAGGACGTCGCCGCGCCAGAATTCGATGATGAAACGGAAGATTGAGTAGAGCAGCCCGTAGCTGGCAAGGGTCTGACCCTGGAATTTCTTGAATCGGTCGATGAAAATCAGCGACACACACAGATAGAAGAGGAAGGCCGCTTCGTAAAGCTGGGTGGGATGGAGAGGACCGAAGGGCGCGCCAACCCCCCAGCCGACCACCGTGGTGATCGGATATTCAACACCCCACGGAAGGGCGCAGGGAGTGCCGTAGCAGCAGCCGTTGAGGAAACAGCCGATCCGGCCGAAAGCGTGGGCCAGAACCAGCGATGGCGTCATCAGGTCGGCGAGCTTCCAGAAATCCAGCTTCCGAAACCGGGCGAAGAGGATGGTCGCGAGGGTGCCACCGATCAGCCCGCCATAGTATACAATTCCGCCATGGTCGATGCGAAGGATTTCAATCGGATGGGAAACATAATCCCGCCAGTTCTGGATCACGTAAAAGGCGCGGGCCGCGGCAAAGCCGCCGATCATGATCCAGAAGCAAAGACTCGGCACCACTTCCGGATCCAGGCCGGTCTTTTTGACCCGCCTTGAAGCCAGTCCAACGGCCGCCAAAAACCCGATGGCGATCATGACTCCGTACCAGCGAATTTCGAGCGGACCAATCTTGAGAAAGAGGGGGTGCATCCGGCGCTCCTTACTGTTTTCCCGACGAAAAGGCTAGCTCTGTCATTTCAGTGTAATATCTATGGACATTTTTGGACAGCGAGGTAAAAACAACGTCCCACGCTATGACGAAGGAAGAATTGGACACACTGGCCGCCAGCGAACAACTCAGCGAAGAACATAAGCAGAATCTCGAAAAACTGCTCCCCGGCAGTTTCTGCCTCCACCGGAGCTGGGGTTTCGGCCAGGTGCAGAAGTATGATCTGGCCCTCGGCCAGGTGATCATCGATTTCATGCAAAAACCCGGGCACCCGATGCAGATCCGTTACGCGGCCGAGTCGCTCAATCCCATGCCGCCGGAGCATCTCCTGGCCCGCATCGCCAGCGACAAAGAGGGCTTTCTGGGTGAAATGAAGAAAAATCCGGCCTCTATCCTTCGGATCCATGCACTCAGTTTTGGAGAGAACGCGACGCTCGAAAAGCTTGAAATGGAATTGAGCGACCGCGTCATCCCGAAGGCTGAATACAAAAAGTGGCTCAGCTCAGCCAAACGGCAAGCCCGGAAGGATCCTCAACTCGTCATCCCGACGCGAAAGAACCACCCGGTGCGCCTTCGCGAGGGCAACAACACTGAAGAAAACGAGATCCTGGCCGAAATTACGGATGCCAAAAACCTCAAGGCTCTGCTGGCCGCCGTGGAGCGATTTTTGAAGAAGTCCAGTTCCGCGGCCAGCCTCCAGCCTCTCCTGCCGGACATTCTCGCCCAGCTCGACCAGTTCATCCAACAAAACCGGCCGAAGAATCCGGCCGCGACCATCGAGGCTCTTTGGGTTCGGGACGATCTTGCGAAACTTTGCCAGGGGCCGTCATTGGCCTCCCCGATCAGGATCGAGGAGCTGGTTCGCGAGGTCCATTCGCTGGGCGAGGTGCTCGGCAACATCCCGACCCACAAGCAGCGCCTCCTTTTTCCGCTCATCAAGCAGCATTTTCCCGATTGGAAGGAACGGTTGCTCAGATCCATCGATACGACCAGCGCCAAATCGATCCGGGAAGTCATCGGGTTTTTAATCAAGGAAGGGCATGGCGGCGAACTGAAGACCATCTTCCAGCAGAAGGTTCAGGACCAGACCGCTTCGAGCAACCTGCTCTACTGGATCACAAGCAGCCGCGCCGATCCTACTTTCGCCGAATGGCTGCCGGAGCTGATCAGCGGGCGGCTATTCTCCACCATCTTGAGCAATCTGGAAAAGCTCGCCGTCGAGCAGGGCCGCCGCAAAAACCCCCTCCAGGAATATCTCATTTCCGACCAGGAACTGATCCCGAACCTGATCGAAAAGTGCGACTATGAGGAGATCCGCGACCTGACCAAATCGCTTTTACTCAACCCTGCTTTTGAAGAGCTCGATAAGCGCTCGTTGATCGCGCGAATCATCAAGGTCTGCCCCGCGGTCCAGTCGCTCATCACCGGCAAACAGGAAAAGGGTGAGACGCTGCTCGTTTCCTGGGAAAGCCTGGAGCGGCGCAAGAAGGAGTACGACGAGATCGTTTACAAAAAAATTCCAGCCAATTCCCAGGAGATCAAGCTCGCCCGCAGCTACGGCGATCTGCGGGAAAACCACGAGTTCAAGGCCGCCAAGGAGATGCAGGGGATCCTCCACCGGCAAAAGCTGGAGCTCGAACTGATGCTTGCCAACGCGCGCGGAACCGATTTCGCCGATGCCGACGCCAGCTCGGTCAACATTGGCACCGCCGTGCGTGTTCAATTCACCAATGACGGCCACGAATTCATCTATAAAATTCTCGGCGCCTGGGACAGCAATCCCGACGAAGGGGTCATTTCCTACCAATCCGCGCTCGCCAAAGCGCTGATGAAGAAGAAGGTCGGCGAGGTGGTCATGCTGCCCGGCGACCAGGGCGAGCGCCCCGTCAAGATCCTCGAGATCCAGCCCGCAATCGGAAAGACGGAGTCGTCCAACGTTTAGCACGGTCATATGACCAACATCACGAGCGTCAAAGGGCGGGAAATCATCGATTCCCGCGGCAACCCGACGATCGAAGTGGAAGTGACGCTTTCGGGCGGCGCCCGCGGCCGGGCGGCCGTCCCTTCCGGGGCGAGCACCGGTGAACATGAGGCATGGGAACTTCGCGACGGCGACAAGAAGCGCTATCTCGGCAAGGGCGTCCTGAAAGCCGTCGACAACGTGAACAAAAAAATCGCGCCGGCCGTCAAGGGGATGGACGCCGTCGACCAGCCGGAGATCGACCACGAGCTGATTCGGCTCGATGGAAGCAAAAACAAAAGCAAGCTTGGCGCCAATGCCATTCTCGGCGTCTCGCTTGCCACCGCGCACGCGGCAGCGGCCGCCCTCCGCCAGCCGCTCTACAAGTACCTCGGCGGCCCCAACGCGAAAGTCCTTCCGGTGCCGCAGGTCAATGTCATCAACGGCGGGGCTCACTCGGATGCTCCCGTCGATTTCCAGGAATTTTTCATCATTCCCAGAGGCCTCCCCTCCTTCCGTGAGGCGCTTCGCTGCTGTGCGGAAATTTTCCACACGCTCAAGGGCGTCCTGAAGGACCGCGGTCTGAGCACGGCCGTCGGCGACGAGGGTGGCTTCGCTCCCCAGCTCAAGAGCAACGAGGACGCGCTCGAAGTGCTCAGCACCGCCGTCAAGAAGTCCGGTTACAAGCTCGGCAAGGAGGTCTTCCTCGGGCTCGACGTCGCCGCAAGCGAGTTCTTCCAGAAAGACAAGAACAACTACCAATTCAAAAAATCAAGCGGCCGCGAATTCTCGGCCAAGGAGCTGATCAAGTTCTACCAGGACCTCCAGCGCCGATACCCCATCATCTCCATCGAGGACGGTTGCGCTGAAAATGACTGGGAGGGCTGGAAAAAACTGACCGATGCCATGGGCGACAAGATCCAGCTCGTCGGCGACGACATTTTCGTCACCAACACCGACTTCCTGCGCAAAGGGATCGAAAATGGCATTGCCAACTCGATCCTGGTGAAGGTCAACCAGATCGGCACGCTGACCGAGACGCTCGACACCGTCGAGATGGCCAAGGCGGCGAATTACACCGCCGTCATCAGCCACCGTTCCGGCGAGACCGAGGACACCACCATCGCCGACATTGCCGTCGGCACCAACGCCGGCCAGATCAAGACCGGCTCGCTCTCGAGGACCGACCGGGTGGCCAAGTACAACCAGCTTCTTCGGATCGAGGAGGAGCTGGGAAAGCAAGCCGTCTACGGCGGCAAGCTCTCGAGCGGTTAGCGGATAGCATAGAGCGGGTGGGAATTCTCCCCCTCACCCCCTGTATTCCACAACCCGGCCGTTCCCTATCCGCTATACGCCATACGCTCCACGCTGGGAAATGAGGGAGCATATTCCCGCCTTTTCCGTCGGATGGAAGATGAACTCCGATATGCTCCCAAACATAAGAATAGCCTCCCCCTGCCACGCCAACTGGGGGGAGATGACCGGTGACGAGCGCACCCGGTTCTGCGCCTCCTGCCAAAAAAGCGTCTACAATCTTTCGGCGATGACCACCCGGCAAGCCGCTGACCTGATCCGGGAGAAGGAAGGCCGGCTCTGCGTCCGCTACTACCTGCGGCGCGACGGCACCATTCTCACGCAAGACTGCCCGGTCGGCCTTGCCGCGGTCCGAAAACAGCTCCTGAAAATCGCCGCCGCGTTCGTCGGCATTCTGGCGTTGGCGGGCTTCAGCTGCAAGAAGGATGAGCAAAAACCGCTCACCGGCGAGCCAACCATTCTGGGCCAGACCGTCGAGCAACCGCATATCATGGGCGATGTGGCGGCGCCTCCGCAGACCAACCCTGTTTCCCCCGTCATGGGCACACCGATCCCTCCGCCCCAGACCAACGGCGTCACGGAGATCAAGGGCGAGATGGTTGCTCCCCGCCCCATCATGGGCAAAGTCGCCGCGCCCTCGAACTAAACCCGCCGCAGGCGGGTAAATTCCAGGCTCGCGCGTCGCCGCCCCTCCTCCGACTCGAATGTCGCAGGTCGAATGTAGAATGCCGCAGCGATGGGTTGAGGTATTTTTGACTTCGACATTCGACATTCGATATTCGATATTCGGCCCATGAACCTTTGGATTGTGGGAGCCATCATTGGGCTGGTGAGCGGGATTACGAGCGGGCTTTTGGGTGTCGGCGGAGGAATCGTCATGGTCCCCGCATTCATCTACGTCCTGAACAAAGACGCCAAGGTCGCAGTGGCCACTTCCCTCGCCGTGATCATCCCGTCGGCCATCGTCGGGGTCTGGAAACACTCCCAGCAGAAGCTGATCGACTGGCCGCTCGTCTTGAGCGTTTTTGTCATGGCGATCGTCGGGGCTTACTTCGGAGCCGCGCTCAATCATCAGCTCAGCAGCAGCGCGGTCCAAAGGATCTTTGGCGTCATGATGGTCCTGCTCGGAATCAAAATGGCCCTTTTCAAATAACATTGAGCATTGAGCAATTATGAATGATCGATGATATATGGCAAACCGCTTGAAGCTGGATTACGGGTGGACATCGGTCCTGATCAAGATCGCCTACGTGCTCTTTTTCATCGCCGCGGTGGCCGGCATCGCCACCTATTACATCCCGCTCATCAAGAAAACGCGCGCTTTCGAGCGCGAGCTCGAAGCCAAACAGCTCGCCCTTCAGAAGGAGGAAGATCTGAACGGCAAGCTGAAGCGCGAAATCGATCTCTTGAAGAAAGACCCCGAGTACGTTGAGACAGTCGTCCGGGACAAGCTCGGCTACGGCCGCGAAGGCGAAACCATCTACCGCTTCGAGTCCCTCGAGGAACAGAAACGCCGCCAGGACGAAGCCGCGCGCAAGCAGAAGAAGGCGGAGTAATC
>JAHFSZ010000030.1:15979-28365 GCA_023265515.1 Verrucomicrobiota bacterium
GCGCTCTGAGTGAGCACCGGCTCGAAACTGAACGCGGAACCGGCGTAGGAATCGAGGTCATTCAGGAAATTTTTCGGGGTCAGAATCCGCCGGGTGACGATATGTTTGCGGAGGTCCGGACAATGGCGTTCGAGCGATGCCAGGATCGCGTCGGCATAAGCCTCCTTCTCGCGTTCCCAATCAATGCGGCCCTGCAGGTTCGGGACCGGTGAAAGCGCGTAAAAACACTCGCAACCGGGCGGGGCGAGCGACGGGTCGGTCCGCGTCGGCGCATGGAGGTAGAGCGAAAAGTCCCTGGCGAGGATTTTTCGGCGAAAAATATCGTCGAGCAGCCCCTTGTAGCGCGGACCGAGGAGGATGGTATGGTGCGCAAGGTTGGGATACGTCCGGTCGGTCCCAAAATAGACGATAAAAAGGCTCATCGAATAGCGCATCCGCTCGAGCCGGCAGTCGGTCCATTTTCGACGCCACTTCGGCTCGATGAGCTTGCGATACGTGTTGGCGACATCCGCGTTCGACACCACGATGTTCGCGGGAATGAAGACATCCTTGACCCGAACGCCCCGCACCCGGCCATGCTCCACGACGATCCGGTCCACCCGCGCATCGCAGCGGAGTGTCCCTCCCAGCTCCTCAAACAGCCGGACAAAGGCGTTGACGAGCGCACCGGTGCCGCCGATCACCGACTGGATCCCCCACTGCCGCTCGAGGTAGTGGATCATCGCGTAGATGGATGAGGATTGAAACGGGTTGCCGCCGATCAGCAGCGGATTGAAGCTGAACACCTGCCGGAGATGGGGCGATCGGATGTAGCGCGCCACCAGGCGATAGACCGATTGATGCGCACCGAGCCGCAGGAGATCCGGGGCCACTTTTACCATGTCCCAAATGGAGCTGAAGGGCCGGTCGGCCAGATCGGTGAAGCCGCGGTCGAAAAGTTTTTTTGTCTTCGCGAGAAAACGCCGGTAGCCCTCGACGTCATCCGGGTTGAATTTCCTGATCTCTTCGATGATTTGCGATTCGTCGCCTGTGTAATCGAAGACCCGGCCATCATGAAATACGATCCGGTAGTAGGGATGACAGGGGACGATTTGAACGTAGTCGGATGTTTTTTTCCCGGCCAGCGCGAAAAGCTCGTCGATGAGAAACGGGACCGTGACGATCGTCGGACCCGCGTCGAACTTGAAGCCGTCCTGCTCATAGACATAGGCCCGGCCGCCGGGCCGGTCACGCATCTCCAGAAGCGTCGTCTGGTAGCCGCGCGCCTGGAGTCGGATGGCGGCGGCAAGACCCCCGAAGCCGCTGCCGATGACGGCGGCGCGACCGGCGCCCGACGGAAGGACGCGCTGGGTTTCGAGCTGCGTGTTCGATGCCGAACCTGGCATCCCGCAAATCTAAGGGAACCGGCATTCCAACAGCAAGCCCGCGGCCCAGACATTTTTCCTTTGCCCTCACGGGGCCTCCTGCTAGTTTCGGCCATCCATGAGCAAATCGCCTTATACGTTTTCAGTCGTCCCAAGGCTGCCGAAGAAGCTCGAGTTTTTGAACGATCTTGCGATGAACCTTTGGTGGAGCTGGACGCCGGACGCGGAGCGGATTTTCCCAGGCATCGACGCCCAGCTTTGGGAGAAAACGGAGCATAATCCGGTCCGGTTTCTCCGGGCAGTCCGGCAGGAAAAACTCACCCATGCGTCCGAAAACGAACAACTCGTCCAGCACCTGGCGAGCATCGGTGAGCGGCTTTCCGCCTATCTTCAGGAGAAGGAGACATGGTTTGCGCAGAAGTATCCAGACCAATCAGGCGAGCTGATCGCTTATTTTTCCGCCGAGTTCGGGCTGCACGAATCGCTGCCCGTTTACTCGGGCGGCCTCGGCATCCTGGCCGGCGACCATTGCAAGGCCGCCTCCGACCTCGGCATCCCGTTCGTGGCAGTCGGTCTTCTCTACCGCTACGGCTATTTCCGCCAGCGGCTGAACCGGGACGGATCGCAGGAGTCGATTTTTTCCAACTGGAATTTTTACGAACTGCCGATCACACCCTTGCGCGACCCAAACGGCAACAATCTGTTGATCACCGTCGATGTCAAAGACCATCCCGTATACGTGCGCATCTGGGAAGCGAAGGTGGGCCGCATTAAATTATTTTTGCTCGACACTGACATCGAGCAAAATTCCGCTGAAGACCGGCGCATCACCTACCAGCTTTACGGCGGCGACGTCGAAATGCGCATCCGGCAGGAGATCGTTCTCGGAATCGGCGGGTGCCGCGCCCTGGCGGCGCTGGGGCTCAATCCGACGGTTTATCATCTGAACGAGGGCCATTCCGCCTTCCTGGCTCTCGAAAGGATCCGCAACCTCGTGCGGTCACAAAAAATCGACTTTTACACCGCCCAGCAGGCGGTGGCCGCCAGCAACATCTTCACCACGCACACGCCGGTCCCTGCCGGCAATGACATGTTCACGCCCGAACTGATCCAGCAATACTTCAGCAAGATGCTGGAAGAGTCCAAAATGAGCCTCGATGACTACCTCAAGCTGGGCCGGCCATGGAACGCCTCGCCCAATGACATGTTCAGCATGACGATCCTTGCGCTGCGCACCTCGCGGCTCGCCAATGGCGTCAGCAAGCTGCACGGTGAAGTGTCGCAGGCCATGTGGCAAAACGTCTGGCCGAACGTACCCCAGCAGGAGGTGCCGATCACCAGCATCACCAACGGCGTGCATTCGGCAACGTGGCTCGCACCTGAAATGGCCGAGGTCTACGGAAAATTCCTTGGCGGCGACTGGCGCGATCACAACAGCAGCCAGGAATTCTGGAATCGGATCGACAAGATTCCCGATGATGTCCTCTGGATCACGCACTCGGTGCTCAAGACCAAGTTGATCGATTTCCTGCGCAAGCGCGTCCGCGAGCAGCGCCTCCGCGTCGGCGAAACGCCCGACAGGCTCCGTGACGCGAGCAAGCTGCTTGACCCGGACATTCTTACGATTGGCTTCGCGCGGCGGTTCGCGCCTTACAAGCGGGCAACGCTCCTGTTTCGCGATCTGGAGCGACTCAAAAAAATCCTGCACCACCCCACCCGCCCTGTGCAGTTTATTTTCGCCGGCAAAGCGCATCCCCAGGATGAGGAAGGCAAGCGGATCCTCCAGCAGGTCTATCAGCATTCCATGAACCCCGAATTTTCCGACCGGATCGTGTTCGTGGAGGATTACGACGCGAATGTCGCCCGGCACCTCGTCCAGGGCGTGGACGTCTGGCTGAACAATCCGACCCGCCCCCTCGAGGCAAGCGGCACCAGCGGCCAGAAGGTCGGCGCCAACGGCGGGATCAACCTGAGTGTGCTCGATGGCTGGTGGTGCGAGGGTTACAACGGCAAAAACGGCTGGGCCATCGGCGAGGAATTTTTGTCGCACGACCTCAAGCTGCAGGACGAGGTTGACGCCAACTCCCTTTACACGCTCCTCGAACAGGAAGTCGTTCCACTTTACTACGAGCGTGAGGAAGACCAGCTCCCCTCCGGGTGGCTTGCCATGATGCGCGAGTCCATCCGCTCCATCATGCCGGTCTTCAATACCTACCGGATGGTCCAGGAATACACCCAACGGCTTTATCTCAGGGCGATCGACAAGGCGCGGGTTCTGAGCGAGAATCAGTACACCGCCTCGAAGGATCTCGCCCAGTGGAAGGCAAAGATCCGAAGCCTCTGGCCGAAGGTCAGGGTGCTCGATGTCACGTGGGATAATCCGGACCGCTACCGGGTTCTCATCACGGGCGAGTCATTCAAGGTTTCGGCCAGGGTTTTCCTTGGCGATATCCCGCCCGAACACGTCAGCGTCGAGGTCTATTTCGGCGAGCAGACCGCCGACCAGATTGAGAACGCAGTCGTCACGCCAATGCAACAGGTGCAGAACGAAGGCAATGGCGTTTACCATTACTACGGCGAGATGGTTCCTCGCGAAGGGGGTGTCTACGGCTTCGATGTCCGCGTCATCCCCAATCACCCGAACCTGGCCCAGAGGCATGAGCTGCGGCTGATCACCTGGAATAACAAATGATTGACGCTCCATGACCCCTTCGTTAAGAGGCTCTCATGCTCAAAGGTAAACGAGGCGTCGTTTTCGGAGTCGCCAACAAACGGAGCATCGCCTGGGCCATCGCCAAGGCGTGGCATGAAGCCGGCGCCAGGCTGGCGTTCACCTACCAGGGGGAACGCATCAAGGAGAACGTCGAGGATCTGGTCGGCGCCTTCGGCAAGGACACCCCCCTTTACCCGTGTGACGTCACCAGCGACGAACAGATCCGAGGCGTCTTTGAGCACGTCGGAAAGGATTTCGATGAAAAGCTTCATCTCCTGCTTCACAGCGTCGCGTACGCTCCGAAAGAGGCGCTGGAGGGCGACTTTTTGTCCACAAGCCGGGAAGCGTTCCGCGTTGCGCACGATGTCAGCGCCTACTCCCTGCTCGGACTGGCGCGCGAAGCAGCCCCGCTCATGACCGAAGGCGGCAGCATCATCGCGATGACTTATTACGGCTCCGAAAAGGTGGTCCCGCATTACAACGTCATGGGAGTCGCCAAGGCATCGCTCGAAGCCACCGTCCGTTACCTCGCCTATGACCTTGGTCCAAAAAAAATCCGCGTCAACGCGATCAGCGCCGGCCCCGTTAACACGCTGGCCGCGCGAGGCATCGCCGGCTTCACCTCGATGCTCAAGCACTACGAGGAGCACGCCCCGATGAAACGGAACATCGAGCCCCGCGAGCTCGGCGAAACGGGCATCTTTTTGGCAAGCGATTTTTCCACCGCGATTACGGGCGAAGTTTTGCACGTCGATTGTGGGTATCACATTATGGGAATGTGACGACGGATGGAACCGTCGTCATCCTGAGCGCAGCGCAGCGGAGTCGAAGGATCTCGCCCCATGCACCCCGTTTTACTTCTTTGGGACATTGACTGCACGCTGATCTGGTCCGGGGGCGCGGGCGAGGAGGCGCTCCGGCAGGCGCTGTTGAACGACTTCGGCGTCATCGGCGACCTGAACGAGATCGAGATTGCCGGGCGGACCGACCGGGCCATCGTGCGCACGATCGTCGAACATTTTCACCTGGAGCCCGGCTCCGAGCCTGCATTCATCGAGTGCTATCTTGCCGGGCTGCCCGGGGAGATGTCCAAGCACCATGGCGGCGTTCTTCCCGGCGTTGAAAAACTGCTCAACTACGCGCACGAACATCCGCAGATCCATAACGCCATTCTGACTGGCAACATGCGCCGAGGCGCTGAAATCAAGCTTTCGCATTACGGCCTTTGGAAATATTTCGAGTTCGGCGCATTCGGCGACGACGACATCGACCGGAACAAGCTCGGGCCGATTGCGCTTGAGCGCGCACGCGATCATTTGAAACGGGACTTTGTGATCGGCCACACCTGGTTGATCGGCGACACCGCTCACGACATTCATTGCGGCAAGGCGCTTGGCTGCAAGACTCTGGCGGTGGCCACGGGCCGGTATTCCATCCAGCAGCTATCGGCTCTCCAACCCGATCTTGTTCTCAAGGATTTATCCGATTTTGAATCCGTCTGCCGGCTCCTGTTTAATGTTTAATGTTGATATTGAATGACAACCTTAAACTTTAGACATTAAACCTTAAACAATCCGAGAAAATGAGCGGCATCCAAAAAGCAATTATATTGGCGGCGGGCAAGGGAACGCGGATGGGAAATCTCACCTCCGACCTGCCCAAGCCGATGCTGCCGGTCAATGGGGTCCCTGTTCTGGAGCGGATCGTCCACCATCTGTCGGCATCCGGCGTTCACGACGTTCTGATCATCACCGGCTATAAGGCCGAGGCGGTCGAGCGGCATTTTGGCGACGGCTCCGCTTTCGGCTGCCGGATCCGGTACATCCGACAACCCACGCAGGATGGGACGGGCAGAGTGGTCGAGCTCGGCCATCCATTCACAGGGTCCGAGCCTTTTCTTCTGATTTACGGGGACATTCTCGTCGAGCCGCCGACCTACTCACGTGTCATCCAGGAATTTCAAAAACACAAGGACTGCGCCGGCATCCTGACGGTCAACCTCGGCGAGGATGTGACCAAGGGCGGCGCGCTGATTTTCGATGAGGAGTTCCGGCTCAAGGAGCTGGTCGAAAAGCCGTCGTCCGAGGAACTGCAAAAACTCACAGCGGTTCCTGGATTCAAGCCGTGGTATAACGCGGGCCTTTACGCCTTCGCCGCGGAGCTGTTTCCGCATATCGCCCGTCTGAAGAAGTCGGTCCGCGGCGAGTACGAACTTACCGATGCCATCCGAACGCTGGCCCGCGACACCGGCCGTGTGTTTGGGATGAGAATCGAAGGCTACTGGATCGACGTCCGGGATCCGGTTCTTCTTGCCAGGGCCCAGTCGCTCGTAAAGTAATCTCTCACTGGATGAACCTCTCACGTAATGCCGACGCGGAGATGGAGAGACGCGGGGACGCGGGAAAACCTCTAGCAATTCTCGGGAAAGCTTGGCTGCCGGTCGCCGTGTCACGACATCAGGGAGACGAAACGGGCGAATTGGTGGAGGGAACCGGCGCGACCGAGGAAGGTTCGGGAGAAAGCTGCTGTGGGCCCGTGAAAAGGGTCCGCATGATGTTCCCGTCTCCATCAATGATCCGGACACGGAAACAGAATTTTTGAGCATGGTCCTTGCCGAGAAAAACGTCCAGCGGAAGATAGGCTGTGTGTGAGACCGGCTCGTTCTGCGAGCGAACGCTGATCTCGACCACATCGCCGTAACTCCCATCGGAGGTCTTGCTCAAATAGCCGGGATCGGCGCGAAGTGGAAAAGTCCGGTGGTTCGTCTCCACGAGCGTCGTTTCAAGCGTCAGCCTCCGGAGCCCGGCACAGAACTCCGTGTCCCCTGCCAGCAGCGCCGTGACCGCATCCCCCTCCTGCTTGATGCCGGTCACGCTCAAGGAGACATGGGGCGGCGGATAGAGGATGCCTTTGATCTTCGGATAGCTGACATAGACGGTGAAACTCACGATTCCCAATACCACGAAATAACCCACGACGGAGATCATCAACGTTGCGGTTTTCCGAAGCGACTGGAACGTCCTCAGGAACAGCGCCTTCAATGAGAGGGACGACGCCGTTTCCTCCGTCACCGCCTTGATCTTGAAGCTCGTCTTGCCTTTGGCCTTGTGGATTGCCAGCGGCTCTTCTTGCGGGCGCAGCCGGTCCCGGTCCGTGGTCGGATAAGGGATGCGGTCGGTGGGCACGCGCTCGGTTTTGATGTTATAGGCTTCATAGGGGACCGACTCGCGGATCGTCTTCTCCTCGGCCTTCCGGAGCGCCACTTTGAACTCGGTTGCATCCTTCCACCGGTCCTTCGGTCTTTTCGCAAGCACCTTCTGAATCACCGGTTCCAGGCCCATCGCTTGCGGCGGCAGGGGCGGGCTGATCGACGAAAAGGGCGGCACGGGTTCGGTGCTGTGTTTGGCATAAAATCGCTCCAGCGTTGGCGCCGCGAAAGGGACCTGGCCGACCAGCATCTCCCACAGGAGGATGCCGACGGAATAAAGATCGGTCCGTGCGTCGATGTTCTCATTCATGAACTGCTCGGGCGGCATGTAGGCAAGCGTGCCGACGAAGAGTCCCGAGCCTGTGATCCGTGATCCGTGATCCGAGACGGGCCGCGGCTTCATCTGATAGGCGAGCCCGAAATCAATGACCTTGACCCATTCGGCGTTCGCCGCCCCGCCCACAAGAATATTTTCTGATTTCAAGTCGCGATGGATGACGCCTTGCGCGTGCGTGGCCGCAAGCGCATCGAGGATTTGCGAGATGAGGTTCACGGCGCGCTTCACCTGAAGCCGGCCCTCCGCCGTGATGATCTGGGCGAGGCTCTGTCCTTCCACATATTCGGTGACAATGTACGGCGTCTTTTGGGCGTAGATGCCGTAGTCGTAAATCACCAGCAGGTGGGGATGATTGATGGAACTGAGAATCTTGGCCTCGCGCGTGAAGCGCTCGATGAAAGTCTTTTCCTGGACATATTCAGAAAGAAGGATTTTGACGACCACCTGCCGGTTGAGGACCAGGTCCGTCGCCTGAAACACCTTGCCCATCCCGCCGTGGCCGACAATCGCGTCGAGCCGGTACCGCCCGTTCAACGCGAAAGGCTCGTCGTGCCGCGGATTGTAGAGCGTCAGATCGACATCTTCTCTTCCGTGCATTTTGGTTGGAAGCTCTGTTGGAGGCGAGCCGAGCAAAAAGGCTCAGGTTTATGACGCGCTCGTCACTTGAACGCCGACGTAACGCGCCTCTTTTACTATAAACTTCTTGACCAAAACTTTCACTCTTTTCACGTGGAAAATCTTGATCAATTCCCGGCCGATTTCCCCTGCCAAACGCTCAATCAGCCGCCTCGGCCGGGCCCTGGCGATCCTGTCAACCGCTTTGGACACATCCCAATAGCTGACCGTCTCCTCAATCCGGTCCGTCCGGGACACCTTCTGGAGCGAGCGCGGGATCTCGACGCAGATCAGGACTGTTTGAGGCTTGCGGCGCTCGGCCGGATTGACGCCAATCCGAACACGGACCTTCAGATCTTCGATAAAAATCCGGTCGTTCATGGTTTTATCCCTTCCACTCGCATCCGCTGGGAACGCAGAACCACGCGCAGTTCGGACAGGTCGCGCAGGATCAGATCGGGCCCGGCCTTCATCAGCTTCGGGTACGGGTCGAATCCCGAGAGCATGGCGCACGCCGTCACACCAGCCCGTCGCGCCGCCTCGATGTCGTGAACCATGTCACCGACCATCATCGTCTCAGATGGGTCAAGCTGGTTCTCCTCGAGAAGCCCGTCGATCGCTTCGCGCTTATCCTCGACTCCGACATAGGCTTTGTCGATGAGCGGCGTGACGCCCAGCCGGTTCGACTGGCCCCAGAAGCTCTCCGGATCCACCGTGCTCAAGATGAAGACCGGCAGGTGCTGGCCGCGGCAGAAAAGAAAAAAATCCATGGCATCCGGAAAAAGCGGAATTCTGGCTTGTGCCTCCTGCATCTTCGTCCAGAAAACGCGGTTCAACTCCTCGCGGTCGATCCCGGACAGATTCTCTTCGTAAAAGTGAATCCACGGCAGGTTGAAGCGCTCCCGAAACGTCTGCCGGGTCATCTCCGGCCTCCCAAAATGGGCCAGCACATGGTTGGTGCTTTCCCAGACAAAGGACAGGTCATCGACCACCGTGCCGGACCAGTCAAGAATGATGTTCTTCCACATAATCCCGCCTGTTTTTACCACGACGGCCCGGGAGATTACGAAGGAAAATACGCCGGACGTTGGAGGTTAAACGATCTTTTCCTCGGTATTGACGTCGAAGAAATGCGCCCGCTTCATGTTGAAGACGAGGTCCATCCTCAGGTTCACCTCGCTCTTCTCGTGAGTCGGCACGCGCGCGACAAACGAATGCGACGAGCTGTTGAGATAAAGATAAACTTCCGCGCCCATCGGCTCGACGACTTCGGTGATCGCCTGCGTGACGCGTCCAGGCGTGGCATCCGCAGAAACAAACAACTTGTCTTGAATGTCCTCCGGCCGGATGCCGAAGATGACTTCCTTGCCGAGGTGAGACTGCAGCCGGGACGCCTTCGGTTCCTCCACCTCCAGACGAAGGGGCACGCCGCCCTTGCCCTGGCGTTCGACAAAGAGAATTTTTCCGCCTTCGGTCTTGAGCGCGCCGCGTATGAAATTCATCTGCGGACTGCCAATGAACCCGGCAACAAAACGGTTCTTCGGCTCATTGTAGATCTCCAGCGGCTCGGCAACCTGCTGGACCTTCCCATCGTTGATAACGCAGATCCGGTCGCCCATGGTCATGGCCTCGACCTGGTCGTGCGTCACGTAGATCATCGTGGCGGAAAGCCGCGTGTGGAGCTTGCTGATCTCGGTGCGCATTTGGACGCGCATCTTTGCATCGAGATTGGAAAGCGGCTCATCGAAAAGAAATGCTTTCGGCTTGCGGACAATCGCGCGCCCAACCGCCACGCGCTGGCGCTGGCCGCCGGAGAGCTCCTTGGGCTTGCGCTCGAGCAGATTGTTGATGCCGAGGATCTCCGCGGCCTCCATGACCCGCTTCTCGATTTCCTGTTTCGGATATTTTCGAAGCTGAAGACCAAACGCCATGTTCTTGTAAACCGACATGTGCGGGTAGAGGGCGTAGTTCTGGAAGACCATGGCGATGTCGCGGTCTTTCGGAGGAACGTTGTTGATCACCTTCCCGTCGATGAGGATGGTGCCCCCGGTGATCTCCTCGAGTCCGGCGATCATCCGCAGCGTCGTCGATTTGCCGCAGCCGGAGGGACCGACAAACACCATGAATTCTTCATCGTCGATGGTCAGATTGACGTCGTCGACGGCCTTGACCAGATTGCCCTTGTTGTCCTTGAACGTCTTGCCGACGTTCTCCAAAACGACCTTCGCCATGACCTATCGTCCCTTCCGAGGCAGGATGATTTGAAGGACCCCGGCGCGAAAAAAACCCATTCCACCCGCCTATCCCACCCCGGAATGGAGCCCCAGGACCGCCGTTCTACATACGGGCAGCGCGAGGCAAGGTCAAACGAATAACGGGCTGTCAGCGGACGGCTTTCGGCTAAAAGCCACTTCTTCCAAAGGCGACCGTGAATAAAGTTGACGATTCTGAGCCGATCGCCGAAAGCTGATCGCCGAAAGCTACACCATGAACTGGTCCCCCATCCCATTCACTCCGCTCTTCAAGGAGCGACCCTGGGGTGGATCAACGCTCGAAGGCTGGGGCGGCCGCCATTTGCCCGCCGGGAAAAAAATCGGTGAATCGTGGGAGCTGGTCGACCGTCCTCAGGACCAAAGCGTGGTGGCGCAGGGTCACTTCGCCGGCAAGACTCTCCGCTGGATGATGGAAAACCACGGCCGCGAACTGATGGGCGAGTGCTTCAATCCGAAAAAACCCTTTCCCCTTTTGGTCAAGCTCCTCGACTGCCGCGAGCGGCTCTCGCTCCAGGTCCACCCGCCGCCAGGCGTCGCCGCGCGCCTGCACGGCGAGCCAAAAACCGAATCCTGGTTCATCCTGAAGGCCGATCCCGGCGCCTCGCTGATGGTCGGGCTCAAGAAGGGCGTCACACGGCAGGTCTTCGAGCAAGCACTCAAAACTCATAAGCTCGAGCCGCTGGTCCATGCCTTTTCAGTCCAGACCGGCGACTACATTTTCATCCCGTCCGGCCGGATTCACGCCATTGGCGGCGGGCTCCTGATCCTCGAAATCCAGCAAAACTCGGACACGACCTACCGCGTCTTCGACTGGGGCCGCGTTGGACTCGATGGCAAGCCCCGCGATCTGCATGTCCGCGAATCGTTGGAGTCGATCGACTTCAACGACTTCGAACCCCAACCCAGCCTTATCAACCATGCGACCGGCACGCTGGTTCTCTGCCCCGAATTTGTGGTGGCGCTCCAGACCGGATTATCCTGCGAGCTCATCGCGCTCGAAAACTTCAAGCTCATCTATGTCCTGGAAGGCCAGGGCAGGATCGGCAGCCAGACGATGAAGGAAGGCGATTTTTTCCTGCTCCCCGCGGCGATGCAGGAGGCAAAAGTTGAGGGCGATGGGCACTTCCGGTTTTTTGTCGTCGGCGTACCGTAGGGTTTTCGCGCCTCACGCCACCCAGTGACCGCTTTGGATCACCACCCATACCCCATCCTTCTTCTCGAGATTGAACGTCATTCCCGCCCCGCCCACTCCCGTCGTTACCTCCGCCGAATTCGGCTTGAATTGCTGAATACCGATGATCTTGCCGGAGGTCTCCTTCGCCACAGCCTTGACGATGGCCTGGATGTCTTCGCCGGCCAGGTCACCTGTGATGTCGATGCCGCTTCCCGAACAACCCACCAGAGCGGTCGATGGGATCTGTTTTTTGTGGTCCGCAAAGTTCCAGCCGGCCGGAAGAAAAGGCTGTTTGGCGTTCTTGCCGTAAAATTTCATCAAACCGAGGTCGGTTTTTGTCTCCTCTCCAACGGTCTCAGACTCAAACTCCTGGTTTTTGTAAAAGAGACGGCCGCGCTGACTCTCGTTTTTTGTGCCTTTCTGCCGGTAGACAATCTCCAGCTTCCAATTTCCCTTGTGCAGAGTCAGGTCCGGGTGCAAGTCCGCCGGTTCCGCGGACAGTCCAGACGATTGTCCAAGAAGCAGAAGCAGCAGAAGGAGGAATGGATTTTTCATTTCGAGAGGTATCCCTCTTTCTTCAGAAACGCCTCAAGCTCTTCCTCCCCAAAATCCACCAGCAACTTCCCATCAATCCACGCCGTGGGGGCCATATCCTGGCCGGAGAGATCGACGAGTTCCTTATAATTCTTGGGATTCTTGGCG
>JAHFSZ010000077.1:0-4756 GCA_023265515.1 Verrucomicrobiota bacterium
TATTTATTACAAACTCACCTGTTTTGAATCGGCGTACAAAAAGCTACCCCATATCTAAAGCCAAGAATTTGGAGTTATTTTACAACCTAGATATTACCCCGAGCGATAAGGATCTTGAAAAGGCTGTCAAGGCGGTGATCGAAAGGAATGTTGCTAAACTGCGCCAGATTTTAACGAAAGCTGACTAAATCTCGAAATTTGATCTTGACGTTCTCCCCTGAAACTGGACGGTGAAACCTTTGGGAGGCTGTTGAAAAACTCGATTCTTTGATCGTCTTTTTTGGGATCATCTAATAGGCAACTGGCAACCAATAGCATGGCCTGTGCCACCTATTTCACTTCTGAAACTGGTCGAAGCCCGCCAGACAGATGGCGAGGTAAACCTGCCCAATACATAGCGGGTAAACTTCTTGAACTCGGTGCGGCTTAACACAGCTACGTTCGTTCTGATGTACGACCGCCAGGTTGCCACCGAAAAAAGCGGATTTGATTTGTCACCGCTACCTCCGTTGAATAGTTTAACGTCCGTTCATGGACCGGCCAATCGGCATCATGGTGATCTGCGCGTTATACACGCTGATGGCAATCGCGATCATCGTCTGGGGCGCTGTCCTTCTGACGGTCCTTGATCGCATCGGGGAAGCCGAGGTGCTTCGGCGGATGCCCGCTCTGACTTCATTCGATTTCGTCGCATTGCGCACGGCGATCATCGTGATGATCGTTGTCGGTGTCCTTTGCATCGGCCTGGCGCTGGCTCTCTGGTGCGGCAGTACCGTCGCATGGTGGATCTTCATGATTTTCATCACCTATTCGTTGGTCCGCGACGCGTTACCAGCCCTTTCGTTCGCCCAGACTTTCACCGGACAGGAGGGAACGACCGCGACGTCAACCGATCCGGAAATCACCAAGGCGGGCATTCGCTGGTTGATTTCCCTGCTTACGTTCGTTTACATGCTCTTGCGCCGCCCTCTCGACTTTTTCCATCTCTATGGGCGCAAGCGGCTTGCCTACGCAGCAATTCTGTTGGTTGTCGCGTTGGTGATTCGTGTGGCAGTCCCCGAGTCGATGAAGCATCTATCTCCAGTCGCAGTGGCCGGCAAATCGGAAGCGGCGGCCGCTCCAACAGCGGACAATCCCCTGGCCGGTCTCAACGCGCGGATGTCCACCGAAGGATGGATGCTGCCCAACCAGCCTATCCACCTGGTGCTCTCCAAGGATGTACCGGCCTACGACTTGCAGGAACCGTCCAAGCGGATCGGCACCTTCAAAGCGGGAAGCGAATTGGAGATTCTGGCTTCGAAAGAGACACCCGATCCGAATCATTCCAAGTACAAGGTCCAATACACGGACCCCACGAAGCAGGTGATTAAGGCGATGTGCAACAATCCGGACCTGACTCCGGACATGCCTGGAAACTTCAGTTTCTCGTCGATCCCCCAGCCTCCCCACAAGGCAAACGCCGAGGAGCAGGTCGAGATGCAAGCCGAGCTTGAAATCCTCCAGGATCCCCTCTTTGGAGGGCACTCCCGCGGTGTGAAGTTGGATCGCGACGCGACGGCGTACGATCGCAATCCTCCTTACAAGGTGATCGGCAAATTCAAGATGGGTACACATCTGGAGGTGGGCAACACAGACGCGAAGTCAGGCATGGTGGCCGTCGCGCTCGTCGAGAATGGAAAAGTCGTCAAGGCGTTTTGTAAGGAGGACCAGCTGCCTCGCACCAACTGGTCCGTGGTCCCGATGCGCTTGCACGGCCTTTAACGCGGCTGCGTTCGTTCTTGCATATCCGTCAGGACGCTTGCTGATCTCACAGGTTGTCATTTACCCATTCCTGGGCTAGTTTATTTCCAGGGTTTTGAGGGAGTTCCGATCGCCGTCGTTGTGGCCGGCCCGGCAGCAGCCGGGTGAATCTTATGATGACGAAAGTCCAATCATCGGAAGGCCTGGCTCCGAAAGTTTCGGGTCCTCTGCCGGGGCCCAAGGCCCGGGAAGTCCTGGAGCGGGAGAGAAACTTCGTCTCCGGCTCCCACACAAAAGGCTACCCGTTCGTCGCCGATCACGGCGAAGGCTGCTTCATCTGGGACCCGGACGGTAATTGTTTTTTGGATTTTGCCGCCGGCATCGCCGTCAACCTCCTCGGCCACAACCACCCGCGCGTCAATGAGGCGGTGGCCGCGCAAATGAAAAAACTGGCCCACTACTCGGCCGCGGATTTTTACTATGAGCCTTACGGCCTGCTTTGCGAACGGCTTGCGAAGCTCGCGCCAGGCGATGGGCCCAAGAAGGTGTTCCTCTCCAACTCCGGCACTGAGGCGGTTGAGTGTGCGATCAAGCTCGCCCGTTATCACACCAACCGGTATCATTTGATCGCCTTTCTCGGATCGTTCCACGGCCGTTCCCTCGGCTCGCTGTCGCTCACTTCCAGCCGCGCCGTTCAGCGCCAGGGTTTCGGACCAATGCTTGGCGGCGTCACGCATATCCCCTTCCCCGACGAGTATCACCATCGAGACCTCGATTCGATCGACTTCCTCGAAAACGTCCTTTTCCAGCGGATGATCCCCCCCTCCGACGTCGCTGCCATCGTCCTTGAACCTATCCAGGGCGAAGGCGGCTACCTGGTAATGCCGCCCGAACACATGAAGCGGATCCGGAAAATCTGCGACAAGCACGGAATCCTGCTGATCGCCGACGAGGTCCAGTCGGGTATGGGCAGGACCGGAAAATACTTTTGCATGGAACACTACGGCGTGGAGCCGGACATCATCACGCTTGCCAAGGGTATCGCCAACGGCCTGCCCCTGGGCGCGACGATCGCCCGGAGCCACATCATGGATTGGACGGCTGGCGCGCACACATCCACCTTCGGCGGCAACCCTGTGGCTTGTGTCGCGTCGCTGGCCGTCCTGAATGAACTCAAAAACGGGGTCCTCGACAACTGCGCCCGAGTCGGAGCCTTTCTCACGGAAAGGCTCAAGGCCCTCGCCGAACATCATCCACTCATCGGTGATGTCAGGGGCAAGGGGCTGATGCTGGCGGTCGAATTGGTCCATAACCGCCGCACCCTGGAACCGGCCACGGCGGAGCGCGATCGCGTCGTCGAGCGCGCTTTCCAAAACGGCCTCCTGCTGATCGGCTGCGGCTTCACCGGTTTCCGGATCGTGCCGCCATTGACGTTGAGCGAGCGTGAGGCGCAGATCGGGGTCGACATCATCGACCGGGTGCTCTCCGAAGTCGAATCCGCCTCCGGCGGACAAGTCCATCCATCCAGAAAATAATCGAGGCACGCCATGAACTACAAAAATTACATCAACGGCAGGTGGGTCAAAACCCGGCAGACGTTTTCCAGCACGAACCCGGCCACCGGCGAAGTGATCGGCAAATGCTTCGAAGCCGGCTCCCGCGAAGTGCAGATGGCGGTCAAATCCGCGCGCAAGGCCCTCGCGGGATGGAGGCTCAAGCCCGCGCCCAAGCGGGCCGAGTACCTGCTTCGCCTCGGCCGCCTGCTCGAGGAACACAAGAGCGAGCTCAGCCGGATCGTCACGCAGGAGATGGGCAAAGTCCTCAAGGAAGGCGCCGGCGACGTCCAGGAGTCGATCGACATCACCTATTACATGGCCGGCGAAGGCCGCAGACTCTTCGGCCACCAGGTCCCTTCCGAGCTTGCCAACAAGTCCGCCATGGCTGTGCGCGAACCGGTGGGCGTCTGCGCCCTGATCACTCCGTGGAATTTCCCGACGGCCATTCCATGTTGGAAAATGATGCCGGCGCTCGTCCTCGGCAATACGGTCGTCCTGAAGCCCTCTTCGTACACGTCGATCGCCGCCGCAAAAATCATCCAGCTGATGGATGAGGTTGGATTTCCGCCCGGCGTCGTGAACCTGGTCTTGGCGCCCGGGGAAAAAGTCGGCAACGCCCTGATCAAGGATCCGGACGTCGACCTGATCTCGTTCACAGGATCGACGGCCGTCGGCCGGAAAATCGCGACCACGGCCACGTCCCTCGGCAAACGCGTCAGCCTGGAAATGGGCGGCAAGAACGCGATCATCGTCATGGATGACGGCGATCTCGACCTGGCAGTCGATGCAATCCTCTGGGCCGCCTTCGGCACGACCGGCCAGCGCTGCACCGCCTGCAGCCGTGTTCTCGTCCATCAGCGGGTGAAATCGAAGCTGGTCTCGCGGCTGGTCGAGCGGGCGAAAAAACTGCGGCTCGGGGACGGCCTCCACCCGAAAACCGATGTCGGGCCCGTTGTCAACGCCGGGCAATTGGCGCGCATCCACCGCTACGTGAAGATCGGCCAGCGCGAGGGCGCCAAACTGATGTGCGGCGGCCGCATCCGAAGCGACGGAGAATATAAGTATGGATACTTTTATGAACCGACCGTTTTCGACAACGTGAAGCCAAAAATGCGCATCGCGCAGGAGGAAATCTTCGGGCCGGTTGTGGCGATTATTTCCGTGAAGGACCTCGACGAGGCGGTTCGGGTCAACAACGACACCGCGTATGGCCTGAGTTCGGCGATCTTCACCCAGGACATCAACAAGGCCTACCGCGCGATGCGGGACATCACCACGGGAATTGTTTACGTGAATGCCGGGACGACCGGGGCGGAAGTTCAGCTTCCGTTCGGCGGCACGCGCGGCACCGGCAACGGGCACCGCGAGGCCGGCCAGGCCGCGATCGATTCCTTCAGTGAGTGGAAGACGATTTATGTCGACTACAGCGGCAAGGTCCAAAGAGCTCAAATTGATAACTA
>JAHFSZ010000077.1:4856-8247 GCA_023265515.1 Verrucomicrobiota bacterium
GCGTCCCAGTTGTCCCGAAGGATGCGGGATGAAACCAGCACGGTCTTCTCGAACTGGGTCGACCACTTGATCATCCCCCAGCAGGACGTCGAATCCGACCAGCTTGAGTTGGAGTTCGGGTTCCGGATCGAAAACGTTGAGGCTTCGCAGGGCGAGACGGTCTACTGGCATCCGCACGCCTGCTTTCCACGGGTGATCCTCAGCACCAACGTTTCCGAGCCGAGCGCCGCGATCAAAGTCGAATCGATCGGCGATTTCCTGATTTCGCACCAGTTGAGCCTGCCGGTCGAGGGCGCGGTCCGTTCCGGCTACCGCATCGCCCGATTGCGCCATGGCGACTGCGAGCTGTTGATCACCGAGCGGCGCGGCTACCGGGGCTACCTGCCTCAGTCACATTCCGACCCGGTCGCCTATCTTGTGGCACGCGAGGCATGGATGACGCGCCAGCGAAAGTTTGAGGACGACCAGACCGGCATGCGCGCCACGTTCCAGCTCGCGCAGAAGCTCGCCCAGGATCTCGGCCCTGACCTGGCCTGCCACATCGTCTTTGAGTGCGAGCGCGCTTACTGGCAGAAGCGCAATACCGCCGCCTGCGTCCAGAAACTCCGCCAGGACCAGCTCGGCCTCGGCTGGGCCAACCACGACCATCACACCTACCGGAGCAGCCGCACTTTTTTCCCCATCCTGGTCCACATCTTCAAGGTGCTTGGCTTCAAGCTGCGCGAGCGCTACTACGCCGGGGCCGAAGCCGGCTGGGGGGCGCAGATCGTCGAACAACCGGCGTGCGGGATCATCATCTTTGCCGATCTGGACCTGACTCCCGAGGACACCTCGGTGGATTTCGCCTCGACAGCCCTGCCGCCCACGCAGAAGCTCGGCACCATCGGCCTCTGGTGCGCGTTGCACGGCGAGTCGATGCTCCAGGCGGGGATGCATCACCTGGAGGCGCAGTTCGATTTCGCAAGCATGCGCAACTACCTCGAATCCGCGGGCCTTCGAATGATGGAGCCTTTCAGCGATTTTTCATACTTGAAGCAAGCGTTCAGCAAGGGCGAGATGTGGCCCGTGGAGGAACGTCGGCTCCAGGCGCTCCTGGAGCAGGGCAAGATCACGCAGGAGCAGCGCCAGTGTTACAGCCGGGAAGGGGCGATCGGCAGCCACCTGGAAAATCTCCAGCGCACCGAAGGCTACAAAGGCTTCAACCAGAAAAACGTCAGCACTATCATTCAAGCCACGGATCCGAGGCTCCAGCACCTCGTCCATGATGCGTAGCTGATTTCTTATTTCTGATTTCGAATTTCTAATGGGATCAATCGATGAGAGAATGGTTCGAAATGAGAGATTAGAAATTAGAAATTAACCGTGAGCAACCAACCGACCATCGGCCAGTACCTGATCCGGCGCCTGCAGGACTACAAGGTCCGCCATGTCTTTGGCGTGCCGGGCGACTACGTCCTGGCCTTCTATGAGCAGCTTCAAAACAGCCCCATCGAAGTCATTGGGACGACGGCCGAAAACTGCGCCGGATTCGCGGCCGACGCCTACGCCCGGGTCAACGGGATGGGCGCGCTCTGCGTCACCTACTGCGTCGGGGGGTTGAATGTGGTCAACCCGATCGCCGGAGCCTACGCCGAGAAGTCGCCCGTGGTGATGATCACCGGCTCGCCCGGCATCCAGGAGCGGCACAAGGATCCGATGCTCCACCATAAGGTCCGCACGTTCACCACGCAGTTCGAGATCTTTCAGCACATCACGTGCGCCAGCACGGTCCTGGATGACGACCGGACCGCTTTGCATGAAATCGACCGGGTGCTTGAGGCTTGCTGGCGGCAGAAATTACCCGTCTACATCGAAATTCCGCGCGACATGGTCGACGTCCGGCCCAAGCATCTTCACCACTCGATCACCCAGGAGCCGAAGACCGATCCCGCCATCCTCAAGGAGGCGTTGGCCGAGGCCGTCGCGATGATCAACCAGAGCAAGAGCCCCGTCATCCTGGCCGACGTCGAGATCCATCGGTTCGGGTTGCAAAAGGAACTGGTCCGATTCGTCGAAAAAACGCAAATCCCGGTGGCCGCCACCATTCTCGGAAAGTCGGTGATCAGCGAGAAGCATCCGCTCTACATCGGCATCTACGAGGGCGCGATGGGCCGCAAGGAGATCCGCGATCGGATCGAGGGTTCCGACTGCGTGATCATGCTCGGGACGTTTCTCACCGACATCAACCTGGGCATTTTCACCGCCAAGCTGGAGCGGTCCCGCGCCATCGAGGTCACCTCGGACAAGGTTCAGATCCGGCACCATCACTACGATGCCATCGAGCTGGCCGACTTTGTCCACGCCCTGCTCAAGGCCGACATCAAAAAAGTGGATCGTGGATCGTGGATCGTGAATCATAAAAACCAGCCGAACCACGAACCACGAACTACGAACGGCGAGGATGCGCCGATGACGGTGACGCGGCTCTTTGAGCGGATGAACGATTTCCTGACCGACGACATGGTGGTCGTTTGCGATGTGGGCGATTGCATGTTCGGCGCGACCGATCTGGTCATCCACAAACGGACGGAGTTTCTTGCCCCCGCCTACTACACGTCGATGGGCTTTGGTGTGCCCGCGGGTCTTGGCGCCCAGATCGCCAACCCAAGTCGCCGGCCGGTGGTCTTCGTCGGCGACGGGGCTTTCCAGATGACCGGCCAGGAGCTCTCGACCGTCGTCCGGCTCGGCCTGAACCCGATCGTCATCGTCCTCAACAACCACGGCTACACGACCGAGCGGTTCATCCTCGACGGTCCGTTCAACGACGTCACCGAGTGGAATTACCACCAGATCAACCAGCTCCTCGGAAAAGGCCAGGGTCATGTGGTCAAAACCGCGCGCGACCTGGAGAACGCCCTCGATGCGGCGCTCAAAAATACCGACAGTTTCACCCTGCTCAATGTCCATCTCGACAAGATGGACCATTCCCCGGCTCTCGAGCGGCTGGGCAAGTATTTGGCGTCGCAGGTCAAGCCGAAGAAACCAGAGTAGTCTCGCGAACATAAGCGTCGGATTGCGGCGTTGCTCCTCGGTTGCGCTACGGTCATCCGGCAGCCGCCGGACTCCCTCGTTCTCAGTCGTCACGCCTTGCACTCCTTGCTTCTGTTCGCGAGACTTTTATTTCTTAAAACAGCCAGAGGGGCTACGGTTTGGTGGGACGGCGGACTTCGCTCTCGAGGGCGCCGTCGTGAAGTTCGGTTCGTAGAACCGTTCCAGTGGAAATGCCGGCGGCCGACTTGATCAACCGGCCGGTTGCACGATCAAAAGTCATGGAGTAGCCCCGCTTCAGCGTCGCCCTCGGATTGAGAAGCACCACCCGCGCCTCGCATTGCCGGAGGCGGTACCGCCCTTC
>JAHFSZ010000096.1 GCA_023265515.1 Verrucomicrobiota bacterium
AGGTCGTCCCAGAGCTTTTCCATTTCAGGGTCGCGGGCCGGCTTGGCCGGCGCGATGGGCGCGACCCGGGGCGGCTCCGCCCTGGGAACGGGACGCTCCAGGACGGACTGGGCCGAGCGCGGCGGCTCACTTTGTCGTTCCGAAGCCGGTTCCACGGCGGCACGCCCCAGGTTGCCGGAACCGCCCTTGCCCGCTTCGATCGAATTGAGCTTGCGAATCACCTCGTCGAGTGACACCTCGGAGAGCGCCTGAACCGACTTGATCAGTGCGATTTCAAAAAAGATTCTTTTGGAAAGAGCGTAGCGCATCTGCGCATCCGCCTCCGCCAGAATATCCACCATCCTCAGAAGGCGCGGCCCCTCGATCCGTCCCGCCATTTTCTTGAACCACTCCTGCTCTTCCCGTGTGTGCTCCGTGGGCGTAACACCCGCCTGAACAACCAGAATGTTGCGCAAGGCCCCCATCAACTCGGTCAGCAACCGGATCAGGTCCTTGCCCTGGGTTGCGATCGAGTCGAGCTTTTCGATTGCAAGCTTTGTCTCCCCCGCAAAGAGCGCCTCCACCATGCCATGCAGCTGGTCGACCGACACGAGCCCGAAAATGGAAAGCACGTCCTCTTCGCCAATCTTGCCACCGCAAAAAGCGATCAATTGGTCGAGCGCCGACTCGGCGTCGCGCATGCCGCCCTCGGCGCCCCGCGCGACCGCGGCGAGCGCGTTGCGCGAAACCTCGATCTTTTCGGCCTTCGCGATCGATTCAAGATGAGTCACGATCAGGCCCTGAGGGATCCGGTGGAAATCGAAACGCTGGCATCGAGAGAGGATGGTCGGCAGAACTTTCTGCGGCTCGGTCGTGGCAAAAATGAACTTCACGTGGGCCGGCGGCTCCTCGAGTGTTTTCAAGAGGGCGTTGAACGCCGCGGGCGAAAGCATGTGGACCTCGTCGATGATGTAAACCTTGTAGCGCACTCCCGCCGGCGAATACTGGACCGATTCGCGCAGGTCCCGCACCTGGTCGACGCCGTTGTTGGAAGCGCCGTCGATTTCAAGGACGCTCATCGACGTGCCCGCCGCGATCTCCAGGCAGGAGTTGCACTTGCCGCACGGCGTTGGCGTCGGCTTGTCCGAGCCCTGGCAGTTGAGCGCCTTGGCAAAAATCCGCGCTGTTGTCGTCTTGCCGGTCCCGCGCGGCCCGACCAGCAGATAGGCGTGGGCGATGCGGCCCTGCTCGATGGCGTTTTTGAGCGTCTGCGTGATGTGATCCTGGCCGACCACTTCCTCGAACTTCTGCGGCCGGTACTTCAGGGCGATGACTTTATAGTCCGACATGCCTGCTTATCTTCAGGAAAAACCCGGTCCATGACGACTCAAAAGTTGACAAAAAAGTTCCATTGACCGGCCTACGGCTTCCCCCTACTTTAATCGCCCCGGACGCTGTGGATTGAAGGCTTACCAACCCCGCCAGGGCCGGAAGGCAGCAACGGTCGTATGACTTTCATTGCCACAGTGTTCCGGGTTTTTTGTGCCCGGATCGTCCGTTTTCTCATTTGGGCCGCAGGGTCAGGATCACCGCCGCCCCGGCAATGAAGAGCAGGCCGCTAAAGCCGAACGCCACCGCCGTCCCCAGCGTCGCCCAAAGAAACCCGACTGTTGCGCTCGAAATCATGTCGCCCACGCCGTTGACCGTGGCCAGCGTGCCGAAGGCCATCCCGTGGTGCCGCTCCCCGACCAGCTGGGCGCAGAGCGAATCCTCCAGCGTCTCCTCCACGGCCACGTAGATGCCGCCCAAAACAAAGACCGCAACGAACGTCCAGACGCCCGCCGGCAGGACGATCACACAGCCCGCCATCAACGCCGCCAGCAGATACCCTCCCGCAAGAAGGCGTGTCTTGTCGAAGCGATCGGCCAGCCAGCCTGAAAGATACGAAAATGACGCATAAAAGACGTTGTGCAGGAGATAAAGCCCGATTCCCGCGCTCGCCGCCGCCGGGAGGCCCAGCAGGGGCGCGAGCTTCTGCGTCGCCAGCAGGATCAGCATCGTGTGCGAAAAGTCGCCCATGCCGAAAAGCCCGACGCCGACTAGAAACTTTCGAAATGGTTTAGGAAGCGCCCGGAGACTCTCGCCAAAGCTGATGTGCGCCACCGGCTCACGATGTTTCTCCTTAACGAGGAACGCCATCAAACCGACCGCAACCAATCCCGGGATCAGCGTGGCGGCAAAAAGGCTCGGATAGTGGTGGTGAAAAAACCCCAGCAGAAGAACCGCCGACGCCGGGCCGACGATCGCGCCCACGGTGTCCATCATCCGCTCGAAGCCGAACGCCCGCCCATAGGCGTTTTTATCGACCGAGCCCGCCAGCAGCGCCTTGCGCACGGGTGTGCGCACGCCGCGTCCGAGCCATGCCAGCGACCGCGCCGCAAGTACGTGCCATGCTGCGGAGGCAAGCCCAAACGCCGCCGTTCCGAGAGCCGTCACCAGGTAGCCCGCCACCGCGATCGGTTTTCGCCGCCGCAGCCGGTCGGTGTAGAAACCCGATCCCATCTTCGCGAAGCTCGACAGCCCGTCCGAGACTCCCTCAATCAAGCCGAGCCACGCCGCCCCTACTCCCATCGTCGCCAGGAATGCGGGCATCGCCGCCGTCGCGATTTCATGGGACCAGTCGCTGAAAAGCGATGCCAGCCCAATCCCGACCACCGTCCGGTTCAGCCAGGAGGGCAAACGGGTGGGAGAGTTTTTGCGGCTCATCGCTACCGGCAAAACGAAATCATTTTTTGCCGTATTGAAGCACCTTCACCTTTTCCATCGTGATCAGGCCGCTCCCCATCATCCCGTCCAGCACCGGCAGGAAGGACTGTATCTTTTCCTCGCTGTCGACGATCTCAATGACGATCGGCAGATCCTCCGAAAGCCTCAGGATTTTGGCCGTATGCAGGTGACTCGACTTTCCAAAGCCCATCGGCCCGCGCAGGACGGTGGCCCCGGCCAGATGAACCTCCCGCGCCTTCAGGACGATCGCCTCGTAGAGTGCCTGATGCTCGTGACGGTCATTTTCGCCCAAAAAAATTCTCAGCAGAACGGAGTCGTGAGGAACTTCCATAAGTAGCCTTTCATTATTTATTGAATGACATCGCCAACACATGCCCCAGCCAGACGGCTGCAAGGCAGAAGAAAACGGAAAGCAGGGTGTTGCCGCCGGCCCAGAGCCATTCTCCGTCGCGCGCCAGGTTGAGCGTCTGGATGCTGAACGAGGAAAATGTCGTGTACCCGCCGCAGATTCCGATCATCACGAACTGCCGCGCCGCCGGGCTCACCAGCCATCGTCCATCCGGGTCGGTCAGCGCCGCGAATAGTCCAATGACGAACGACCCGGAGATATTCACCATCATCGTTCCCCACGGGAACGTCTCGCCGATGCGCTGGGCGACGAGGCCTGAAAGCCAGTAGCGAGCCATCCCGCCCAATGCGCTTCCCACGCCCACCCAAAAATAATTGAGCATAAGTTCTTGTTGAAGTGTTCAATAAGCGGTGGACCCTGTAAACCAAAAAAACGATCCTTCATCGCCAAGCAACCA
>JAHFSZ010000078.1 GCA_023265515.1 Verrucomicrobiota bacterium
CGTCATGGCCGCCGAAGGCTATCCCGGGAATGTCCGCAAGGGCGACGAAATCCGCGGGATTGCCGGTGTGGATGGCATGAACGGAGTCAAAATATTTCACGCGGCCACGAAGCTCGACGGGAAAAAAATCCTCACGAGCGGCGGCCGCATTCTCGGCGTCACCGCCCTTGGCAAAGACCTTCGCGAAGCGCGGGACAAAGCTTATGCCGCCGTCCAAAAAATCACCTGGCCGGGTGGCTATTATCGGAAGGACATTGGCGCGAAGGGATTGGAATCCCTCACGCTTCACGGGTGACGAACGGCGGCATCGGGCAGTCGAGGGCGTCGGCCACAGCGCGGAAGAGCTCGGCCTCCTCGATCGTGACCCGGCCGTCGAACGAGACGCTGCCGGCGCAAGCTTCGAGAAGCTGTTTCTTCAGCGGCATGGAAATCGCGTTCAACCGGTCCAGTGCCTGGTCGATCGAGTCCAGGTCGCATTGTTCGAGTGGCAGCAGTTCGAGGGGCAAACCCAGCTGTGAGACCGCGGCGTCGAAGGCCTGCCTCGCGCCCTCGCTTTCCGGCGAGCCGACGTAGGCCAGCGCGGAGAGCAGGATTGCGCATTCTTTGCGAAGCGGATCCAAGGCATAATACTGAGTCATTTTCTTTTGCCGTCCGAAAAACACCGGGTCGAGATGCTGTAAAAGGATCCGGTTGAGCATGAATTCGAACAAGTTGACCTGCTGGTCGGCATCGACCAGTTGGCAGATGTTGTCGCGAAAGCTCCGGTATTGGTCGCCGGAAAGATGGCGGAGCGCAGGCAGAGCCAGGTCGACCAGCGGCAGGCGGGCTTCCGGGCTGATCCGCGCGACCTCAGGGGCCAGCATTTCGGTTTCGGCGCCGACCGCCGGGTCCGCTGAACCAGCAAGCATCTGGCGCTGATTTTGAGAGACGGCGTTGTCCTCATCGAGCAAGAGACAATAGACGGCGGCCTGAGCTCCAACCGGATCGCGGACGGCATTCCGGAGAGGATCCGGAAGTGAGGCGACAACCTGTGCTGCGTAGGCGATGTGTTTGGGTTGAACATTGCCCACGCGCGCCACGACAGGACCAGGCTGGAAGGGAATCGTTCCGGAACTGAACTGAGGGGCGATGACTTCCGCCAAGCCCTCGGAGTCATCGAAACCCAATGCAGGCCCCGCCTCGACCGGCAACACCGGGAACTTTCCGTCAAATTGCGGTTCAAACCGCCGGATCCGTTCTTCGAGCGGCGGATGGGTCGAAAGGAGGTTGAGGAAGGACGCCTTGAGCCCATTTCCGAAAAACAGGTGGCTCGCCTGTTCGGCGTTGTGGGTTTCCAGCTGCGCGCCGCCGGTCATGCCCCCGATTTTTTTGAGGGCGCCGGTGATGCTGGATGGGTTGCGCGTGAACTGCACCGAGGAGGCATCGGCCAGAAACTCGCGCTGGCGGGAGACCGCGCTTTTGATCAGCCGCCCAAAAAAGACTCCGATCCAGCCGATCGCCATGAGTGAAAGTCCAATGACCAGCCCGAGGAGAATCGCTGCGCCGGCGTTCCGGCCTCGAACCCGGGAGGCTCCGCGAGAGACGCCGTAACCGATCAGCGCCAGCAGGAGGATGCCATGCAGAAATCCCATCAGCCGGATGTTGAGCAGCATGTCGCCGTTGAGGATGTGGCTGAACTCGTGCCCGATCACACCCTGCAGCTCGTCACGCGAAAGATTTTGAATGGCACCACGCGTGACGCCGATGACGGCGTCGGCGGTCGAGAAGCCGGCGGCGAAGGCATTGATCCGCGGTTCGCCGTCGAGCAGATAAACAGGCGGGACCCGGATGCCGGAGGCGATCGCCATCTCCTCGACAACATTGAGGACTTTTCGCTCGTTCCGGTCTGTTGTGTTTTGCGGGATGAGCCTGCCGCCCAGCAGCTCGGCCACCGCCGCACCGCCTCCCCGAAGCTCGTGAATTTTCCAGAGTGTGCCGAGCAGAACGACCGCCATGGTCACGATCATCACCCCAACGAAGAGATGGGGCTGCCACAGGTCAAGGCGCGTCTCGCCCTGGTGATTCAGGAACAGAATGACCAGCGCACAGACGAGATAGACCGACAGGACGATCAGCGCGACGGCCAGGATAAAAAAAACCACCAGCGCGGAGGTTTTTTTTCGGGCGGCATCCTGATAGTCAAAGAAGTCCATTCAATTGGTTTAAAGTTTAAGATTTAATGTTTAAGGAGGCTTTCTCTTTGAATGCGGCCAGTCTGACCGTCTTCACCGCCTTAAACCTTAAACATTGAACATCAAACCGTGTCGTTTTCCGTCAGGAAAACGACACTTTGGGCGCCTGGCGCTCCTGCGACGAATCGATCTCGAAGAGCTGTGCGGCGCTGAAACCGAACGGACCGGCAATCAGCAGGTTCGGGAACGTTTCCCGTGCGGTGTTAAAAAACATGACGGCGTCATTATAGGCCTGGCGCGCAAACGAGATTTTGTTTTCGGTCGAGGTGAGTTCTTCGGTGAGCTGCATCATGTTCTCATTGGCCTTCAGGTTGGGGTATGCCTCCGCCAAGGCGAAAAGTTTGCCGAGCGCACCGGTCAGGCCGGCCTCGGCACCCATCAAGCCCTTCATCGCACCAGGATCGCCGGGGTTGGCGGCTGCCGCCTGACTGGCCGTGACAGCCTGGTTTCTTGCAGCGATCACCGCCTCGAGGGTGCCTCGCTCATGCTGAAGATAGCCCTTGGCCGTCTCCACCAGGTTTGGGATCAGATCATACCGGCGCTTCAACTGGACGTCGATCTGCGAAAATGCGTTCTTGTACCGGTTTCGTAGCGTGACAAGCTTGTTGAAAATCGAGATGACGAACAGAACGATGATTGCAACAACAACGATCATAATCAGGGCGCCCATGGGATCTCCTTTTGGTCGATGGAAAATTACGGTTTGACGGAGGTAGAGTCAAAAATAAACGATTATAATTCCTAGCGGTGTTTATAACCGCGGGGCGCAAGATTCGCCATTATTCTTTTGATTTCTGGCAGGGGTTCTCTCAGAGTTGGCGCTCAAGGCCCAGGAGTGCTACTTTCCTCCTTGGGCAAAGCCCCATCGATCCTATGAAAAAATTTTTCCAAGTCTGTTTGGTATTTGGGCTTGCAGTTCAAGCGGTGGCTGCTGCGGGTACCAATGAGGCCAAACCCGAGGAGGTGAAAAAAACACCGGCAACCCCTGTTTCCAGGCAGACTTACAAGGAAATCCGCGGCATCCTGGAAAAGCAGTATGTCGATCTCAACCAGGTAACGCCCGAGAAGCTCGATGCGGTTGCTTCTGAAGGCATGCTCGATTCGTTTGGCAGCGCCGTCCAGGTCCTCTCGCCCGATGATTTGAAAAAAGAGGAACAGGACCTGCGCCCGGTGATCGGAGCCAGGGGGCTGATCCAGCCATTCATCGGTTACATTCGTTTCAACCGCTTTGACTCGAAAGCCCCCGAAACGCTCTGGCAGGTGATTGACGAAATGGAAAGCAAGGACCACATCTCCGGCCTGATTCTGGACCTGCGTTTCGTCAAGAGCAACGACTACATGGTTGCGGCCAAGATCGCCTCCCTTTATCTGCCGGCTGATGTCGAAATTTTTCACTGGGAGAAAAGCGTTCATAGCGAGGAACCCGGCATCAGGACAGTCGCTATCAAGGACCGGATCACGCTGCCGATGGCCGTGCTGGTGAACGAACAGACCGAAGGCGCGGCCGAGGTTCTCGCCGCTGTCCTCAAGGAGCAGAGCAAGGTCGTCATTGTTGGCCGCTCACCCACGGCGGGCCGCGCCTACCGGACCGCCGACCAGAAGCTGGCCGACGGCAAAATCCTCCGCTTCGCCACTGAAAAAGTCCGCCTGGCAAAGGGAACGGAGCTGTTTTTGAAAGGCTTGCAGCCGGACATCGTTCTTGAGTTTTCGAGCGAGACGGAGAAGGACATTTTTTCCAAGCCCTTCGAGGCGCCCGTCGAGTTCACCGAGAAGCCCCTGTTCAATGAAGCCATCCTCGTTGGGAAGGCCAGTTCGCCGCTGCCCGCCCAGGTTGAAAAGGAACGCAAGGAGCGGGTGATTCCGGCCAGCAACGATGATTTGGTGCTCCAGCGCGCCATCGACGTTCTCAAGGGGATGCGGGCCCTGGGGCTTTCCTGAGCGTTGAAAGTTTCACAGGAAGTTCCTCCGGCGATATGCGGATTCTTCGCGCTGATAAAAGTAATATTCCATCTGTCATCCAGAAACTAGAGGCAGGGGAAGTCATCATCATCCCGACCGAGACTGTTTACGGCCTGGCTGCCGACGGCGCTTGCGAGGAGGCGCTTGAAAAAATCCGGCGCCTGAAGGGCGGGGACCCCGGCAAGCCTCTCCAGCGGCTTGTCTCCGATGTTGAGGAAGTGCGCCGGCGGGTGCGGCGCTGGGACGCGCGCATGGATCGGCTGGCGGCAAGATTTTGGCCGGGGCCGCTGACGCTGGTCCTCGAGGACGTCGGCTGGCGGGTGCCTGATCACGATTTCATGCGGGAGGTCTTGAGGCGTTTCGGCCGTCCGCTGGCGGCGACGTCGGCCAACCCGGCCGGGGAACCGCCTGCCGTGCATTGTCACGATGCCGTCCGAATGTTCGAAGGCAAGATTGACCTTGCCCTCGATGGAGGTCGTGGTAGCGTCGGCAAGGCCTCTTCGGTGATCCGGGCCGCGGGCCCTGTCCTGGAAATCCTCCGGGAAGAGGCCATTTCCCGCGAGAAACTGCTGGAGTGCTGGGAAGGCGGCGCCGAAGCGAGTTAGAGAAGCCCTGATTCATGCATTCATGAAAACCGTCTTGTTCGTTTGCACCGGCAACATCTGCCGGAGTCCCATGGCGGAGGGGCTGTTTCGCGAGGTCGCCAAGTCGATCACTGGCATCCAGATGAAGTCGGCGGGTCTGAGCGCCATCAATGGGTCCATCCCGAGTCAGCTTGCCATCGAAGCGGTGTGCCGCTATCACGTCGACATTTCGAACCAGCGCAGCCGGGTGCTGACACGAGAGCTGATCGAGGAGGCTGATTTTATTTTCGCGATGACTCGCTCGCACCAGCGTTCCATTATCGCCATGCATCCCGGCGCGGCCGAAAAGACTTTTTTGGTCCGGGAATTTGATGAAGCCAGCGACGTTTTTGATCAGGATGTGATTGACCCGATCGGGCTCGGACAGGAATTTTACGAAGAATGCTGTGAGAGCATTCGCCGGGCGATGCCCGGCGTTTTAAGTTTCGTGCAACAATCCATCAAAGGAGATGAGCTTTTGGAAAAGAGCGGCGAACAATTGACGGTGGCGTTGGGTGCGGATCATGGCGGAGTCGAGGTCAAGAAGCGCCTGCGGGAACTTCTGGAACAACGCAGAATGGAATACAAGGATTTCGGCACCCATTCGCTCGAATCGGTCGATTATCCGGAATACAGCGCGGTGGTCGCCAAGGCTGTCGCCGAAGGCGACTTTGACCGCGGTATTCTGATCTGCAAAAGCGGCATCGGCATGAGCATCGCGGCCAACCGGATCCATGGCGCTCGCGCAGCCCTTTGTTTCACGCCCGGGATGGCGATCAAGAGCCGCCAGCACAACGACTCCAACATCCTTTGCCTTGCTGCCGAGAGCACGCCATGGCCTGAGATTGAGAAGATCGTCAATGTCTGGCTCGACGCCTCTTTCGAGGGGGGCAGGCACGAACGGCGGGTCGAGCAAATCGAGCGGATCACCGACACGTCGGTTCCAGGGCCTGCGCTTGCGGATGTCGATCCTGAGGTGTTCAGCGCCATCGTCAGCGAGCGCCAGCGCCAGCAGCAGAACATCGAGCTGATCGCCAGCGAGAATTTCACCAGTCCCGCTGTCATGGAGGCGCAGGGGAGCGTGATGACGAACAAATATGCCGAAGGCTATCCCGGCAGGCGTTGGTATGGCGGCTGCGAAAACGTCGACATCGTCGAAACGCTCGCCATCGATCGCGTCAAGAGGCTCTTCAGCGCCGAGTATGCCAATGTCCAGCCGCACAGCGGCAGCCAGGCGAACATGGCGGTTTATTTTTCCATCCTCCAGCCAGGCGACCGGATCCTCACCATGGACCTGGCGCACGGCGGCCATCTGACGCATGGCCACAAGATGAATTTCTCCGGGAGATTTTTCGATGTCACTCACTATGGCGTCGACTCGCAGAGCGAGTGCATCGACTATGACGCGCTCCTGGAGACCGCGCGCCGCATCAAGCCGCGCATGATCACGGCGGGCGCGAGCGCCTATTCGCGGATCATCGATTTCAGACAGATGGGGGAGATTGCCGCCGACGTCGGGGCGCTGCTCTTTGTCGACATGGCGCACATCGCGGGGCTCGTGGCGGCCGGTCTTCACCCAAGTCCGATTCCCTATGCCGACTTTGTCACCTCAACGACGCACAAAACCTTGCGCGGGCCCCGCGGCGGAGTGATTCTTTGCAAGGAGAAGTACGGCAAGGAGATCGATTCGCAGACATTTCCCGGCATCCAGGGCGGCCCGCTGATGCATGTGATTGCGGCCAAGGCCGTCTGCTTCCATGAGGCGCTCCAGCCGGGGTTCAAAATTTACCAACAGCAGGTGATAAAAAATGCGCAGGCTCTCGCAGAGCGGATGGCACGAAGCGGTTATCGAATCGTCTCCGGAAAGACGGAAAACCACTTGATGCTCGTTGACCTGCAACCCCAGAAGATCACCGGCAAGCAGGCGCAGATGGCGCTCGATGAGGCCGGTATTACGGTCAATAAGAACGCGATCCCGTTCGACAAGCAGAGCCCGTTTCACGCAGGCGGGATCCGGTTGGGCTCGCCGGCAGTCACGACGCGAGGTTTTAAGGAGCCCGAAATGAGGATGGTGGCCGATCTGATCCACCGAGTCCTGCAGAATCCGGAACATGGGCCGACCCTCAAGGAAGTCCGCTCCGAGGTCCGGCAGTTGACAGAGCGGTTCCCGTTGCCCTATTAATCGAAGGTCGGATGTCAAATTTCGAAGATCGTAGCGCAAAAAACCGGTGTGACATTCGACATTCGATATACGACATTCGTAGAAACATGAGGAATCCCATCACGAGAAAGAAGGACAGATGATCGTCACGACCGCGCAACTTTACAAAGTCGCCTACAAGAAATTCGCCGTCGGCGCCTACAACATCAATAACCTTGAGCAGACCATGGGGCTTTTCTGCGGCTGTATCCAATCCAAGGCGCCGTTCATCATCCAGCTTTCCAAGGGAGCCCGCAAATACACCGACAAACGGATGCTGGAGGCGATCATCCGCACGGCCGAGGAGATTTTTCCCGAGGCGATCTTTGCCGTCCATCTCGACCACGGAGACGAGGAAAATTGCTACGACTGCATCGATTCCGGATTTTACAGCTCGGTGATGATCGATGCGTCGCATGAACCATTTGAGAAGAACGTGGAAATCACCAAGCGCGTCGTCGACCGCGCCCACGCCAAGGGTATCAGCGTCGAGGCCGAGCTTGGCATGCTGGGCGGCGTCGAGGAGGACATCCACGTGGATGAAGGCAACGCCTGCCTCACGAATCCGAAGGAGGCGCAGGAATTCTGGAAGCTCACCGGGTGCGACTCGCTCGCGGCGGCCATCGGGACCAGTCACGGTGCCTACAAGTTCAAGGGACAGCAGTCGCTTCACTTCGACGTGATCGAAAAGATCGAAGATCTCTGCCCGGGCCTGCCGATCGTCATGCACGGCTCTTCGAGCGTGCCAAAATCCGAAGTCGAGCGCATCAACAAGGCCGGCGGAAAACTGGATCCTTCCGCCTGCGGCGTGAACGAGGAGGAATATCTCCCTGCCGCAAAGCTTGGCGTCACCAAGGTGAACATCGACACGGACGGGCGTCTCGTTTGGACCCGCGTCCACCGCGAATTCTTCCGCGACAAGCCGGCCGAATTCGATTTTCGACCGCCCGGCAAGATTTTCATGGATGAGTATGCCAAGTTCATCGC
>JAHFSZ010000031.1 GCA_023265515.1 Verrucomicrobiota bacterium
TGCCCCCTGCGCCGATGCGGCGAATGATGATGTAGTCGGCGAGGTTCTGGCCAACCCAGGGATCATTCGGGTCTTCAGGGGTGAAGCTGGACTCGTCGTCTGGCATCCGAATGTTTCAACATACCGAACGGCCGACCGGGAAGCAATAAAACTACGACGCGCTGGATCGAAGCCTTGTTGTGCTTCGTAGTGAAAATCAAAATAGGACACGACCTGACTAACTGATCGCCACTTTTGAAGTTGCCAAACCGGGGGGATTGCGGCTTTCTATAAAACCCACCTCAAAAGAAAAGGAGCAAGAAAATGGCTATCAAAGTTGGCGACAAAGCGCCTGATTTTGCGTTAAAATCGAAGAATGCGCCCGGCGAGAAGGATGGGCTTGGGCTCACGACAATCAAATTGAGCGACACCATCGGCAGGAAGCCCGCGGTCCTCCTGTTTTTCCCGCTCGCATTCACGGGCGTCTGCACCAAGGAGATGTGCGAAATTTCGGGCGGCTTGAAGGTCTATGAACAGCTTGGCGCCGCCGTTTACGGCATCAGTGTCGACAGCCCGTTTGCGCAGGGTGCATGGGCGGAGAAGGAGAAGATCAGTTTTCCACTTCTGAGCGACCTGAACAAGGAAGCCGCCAAGGCCTACGACACGCTGTTGCCCGACCTGGCGGGCTTGGGCAGTGTTTCGGCCCGCGCCGCTTTCGTCGTCGGCAGGGACGGGAAGATCAAGCATGCCGAAGTGACGGCGACCGTGAAGGAGCTGCCGAACTTCGAGAAGGTGAAAAGCGCGCTCCAGTCGGCGTGATCGCCTTTGAGATTCGTTTTGGTGAAGGCCGGCCGGCTCTTTTCCGCCGGCCTTCTTCATTTCTGATGCACGACGCTCAATCTAAAACGCGATATTGGAAATAATTGACCGAGTCGCCAAAAAGCCCGAAGCTGACCCGATGTTTCCGCCCGATCCCTACCACAGTCAGAACCCGCCGCCTCCGCCGTATCCGGGAACCGGCCGCGGGGAACAAGGCTGGCTGGATCAACTCAAAAAGCTGTTCGCGCCGATTGCCGTCGCCCTGACCGCGGCCTTCAAATTCTTACCGGCCATCCTGAAATTTTTTCCGGTCCTGCTGAAAACGGGCGGGTCGATGTTTTTGATGATCTGGATTTACGCCAGGTTTTACGGTTGGTGGTTCGCGTTTGGCTTCGTGCTGCTGATCTTCATCCACGAATGCGGCCACATCCTGGCGGCGAAACAGGTCGGTTTGAAGGTGAGCGCCCCGGTATTCATTCCGTTTATGGGCGCATTGATTCTTTTGAAAGAGGCTCCGCACAACGCCTGGGTCGAGTCGAAGATCGCCATGGGCGGGCCGCTGCTCGGATCGATCGGCGCCGCCCTCTGCTATCTTCTCTATCCCCTGACGGGAAACATGCTTTTTGCCGCGCTGGCCTTCACCGGTTTTTTTCTCAATCTTTTTAACCTGATCCCTCTGGCGCCTCTGGATGGTGGAAGAATCGTGACGGCGCTTTCACCCTGGTTCTGGCTGGCCGGCATCATCCTGCTGGGAATCTGGATGGTGCTTCACTTTAACATTCTCATCCTTTTCATCATCCTGATTTCATTGCCGCGGCTCTTCACGCTTTTCCGGCAGAGGACGCCCGATGAGGTGAATTATTACCAGGTCACGCCGGCCCGGCGATGGATCATGGGCACGCTCTACATCGGACTCGCGTGCTTTCTCGCCTGGGCAATGGCCGCGATCCACCCGCAGATGGTGGCGCATCACGCTGGATGATCCCGTACTGGTACATTTTGAATGCGAGGCGTCGAAACACCCTACAAGACGTGAAGAGCCGGAACCCGGATTCGGGCCGCAAGCATTACTTTTTGACAGAATTAACAGAATTTTCAGAATTCTTCCACGGCCCGAAAAAACAATTATGTTAATTATGTAAATTCTGTCTGAAGATGTTTTCGGCAAACCGTACCACTACGGATGATCTCGTACCATGCTTCTGGATTGCAAATCCCAGGAAAAGGCTGAGTTGGAAAACCTGGCGCCTTACGCCGTTTTTTCATCCCGGTCGCGGGGGCGGGATTTTACCGAGCCGCCGCATCCCTTGCGCACGGAGTTTCAGCGGGACCGCGACCGGATCATCCATTCGCGCGCGTTCCGGCGGCTCGAGTACAAGACGCAGGTGTTTTTGAATGGCACGGGCGACCATTACCGGACACGGCTGACTCACACGATGGAGGTTGCTGCCATCAGCCGGACGATTGCACGGGCGCTCCGGCTCAACGAAGACCTGACCGAGGCGATCGCGCTCGCGCACGATCTTGGCCATTCGCCCTTTGGCCATTCGGGCGAGCAGACCCTGAACGAGTTGATGAAGGGCGAAGGCGGCTTCGAGCATAACCGGCAAAGCCTGCGCGTCGTCGAACTGCTCGAGGAGCGCTATCCGGATTTTGACGGGCTCAATCTGACCTACGAAGTCCGCGAAGGATTGAAGAAGCACAACACGCCTTACGACCACCCGGACAAGGGGGGCGAAAACGAGGAATCTTACCACAGCCCAAATCTGGAAGGGCAGGTCGCAAATCTTGCCGATGAGATCACCTACTACAGCCACGACCTCGACGACGGCCTCGAGTCGGAGTTGATTTCCGAAAAACAGGTCCTGGACATCCCGCTCTGGGGCGGGGAGTTCCAGTCGATTCTCAAGGAGCAACAGAGCCTGAGCGAGGAGCGCCGCCGCTGTCACCTGGTCCGCTGCGTGATCGACACGCAGGTGAACGACGTGATTGCCGAGAGCCGCCGGCTGATCGAAGCATCCGGCGTGAGAAATGTCGAAGCGGTCCGCGGCCTTCAAAAGCCGCTCATCCAGACCACTGAGGAGCTCGCGCAGCGAAACCGGCAGCTCCGCAAGTTTTTGTACTCCAACCTCTACTTCAGCAGGAAGGTCCGTTCGGCCAACCTGGGCGCCTGCAAGATGATCAAGGGGCTCTTCGAGTTTTTTCTGAAGTCCCCTGAATCCCTGGGAACTGGAAGTAAAGCGCGAATCAAGAAGGAGGGTTTAAAAAGGGTGGTGTGCGACTATATCGCGGGTATGACCGACCGGTTTGTGATCGAGAGTTGCAAACAAAACGGCATTCCATGCACCATCGAGCCGCAAGGGAGGTTGAAATGAGACATCCATGAAAGAGAGAGTCCTAGCTTTGGTTTTTCTCGCATGTGGTTTCATGGCAGCGGATGCCGCGTCACCCCAGGCCAACCATGTCATATTGATCAGCATTGACGGGCTGCGGCCCGAGGCAATCGGGGCGGCCAGGGCCGTGACGCTTCCTGCGTTGATCAGGCAAGGCGCCTACTGCTCCAAGGCAAAAACAATCCGTCCCTCGCTCACGCTTCCGGCACATGCTTCAATGCTGACGGGTCTCGAAGTGGCAAGGCACGGAGTGAAGTGGAACGACTACAAGCCAGGTGAAATTTCGCTGCCCACGATTTTTTCCTGTGTCAAGGAGTCGGGCAGGCGGGTGGAGGCGTTCCTCAGCAAGCCGAAGTTTTATTTTCTGGCGCCGGCCAGGAGCCTCGACTTTCGATACATCACGCCACTCCCGGAGAACTGGGATTCGATCAACCCGAAGGTCGTCAAGGCGGGGGTCTTGAAATCTTACCTGGGGCCGCCCGACACGTCGGCTTTCGGCATGGCCCAGGCGTTCGCCAGGGAGTGGCCGAAGCGCCAGGCCGCGTTCACCTTTATTCACTTTCGCGAAACGGACGTTGCCGGTCACCTGGACGGTTGGATGAGCAAGGAGTATCTCGAGGCGGTTGGAATTTGCGATCAGGCCGTCGGCTCGATCCTCGAGACGCTTGATCTGGCGGGAGCGCGCGAACACACCGTTGTCATCGTCACCACCGACCACGGCGGCAAAGGCTATCGCCATGACCTGGATCTCCCCGAAAACATGACGATTCCTTGGATCTGCGCCGGCCCCGGTGTTTCCAAAGGGCTCATCATCCGCCGCGAACTCCACATCACGGACAACGTGCCGACCATTTTGACCCTTCTCGGCATCCCTTTGCCGGAAAAGTTGGATGGGAAGGTGGTGGGAGAGGTGATTTCCCAATGACAGTCGACATCGGCAAATCCGGTGGACATTTGAGGAAAAAACGGGTCAATTAACGCCACTTTAAAAATCGGGCTGTAGCGCAGTTTGGTAGCGCGCTTCGTTCGGGACGAAGAGGTCCAGGGTTCAAATCCCTGCAGCCCGACCATCTTGCAAAGATAAGCGTCGCATCTCGGGCGATTCCTGGCTCGGGCTCAGTCAGGTATGTCTGATATACATTCCTTCGCCCTCGCTGCGTCATCATCCCGACCTGCTCGCTTCTCTTTGCAAGCTGGGGCTTCAAGACCCTGCAAAGTCGAGCATCTTGCAAAGATCAGAGGCGGATTTTGACCTGGCTTATCAGGGACTGGCCTTGGAGTTCTTGCTCCTTGCGCAAGGTGGCAGGCGGGGGTAGCTTTTGGTTGTCCGTTCGTGAGATCGTTGTTGTCATCGAGGAGTGCCAAAGCTTCCCTTCATGAGCGATTCCACTTCCAATACGGTCAAGGTGCTCCTGATCGAGGATGAACCGCAGCAGGCGGAGCTGATCCGGGAAATTCTCTCGAGGGTTCCAAGCCCGCACTACGACACCCGGATTGCTACGAGCCTCAAGGAGGGTCGCGAAAAACTGCTTTGGGAAGGCGCGGACGTAATCCTGCTCGACTTGTCGCTTCCGGACAGCAAGGGGCTCGATTCTTTTACCATCTTGTCGTCCGATGCGCCGGATCTTCCCGTGGTGATTTTGACCGGTTTGCAAGACGAAGCCACCGGCCTGGAGGCGGTGAAGAAAGGCGCCCAGGAGTATCTGGTGAAGGGCGAGGTCGATGTTCAGACCGTGTCGCGCTTTTTGAAGTTTGCGATCGAGCGAAAACGCGTGGAAATTGCGCTTCGCAAGAGCGAGGAACGTTTTCAAATCGCTTCACGGGCGACCAACGACGCCATTTGGGACTGGGATCTGGCGACCAATCAGGTTTGGTGGAGCGACAGCGCGCGTACGTTGTTCAAATTGCCGGCGGAGGAGGTCGGTTCCGATCTGGCATGGTGGAGCGAGCGGATCCATCCCGAGGATAAGGCGCGATTCATGTCGAGCGTTAACGCGGTGATTCACAGCGGCTGGCAGTTCTGGTCCGGCGAGTACCGCTTCCGCCGCGGGGATGGAACCTACTTTCCAATTCTGGACCGCGGGTATGTGGTGCAGGACCGCGAGGGGACACCCATCCGGATGATCGGCGCGATGATGGACCTGAGCGACCGCAAAAAAGCCGAGCAAACCCTGCGCGACTTCACCGTGGTGCTCGCCAACGCGCTGGAGGGCATTTCATCGCTCGATACGGAGGGACGCTACTTCGAGATCAACCGGGCTTACGCGGGCTTGCTGGGTTATGCGCGCGAGGAGATGGCCGGGATGGATTGGAAGACCACGATCCATCCGGAAGATCATGCCAGGATGGAGGAAGCACAGCGCCAAATGCGGGAGGAGGGCAGAGCGGAAATCGAAGTGCGGGGCATGCGCAAGGACGGATCGTTCATGCACAGCCACCTCATGCTGATCAAGGGTCTCGACAGTGAGAAGAATTTCACCGGTTACTATCAGTTCATGCGAGACGTGACGGAGCGCAAGCGCATGGAGGAAGGCCTGATGCAGGCGCAGAAGATGGAGGCGATCGCCCAGCTTGCCGGAGGCATCGCGCATGATTTTAACAATGTGCTGGCGGCGCTGATCGGCTTTGCGAGGCTTGCCATCGACGAGGCGCCGGAGGGCAGCGGGCTGAAGACCCGTCTTGAACAGGTTCTCAAATCTGGCGAGCGTGCGACGAAGCTGGTCGGAGAGATCGCCTCGTTCAGCCGGCCACCGGCCTTCAGCGCGGCTTCGACCGGACATTTGGCCGCGGGCGACCGCAAGACGGCACAGCAGCTCGACGAGATGGTTCGGGAGATCGTGAAGTTTTTGCGACCAACGCTGCCTTCGAATGTTTTTATCACCACCAAGATCCCGTCGAATCTGCCGGCCGTGGTGGTTGAGCCGGGCGAGATTCGGCAGACGCTGGTGAACCTCTGCGTCAACTCCTGCCAGGCGATGCCGGAAGGCGGGACACTGACCGTATCGCTCGAGTCTGCGGAGCTATCCGAGCAGGCGGCCCGGGATTTTTCGGGCGCGCTTGGCCCGGGAACGATTGGCCCGGGGCGCTACCTGGTTCTGTCAGTTGAGGATACGGGCGGAGGAATCAAACCGGAGGATCTGCCGAAAATTTTCGATCCGTCTTTTTCGACAAAGCGCGGCGGATCGGGAATGGGGCTGACCGCCGTACTGGATTTCGTGAAACGGCAGCATGGCGATGCGCGGGTCCAAACCGAGATCGGGATGGGAACCCGGATGGAGATCTTTCTGCCAGCCGTGGCGTCCGCCGCGCCCGCGGCGCCGAAAGACGAATCGGGAGTCGAGGGCGGGAAGGAATCGATTCTCGTGGTCGACGACGAGGACGCGGTGGCGCAAATGCTGGGCGAGCTTTTGGGAACCATGGGCTATCGGGCGACCGTGAAAACCAGCAGCTCGGATGCGCTTGCCCTGTTTCGCGAAAATCCCAAAAGCTTCGATCTGGTGGTGCTCGATCAGATCATGCCATCGATGACGGGTGACAAGCTCGCAAAAGAGATCACCGGAATTCGCCCTGGCATTCCCATCATCTTGTGCAGCGGTTATGCCCACATCCTGTCGCCTGAAAGAATGAGGGAGGTCGGCGTCCGGAAGTTCCTCAACAAGCCGCTCGGCTTCAAAGAGCTGGAGAAGGAAGTGCGCCTGCTGCTCGATGAGGCGAAGGCGGCAGGAAATCCGGCAAGGGTTTTTTAACCCCTTTCACAGCGAGCAAAACCCGGGGCAGGAACATCTTCTTTCCATTCCGGATAGGGGTTGACAGCGCAAGGCGGTGTGCTAGACATTCAGCCCTTCATTTTCAAGCGTGCAGCGTAGAGCGTGTAGGGGGATAGTAATATCGGCTGGACGCAAGCTTTGCCTGTGCGCTATCCGCTAACCGCTGTGTATTGAGGAGAAAGAATGGCCAAGAAAGCATCCAAAGCAAGCAGGAGCGCTTCCGGAAAGAAGCCGCAAAAGTATGTCTACATTTTCGCCGATGGAAAAGCCGACGGCGACGCGAAGCGAAAGCCGCTTCTCGGCGGCAAAGGCGCAAACCTGGCCGAGATGACCCGCATCGGCCTGCCGGTGCCCCCGGGCTTCACCATCACCACCGAAGTTTGCACCTGCTACTACGACAATGGAAAGAAGTACCCGGCCGAGCTGGCAAAGCAGGTCGAAGCCGGCCTTGTGGTCCTCGAGAAATCGCTGGGCAAAAAGTTTGGCGACACGAAGAATCCGCTGCTTCTTTCGATTCGCTCCGGCGCGCGCGACTCGATGCCTGGAATGATGGACACGATTTTGAATCTTGGATTGAATGACGCCACCGTCGAAGGTCTTGCCAAACTTTCCAACAACGAGTGGTTCGCGTGGGATTGTTATCGCCGCTTTGTCCACATGTACGGCGACGTCGTGATGGGAGTCCAGCCGCAGGGCAAGGATGCCCACGAGCCGTTTGACGAGGTGATGTCGCAGTTGAAAAAAGAGCGACATATTGAGCGCGACGCGGACCTTACCAAGTCCGACCTTAAGGATCTCGTCCGCCGTTACAAGAGCCTCATCAAGAAATGGACTGGCACGGACTTTCCGCAGAACCCGGTTGAGCAGCTCTGGGGCGCCGTCGGCGCCGTGTTCAGCTCCTGGCAGAATGAGCGGGCCATCGTCTACCGCCGAAAGTACAAAATCCCGCATGAATGGGGGACGGCTGTGAACGTTCAGGCGATGGTGTTCGGAAACATGGGGGACGACTCGGCGACGGGCGTCGCGTTCACGCGCGATCCAGCGACCGGCGAAAATGTTTTTTACGGCGAGTACCTGATCAATGCGCAGGGGGAAGACGTGGTCGCGGGCGTGCGAACGCCCAAGGCGATGAACGAGCTCAGGAAGGATGCCCCCAAGGCGTACGCGGAGCTCGACAAGATCCGCAAGCGCCTCGAGAAGCATTACCGGGACATGCAGGACTTCGAATTCACGGTTGAGCGGAACAAATTATTCATGCTTCAGACCCGCAATGGCAAGCGCACCGGCTTGGCCGCCATGCGCATCGCCTCGGAAATGGTCGACGAGGGTTTGATCACATGGAAGGAAGCGCTCAAGCGTGTTCCGGCCGACTCGCTTTCGCAGGTCCTCGCTCCGATTTTCGAAAGGAAGGACCGCGATCAGGCCGTCAAGGATGGGCGGCAGATGGCCAAGGGCCTGCCTGCCGGCCCCGGCGCGGCCTGCGGAAAAATCTATTTCAACGCACTCGACGCCGAACAGCATGCCCGCAAAGGCGAGAAAGTGATCCTCGTGCGCGTCGAGACCAGCCCCGAGGACATCCGCGGCATGCTCGCGGCGGAAGGCATCCTGACCTCGCGCGGGGGAGTCAGCTCCCACGCGGCGCTCGTGGCCCGGCAGATGGGCAAGGTTTGCGTCTGTGGATGCGGAGAACTCAAGATCGACTACATCGCGCGTCAGCTCTCGACAAACGACGTCGTCCTCAAGGAGGGTGATTTCGTTTCGATCGATGGCACGGTCGGTGAGGTGTTCGCAGGCCGGATCAACACCGCGCCCAGCGAGGTGGTTCAGGTTCTGGTCGATAAGAGCCTCAAGCCGCAGGAGAGCAAGGTCTACAAGATTTTTGAGCGCTTCATGAACTGGTCGGACAAGGTCCGCCGCCTCCAGATCCGCACCAACGCGGACCAGCCGGACCAGGCGCTCAACGCGCTCGCGTTCGGGGCCGAGGGCATCGGTCTTTGCCGCACGGAGCACATGTTCTTCGAGGGAGACCGGATCGACGCTGTGCGCGAAATGATCCTTGCCGAGACGGTCGAAGCCCGCAAGAAGGCGGTGGCGAAGCTGCTGCCGTACCAACGCGAAGACTTCAAGGGCATCTTTCGGGCGATGAAAGGCTTCCCGGTCACCATTCGGACGCTCGATCCGCCCCTGCATGAATTCCTGCCGCACGAAGGTTCGCTGATCCGCGAGCTGGCCGAAAAGATGGGCGTTCCCATCGACCGGGTCCAGGCGCGCATCACAGCCCTCCACGAGGCCAACCCGATGCTTGGTCATCGCGGCTGCCGCCTTGGCGTCGTCTATCCGGAAATCACCGAGATGCAGGCACGCGCCATTTTCGAGGCCGCGGCCGAAATCCAGAAATCGGGAATCAAGGTGAATCCCGAAATCATGATCCCGCTGGTCGGATTTCCCAAGGAGCTTGAGAACCAGCTTGACGTGGTCAACCGCGTTGCCGGGGAAGTCCAGAGCAAGCAGAAGATCAAGCTGACCTACAAGGTTGGCACGATGATTGAAATTCCACGCGCCGCTCTCATCGCGGACAAGATCGCGGAGAGGGCCGAGTTCTTCAGCTTCGGCACCAACGACCTGACACAGACGACGCTTGGCATGAGCCGCGATGACGCAGGCTCGTTTCTGCCCGCCTATCAGGAGGCGGAAATCATCAAGTCCAATCCGTTTGCTTCAGTCGACCAGGACGGCGTCGGCCGCCTGATGAAGATCGCCATCGAAGGGGGCCGCAGCACACGCAAGGATATCAAGCTTGGCATCTGCGGAGAACACGGCGGCGACCCGGATTCGATCGACTTCTGCCACAAGGCTGGATTGAACTACGTCAGTTGCTCGCCGTTTCGCGTGCCCATTGCGAAGCTGGCCGCGGCCCAGGCAGCTCTCGCTTAGCCGACGCCGAAAAAGTTCCTTTTCGGTCATCTTCATCATCGGGCTCGCGCCTTTGACCTGGAATCATGTTTTTTAACGCGCGGGTCGACAACATTTTGTGACAAACATTTTCTCTATCTCATTGAGAATGACGGAATTGCGCTTGCTAGAGCATTTTGACTTAATTATACATCTTGTTAGTTATGCGGGCCGAAGAGAGAGACAAAGCAAGTGGGCCGGAATATCGGGAGTCTCAGTCCACTTCGGGTGAAGGCAGTCTTAAAATTTATCTGAAAGAAATCGGTCAAGTCCCGCTGCTGAAGCCCGAACAGGAAGTCGAACTTGCGAAAAAGATCAAGCGGGGTGACGGCGAAGCGCGCTCCTTGATGATCCGTGCAAACCTGAGGCTGGTCGTCAAAATCGCTCACGATTATTCGAACATCGGTTTGCCCCTGCTTGACCTGATTTCGGAGGGAAACATCGGCCTGATGAAGGCCGTCGAACGGTTCGATCCCAAAAAGGGCGGCAAATTGAGCACCTACGCGGCGTGGTGGATCAAGCAATCCATCAAACGCGCGCTGGCCAACCAGAGCAAGACGATCCGCCTGCCTGTTCACCTGGTGGATAAGATTTCAAAAATGCGCCGCACGTCGTTGAGAATGGCGGAGGAACTTGGACGGGATCCGACGGATGAGGAACTCGCGGCGGAGCTGAACACGACCGCTCACAAGGTCGCGCAGCTGAAAACGGTATCCATCCGCCCGGCGTCCCTCGATGCCCCGATGGGCGAAGATGAAAACACCCAGTTTGGCGACATCGTCAAAGATGAAGACGCGCTGAGTCCCTTCGAGATGCTGCGCGACAAGGCCCTGAGGCACGATTTGGAAGAGGCTCTTGAGGAACTCGACGAGCGCGAAAGAATGATCGTCCGTTCCCGTTTTGGTCTTGATGGAGAGAAGCCGCTGACCTTGGAGGCAATTGGAGAGAAATTCAGCGTGACGCGCGAGCGCATTCGCCAGCTTCAGAACATCGCTTTACGGAAACTCAAGCGCTTGCTTCGCAAGCAGGATGAGGGCAGGCTTCGGTTGGACGTCAAAAAGAAAACCCGGATCCGAAAAGCCAAGGCCCTATGAACGCGTCGCTCGAGAGAATTTCTTCCGAGATCCGGGACATCCAGGATTTTCCGAAGCAGGGGATTGTCTTCAAGGACATCACGCCGGTCCTAGCGAACGGACAGCTTTTCCGGCTGGCGGTCAACACACTCAGCGACCGTCATCATGCCCACAATCTCGACCGGGTGCTGGGCATTGACGCGCGAGGCTTCATTTTTGCCGGTGCCGTAGCCTATAAACTGGGCATTGGTTTTGTGCCTGTCCGCAAGAAGGGAAAACTGCCCTACAAGACCAATTCCATTACTTATGATCTCGAATATGGGCGGGAGACTCTCGAGATCCACCAGGATGCCCTTCGGCCGGGCCACAAGGTGCTGATCGTCGACGACCTGTTGGCAACCGGTGGGACAGCGGCCGCTGCGGCGGAATTGGTGACCAAGCTCGGTGCCGAGGTGGTTGAGCTGGCCTTCCTGATCGAGCTGGAGTTTCTTAACGGCCGACGAAATCTAAGAAACTACAAGATCTTCTCGGCGCTGAAGTACTGATTTGGGGGATCGGGGATCGGGGTCTGTGAATCGGTTTTTTTGCGCGGGTTTCTCCAAAGCTCTGCATTCATTTTGGAACTTCTTACATCGAAATGTGTAAAAAGAATGGAGAAGCAAGCACAGCGATATTCGAATCACGAATCACGAGCCCCGGGCCCCGACTCCGAGGCCGAGTAGGTGTACAAGAAATCCCCTTTTTTGAGGGGAACCCCTTTGAGAAATTCCGAGGCGGGCATCCGCTTTTTGCCCTCCAGCTGGATCTGCTGCAGGACGACGGCGCCCGTTTTTGCGGCGACATGGATGCCTTCGCTGTCAATCTTGACGATCCTGCCTGGCTGATCGCTCACGAATCGCTCAAAATCGGCTGAGAGAACTTTCAGCACTTTGTCCTGGTCCTTGACCCGCACGTAGGTATAGGCGCCCGAGCCGGGATAGAGCGCGCGGATCTGGTTCCAAATGTGCCTCTTGCTCGTGTCCCAGATGATCCTCTCATCATCGCGGGTGACCTTTTCAGCATAGGTGGCCTTTGAATTATCCTGGGCAATAAACCCGGCCTTGTTCTGACGGACCTGGATCAGGGCGACGGGCAGGAGTTGGGCGCCGAGCTGCGCGAGGCGGTCGTGAAGGGTTTCGATGTTGTCGGTCGGCCGGATGTGGGTGCTTTCCTGCAACACGATGTCTCCGGTGTCGAGGGCGGCGTCCATTTTCATGATCGTGACGCCGGTTTCGCGCTCGCCATCCATGATGGCCCGGTGGATCGGCGCAGCGCCGCGGTACTTGGGCAGAAGTGAAGCGTGAATGTTGAAGCATCCATGCTTTGGCATCTCGAGAAGTTCAGGGCCGAGAATTTTTCCATAGGCGGCGACGACGATAAAGTCGGGTTTCAGAAACTTCATCTGCGAGATGAAGGCGGGAGTCCGAAGCTTTTCGGGCTGGAAGACCTTGGTGTGAATGGCGATGGCCGTTTCCTTGACCGGAGAAGGGGCAAGCTTTTGCTGGCGGCCGCGCGGACGATCGGGCTGTGTTACGGCTCCAACGACCTGGAATGCCTCATGCCGCGCGAGAGCCCTAAGCGCGGGACAGGCGAACGACGCTGTTCCGAAAAAGACCACCCGCATACGCGCTAGCAGATTGTGTTAAAGGTTCGAGAGGATCTCTCGCAAAACATCGAGAGGACTCTGGTTGGCGTCGATCAAGACGAGTTTGTTTTTGCCGTAGTGCTCGAGCACCGGTTTGGACTCCTTCTCGTACAATTCGAGGCGCTTGCGGATCACGTCCTCATTGGCGTCATCAAGACGGTTGTCGTGAAGGGCCCGCCGCTTGAGACGCGCCGCCAGCTTGGCCCGGTTCTTGCAGGAGAGGTGAAAGACCTTTGCAACGTCCAGATAACCGTCCATCATCCTGGCTTGGTGCTCATTGCGCGGAATACCGTCCAGAACCAGTGAATCCGTTTTGGGATTGAAACGGCCAAGGGTGACCATGCTCTGGATCTGCTTATGCCAGAGTTGGACGGTGATCTCGTCGGGGACAAGCTGGCCACTGCTTGAGTAGGAAAGGAAAACTTTTCCGAGTTCGCTCGTCAAATCGAGCGAGCGGAACACCTCACCGCAGGCACAGTGGAAATAGCCCGGAATCGTCCCCAGGATGTGCCCCTGTGTTCCCTTGCCGCTGCCCGGCGCGCCGAACAGAAGGTAGGTTTTGTATTTCACGCCGGCGAAACTAGCCCGCATGTTTCACCAAGACAAGGTGAAAGATGGCCGCCAAGGCACGGAGTGAAGGCCAATCCTGCGACGTGCTTGCTTCCACGTGGGGTTTCTGGCATCAACGGCGCATGCGAATTCTATCGGGCATCAAGCCCACGGGCCGGCTTCATCTAGGCAATTATTTCGGCATGATGAGGCCATCGCTCGAGCTCCAAAATCGGGGGGAGGCGTATTATTTCATCGCCGACTATCATGCCCTGACAACCGTTCACAACGCGAAGGAGCTTCAGGAATACACACGGGGAGTGGCCATTGATTTTCTCGCCTGCGGCCTGGATCCAAAAAAGGCGGTCTTTTTCAAGCAGTCAGACGTTCCGGAAGTGTGCGAGCTCACGTGGCTGCTCTCGACCGTGACTCCAATGGGATTGCTGGAGCGCTGCCACGCGTATAAGGATCATCTGGCGAAGGAAAAGGGCCCGAACCACGCCCTTTTCGCCTACCCGGTGCTCATGGCGGCCGATATTTTGATTTACCAGTCCGACCAGGTTCCGGTCGGCCGCGATCAGAAGCAGCACATCGAAATCGCCCGGGACATCGCGGTGAAGTTCAACCATACGTTCGGCGATGTCTTCAAGATTCCCGAGCCGCTGATTCAAAAGGGCGTCGAATTGGTTCCCGGCACCGACGGCCGGAAAATGTCCAAATCGTACCATAACACGATCGAGATTTTTGAAGACCCGAAATGGATTCAGAAAAAGATCATGTCGATCAAGACCGATTCGACCCCGGTTGAGGAGCCGAAAAACCCGGATACGTGCCCGTTGATCGCGTTGCTCCGGTTGATGGCTTCTTCGGAGGAGACAGAGCAGTTCGTGTCGAGGTACCGGAAGGGCGGGATCGGCTACGGTGAGGTCAAAAAGCGCCTCGCCGAGCTGGCCATCGAGACATTCCAGGAAGCGCGCGCGCGCCGTGAGGAGCTGCTGGCCCACCCGTCACGGATCGATCAAATTCTTGCCGGTGGCGCGGAACACGCGCGTGCGGTCGCCCGCCGGACGCTGGCGAAAGCACGCGAAGCGGTGGGATTATAACGGAAGCGCTTCGCGCATGGAATACAAAGTCAAACTTCCGATTTTCGAAGGGCCGCTCGACCTTCTACTCTATCTAATCAAAAAGGATGAGCTCGACATCTACAACATCCCGATTGAGCGGATCACCAGGCAGTATATGGAGTACCTCGAGGCGATGCATGTGCTCAATATCGAAGTCGCTGGCGAGTTTCTGGTGATGGCTGCGACACTGATGTTGATCAAGAGCAGGATGCTCCTGCCCGCCGACCAGCAGGTGGACGAAGGCGAGCCGGATGATGAGCAGCTTGATCCGCGCTGGGACCTGGTCCGGCAACTGATTGAGTACAAGAAATTCAAGGATGCGGCCGAGGACCTTCTTCGCCGCGAAGTCGAACAGGAGAAGATCTTCCCGCGTGGCGGCTCGGAGCTCGGCTTTGATCTGCCCAAATCCTCAGAGTTGAATCTGGGAGAAGCGAGTGTCTTTGACCTGATCAATGCCTTCAACCAGGTTCTCAAGCGCTTCAGCCAGCAGGAGGATTTGCGCGAGATCTTCGAGGACCAATTCACCGTCAGTGACAAGATCGACTTCATCCTCAAGTTGACGGCGACGGAACCGAAGACGGCATTTTCCAGGCTCTTCGACGGCACGGCGAGCCGTGGCGAGGTGGTGGTCACGTTTCTGGCGCTGTTGGAACTCATCCGCCTCAAACAGCTGCGAATCCTCCAATCGGCGCCCTTCGCCGAGATTGAAATCATCCGCCAGAAGGTCTGATCGGGCCCGAATCGAGAAAGATGGCTTGCTTGGACGGTCTTGAATTTGGCATTTTGCACCGTCCCAGGTGAAAGATTATGGACCTCAAGAACATTGTTGAAACGATCCTGTTTGCAGCCGAAAAACCGCTCACATTGAAGAATCTGCGCGATATTTGTTCGCAGGCGGCTGAAGGCGAGTTTTCAACCGAGGAGAGCCGGGCATGGCAGAACGTGAAGGAAAAGGAGCTGCACCAGGCCATCCAGGATCTCAATGCGCGTTATGAGCAGAGCCAAAGCGGACTGCAAGTGCGCGAAATTGCAGACGCTTATCAGCTGGTCAGCCGGTCGGACTTTGTCCCATGGCTCCGCAAGCTTTACGAGGAGCACCGGCCGCAAAGGCTTTCACAGCCGGCCATGGAGACGCTTGCGATCATCGCTTACCGCCAGCCGATGACGCGTGCCGACATCGAGGCCATCCGCGGTGTCGCGGTTGATGGGGTGATCCAAACGTTGCTGGAGCGGGGCCTCATCAAGATTGTTGGCCGTTCGGAGGTGCCGGGCCGTCCTCTGCTTTACAGCACGACGCAGGAATTTCTCGAGCATTTCGGCCTGAAAAATGTCAACGATTTGCCGGCCGTCGAGGAACTTCGAAAGGTCAAAATCGCGCTGGCGGAGCCCGCCATGCCCGCCGCGGCGGGAAAGGAGGCTGGCAACGAAGACGAATTGGACGATGGGGATGACGAGGACGATGAAGAAGAGGATGAAGAGGATGAGTCTGCAAAAACTTAGGGCCGAGGTCGACCGCATCGACCGCCAATTGGTAAGTCTTTTCAACCGCCGCATCCGGCTGGCGCGCCGCATCGGCGTGATTAAGGCGCGCAACGGCGCGAATATTTTCGATGCGCATCGGGAAAAGAGCTTGCTGCTGCGGTTGATCGCCCGCAACCGGGGGCCCATTGAGACGTCCGAGCTTTCCGCCATCTACCGGGTCATCCTCAAGACGTCGCGGCGGCATCAGCGGAAGGTGAGGCACTGACGCGGTGACACGGTGAGAGGGGCGACGCGGAGACATTTTGTGCTTTCCTGAGATGGATTTTCCCCGCATCCCCATGTCGCCGTGTCCCCGAGTCATGGGAGAAAACCTAGTTTGGGTGAAAACGTACTCTGAATGATGAAACTCCGAGCCAATCAATACCTCTGCGACCTCCCCGTTTATCAGCCAGGCCGGCCCATTGAGGAAGTTGCACGGGAGCTGGGATTGGACGCGTCGCGGATCATCAAGCTTGCGTCCAACGAAAATCCTCATGGACCATCGCCGCGCGCGATCGAAGTGATGAAAAACGTGGTACCCGGTGTTCACCGTTATCCGGATGGAACATCGTTTCATTTGCGGAAGGCGGTCGCCAGGAAGCACGGCCTCGATCCGGAGCAGATCGTTTTCGGCAACGGCTCCAACGAGCTGATCGAATTGGTGGGCCATGCATTTTTGAAACCGGGCGATGAGATGATCATTTCCCAGTACGCGTTTGCGATCTATGAAATCGTCGGCAGGCTGTTCCAGGCGAAGATCGTCGAAGTCCCGGCCAAAAACTACGGCCATGATTTTGAACGGATGCTCGACGCCGTCGGGCCGTCGACGCGGGTGATGTTCGTCGCCAATCCGAACAATCCCACGGGCACCGTGTCCAGCGCCGAGCGGCTCCAGGAACTGATCCTGGCGGTTCCCGAGCATGTCCTGCTTGTCGTTGACGAGGCCTACCAGGATTTTCTCGAAAAGCCGCTCGACAGCGCGGCCTTGATCCGTCCTGGCCAGAAGAAGCCCGGGCGCGACAATCTACTGATCCTCCGGACGTTTTCCAAAGCACATGGGCTGGCCGGTCTGCGGATCGGCTACGGGCTGGCCCGCCCGCCTGTCGCGGCGGCGCTCGAACGGGTGCGTCAGCCTTTTAATGCGAACGCTGTGGCCCAGGCGGCAGCGGAGGCGGCGTTGAATGACAACGCCCACATCCGCAAGACGTTCATTCTGAATGCGGAGGGACGCGCCCGACTCGAAGAGGGGCTGCATCGGCTTGGTTTTGATTTCGTCCCATCTTTCGGAAACTTTGTCCTCCTCAACGTCGGCGGCGGGCAGGCTGTTTTTGATTGCTTGCTTCGCAGGGGGGTGATCGTCCGGCCCATGGGTGGCTATAAGCTTCCCGGCTTCATCAGGGTCTCGGTTGGAACCGCCGCGGAGAACGAACGATTTATTGCCGAGTTGTCGAAGCTGAACCCCCCGTCCATGCAAAAGAAGAAAAACACATGATCATCATTTTAAGACCCTCGGCCACCGAGGAGAACATCCGGCACATCACCGAAAAGATCGCGGAATGGGGGCTCAAGAGCGAGGTCAGCCGTGGCGAGCAGCGCACGGTGATCGGCATCATCGGTCCCGAGGACCGCGTGCGGGAAAAACCGCTCGCGGCGTTTCCCGGCGTGGAGTCGGTGACGCCGGTCCTCAAGCCCTACAAGCTGGTCAGTTATGAGTTTCGCGGGACGCCCTCCAAGGTTTCGGTTCCAGTCAAAAATGGAAAGGTCGAATTTGGCGGAAAGCCGATCATCGTCATCTCCGGCCCATGCTCGGTGGAGAGCCGCGAACAGATCATCCAGATCGCCAAGCAGGTTAAAAAGGCCGGGGCGCATATGCTTCGCGGCGGCGCATTCAAGCCGCGGACATCTCCCTACACCTTCCAGGGATTGGGCGAGGAGGGGCTCAAGCTTCTTGCCGAGGCGCGCGAAGCGACCGGATTGCCTGTCATCACCGAGGTGATGGACACGAAGGACCTGTCTGTGATCGAGAAGTACGCGGACATGCTGCAAGTCGGCGCCCGCAACATGCAAAACTTCGCGTTGCTCAAGGAGGTTGGCCGGTCCAGGTTGCCGGTGATGCTCAAGCGCGGCATGTCGGCGACGATCAAGGACCTTCTCCTGAGCGCGGAATATATTTTGAACGAGGGCAATTTCAATGTCATTCTCTGCGAGCGGGGAATCCGCACGTTCGAGACTTACACGCGGAACACGCTCGATCTGAATGCCATACCCGTTTTAAAGAGGGAGACACACCTGCCTGTCGTGGTCGACCCGACGCATGGCATCGGATTGAAGGACCACATTCCGGTGATGGCCCTGGCCGCGGTGGCGGCGGGCGCAGACGCGATCATGGTTGAGACGCATCATTTGCCCGAGAACGCGCTTTCAGATGGGGAACAGGCGCTTCTGCCTGAGGAGTTTGAATTACTCATGAAAAGGATGCGCGCCGTGGCCGAGGCGGTAGGGCGGTCCATTTAGAACCCAGAATTCAGAACCCAGAAAACAGAAGTCAGAACAGAAGAATCGGAAAAGGAAGCAAGGGTCACAAGAAATTCTGAGTTCTGAGTTCTGGGTTCTGAATTCTAAAAATATGTTTAAACAGATCACCATCATAGCTCCCGGTTTGTTGGGCGGTTCGCTTGGGTTGGCGGTCAAAAAAAGGAAGATCGCGCGCAAAGTCGTCGTCTGGGCACGCCGCATTGAAAATGCTCAGGCTGCCGTCAAGCGCAGGGCCGCCGACCGGTATGAAGCCAACCTCAAGGATGCGGTGAAGGGCTCCGACCTGGTGGTGCTCTGCTGTCCGGTCGAGGCCATGCCCTCGCTGGCGCGGCAGTTCCGAGGTTCGCTCGCCAGGGATGCCATCGTCACCGACGTCGGAAGCGTGAAATACGACGTCGTCAACCAGGTTTCGCACATGATCGGAAAGCGCGCGGTTTTCATCGGCTCGCATCCGATGGCAGGTTCAGACCGCTCGGGCTTGAATGCCGCACGCGCGGGACTATTCGAAGAGAGTGTTTGTCTCATCACGCCGCCATCCGGGGTTTCAAGGGCAAAATTGCACAAGCTGATCAAGTTCTGGCAGGCGGTGGGCTGCCGCATCGCGACGCTTTCCGCCTCGGAGCACGACGAAGCCGTCGCCCGGATCAGCCACCTGCCGCACCTGGTTTCGGCGGCGCTTGTCAGCCTGGCGGGCAAAAAAGGCTCGGAGCTGTTCAACTATGCCGGGCCGGGTTTCCGCGACATGACCCGCTTGGCCGGCGGGCCTCCCGAGATGTGGAGCGAAATTTGCATGGCCAATCATGCCGAAATCCGGCGCGCGGTGGATGAATTGATCGAAGAGCTTGAGACTTTGCGGCGTGCCGCTACAAACAAGAGCGCCGTGGAAATTCGCGCCTATCTTCGCCGCGCCAGGAATCTTCGGGAAGAACTCAAGAACAGGGCGTGACCATGTCGCTGCCGAGGCTGATTGAAATTTTGCCCGTGACCGGCCCGTTAAACGCGGAGGTTGTGGTGCCCGGCTCCAAGAGCATGACCAACCGCGCCTTGATCATCGCGGCGCAGGCGGTCGGCTATACGACCATCCGAGGCGCGCTTTGGTCGGACGATACCCAGGTGATGGTCGAGTGCCTGCAAAAACTCGGCATCGGTATCGAGACGTTTGAGGATGAAACCGTCCCCTCGAACCGGACTTTTCGCGTGCTTGGCTGGGGCGGAAAGGTTCCTGTGCGGGAGGCGGAGCTTTATGTGGGCAACGCCGGGACCACCGCGCGGTTCATCACGGCGTTTTGCGCGCTGTCCGAGGGCAGCTACCGGATTTACGGGACACCGCGGATGCACCAGCGTCCGATGGAACAGCTATTCCGCATTCTCTCGGGCTGGGGAATCCAGTTCGAGTTTGAGGAGCAGGCGGGCCATCTTCCCATCCGGATGTCGGTGCCGAAGGAACTCCAGATGCCATCGACGGTGACGGTCGATCTGTCCAAATCAAGCCAGTTCGCGTCCGCATTGGAACTGATCCGGCCGCATTTTGGCTTCACGATCCAGCCGGAGGGATTCGACGACGACGGTTATTACCAGTTGACCAAGGCCATGGCGCGCAAGCCGAGCTCCGAGATAACGATCGAGCCGGATGCGTCGAGCGCAACTTACTTCTGGGCAGCAGCGAGCCTTTTCCCGGGAAGCGATGTGCGGATCAAAAACTGGCCTTCGACGTCGCTTCAACTCGACTCGAAGTTTGCCGAAATGGTGAAGTTTAAGCCGATGAAGCTCTCCCGCCGGACCGATCTGGGCGACAGCGTGATGATGGCGGCGGTGCTCGGTTCACTCTGGCCGCGCGGTTTTTCCGTCACGGATGCCGGCCGCCTTCGTGAGCAGGAAACCGACCGGCTGGCAGCGCTCGAAAAGGAACTGAACAAATGCGGCGGTAAGGTAAAGGCGTGGCCCACCTGGCTGGAAATTTCGGCGGTGCCGGAGCTCCACGGGGCCGAGATCGAAACCTATGACGATCACCGGATGGCAATGGCATTTTCAATCCTTGGCTTGAAGGTTCCGGGTATGGTGATCCGCAATGCTCAGTGTGTGACAAAGACTCTTCCGAATTTTTATGAGTTGCTCGAAGACATGGTACGCCAGTCGGGCCATGGGCCGGTTGTGATCGATGCCAAAACCCGCAAGCCTGTCTTATGAGCAAGAACGAAAACACTGTGATCGCGATCGACGGCCCCTCGGCTTCCGGCAAGAGCACGGTGGCCAAAGCCGTTGCCGAGGCGCTTCAGTACCATTATGTCGATACGGGAGCGATGTATCGCGCTGTGACCTGGAAATGCCTGGAGGAAAAGATCGATACCACCGACCCGAAGGCGGTTGTCGCATTGGTGGAAAAAATCGACCTGGCAGTCGGTTTCCAGACGGGCAAATCGCGGATTCTGGTGGATGGATTCGACCCGGGCGCGCGAATTCGCAGCGAGGCTGTGAATGAAGCTGTGTCGCGGATTTCGGCCGTTCCAAAGGTGCGCGAGCGTCTCGTCGCGGAGCAGCGGGCGCTCCGGGGGCACGCTGACATGGTCATGGAAGGACGGGACATCGGCACCGTTGTTTTCCCAGATACTCCGTACAAGTTTTTCATCGATGCAAGTCCCGAAATCAGGGTTCAGAGACGCGCCGACGAGTTGCAGGCCAGCCGCGACCGGATCGCCAAAACCCTGGAACGACGGGACCGGCATGATTCGACGCGTGCCGAGTCGCCGCTGAAGGTTGCCGCCGACGCCATCCGGATCGACAGCTCGGATAAAACGGTGCCGGCAGTCGTGGATTTGATTCTCAAGCATATCCGCACCCGGCATTTTGGCGGATAGCCGTCATGGTGTCCTGGCTTCACGCCCCACGAAAATGAATCCCTGGTACAGATTTGGGCGGTTTCTGGGGATGCTTTATTTCCGGTTTTACCATAAGCTGGAGTGCTATCACGTGGACCGGATGCCTCTGACGGGGCCGGTCGTGATCGCCTCAAATCATCTCAGCTATCTTGACCCGCCGCTGATCGGGGTCTGTTCGCTGCGCGAGCTTTACTATCTGGGCCGAAAATCACTCTTCCGTTTCTGGTGGAGCAACCTGATTCTTGGGAGCGTCAATGTGGTCGCGGTGGATTTGGAGGGGCATGGCGCAGGCGGGCTCAAGGCGGTGGTCCGGCACCTGAACGATGGCAATGCCGTCCTGATCTTTCCGGAGGGCACGCGCAGTGAGGATGGACGGCTCCTGGAACCGCAGACCGGAATCGGATGGATTATTTTGAAGACCGGGGCGCCGGTGCTTCCTGTGCGTGTTTGGGGAACGAATGTTGCCATGCCGAAAAAGGGCAACGGCCGGCGCGCCTATTTGGAGGTGAAATTCGGCCGGCCCCTGCATTTCGAGCGTGACCGGCTTCCCGAGGACAAGCGGACGGCATCGGAGATCATTGCCCAGCGGGTGATGCGCGAGATCGAGGCGCTTGAGCCGAGTTGGGATAAGGCCGTGTGAATTTCGAGTTGTCTTCGAAAAACGGCTTATTAAGCTGATCGATCGAATCAAAGGAGGAGTCATGAATTCGATGAAAAACATCTTAGGCGTCGCGCTGCTCTTATTCTCTCTGTCGCTCATTTCTCACGGAGCCGAATACGCGATCGACCCAGCGCACAGCAAGGTGATGTTCAAGATCAAGCATTTGAGCATCAGCACGGTGACGGGCAATTTCGGAAAATTTTCCGGAACCTTTGACCTCGATCCATCCAATCCGAAGAGTCTGAAGGTCAATGCGACCATCGAGGTGGCCAGCATCAATACCGACGTGGGCGATCGGGACAAACACTTGCGGAGTCCGGAATTTTTTGATGCCGACAAATACCCGCAGATGACGTTTGTCAGCAAGGAGGTCACTGAAAGTGCCCGGAACAGGGTGAGGATCGCGGGCGACCTGACGCTTCACGGAACGACCAAGCCGGTCGTGCTGGACGCGGAATTCGGAGGGGCCGTCAAGGACCCGATGGGGAACGAGCGCGCAGCCTTCACGGTTTCCACAACGATCAACCGCAAGGATTTTGGAATGACCTTCGACAAGACGCTGGATAACGGCGGTTTGATGGTGGGTGATGACGTTCGCATCGAGATTGAAGTTGAAGGAATCAAGAAGAAGTAAGGCGTGGCGGATCGCTCAAGCCTGCTTTCCGCGAGCGTCTCCAAGGATCTTGATCTCATGCTGAGGGAAGGGGATCGTGATCCCAGCCTGCCGCAGAGCCTGATAAATGGCGAGGTTAACGGCGGCAGAGGTTGCAAAACGCTTGGTGGCCGGCACCCAGTAACGATAAGCGATGGTCACCGATGAGTCCGCGAAGCCGCTGATGCCGGCCTGCGGCGGGCGCGCCGTGGCAACGTCATCGAATCGGCCGATCGTTTGGCGGATGATGTGAATCGCTTTTTCCGGATCGGATTCGTAGCTGATGCCGATGGCGGATTCGACGATCCTCGTCGGTCCCGAGTTGTGGACAATCTCGCCGACGATCTGCCGGCTGGGAATCATGATCTTGACGCCGTCTTCATCGACCATGGTCGTAAAGGCCAGACGCACATCTTCGATAATTCCGGTGACATCATGGATGGTGACCGTGTCGCCGACCTTGAAGGGGCGTCCCAGGATGATGGCCAGGCCGCCCGCATAGTTCGACAGGGGCCCCTGAATCGCGTAGGTGAGGCCGAATGCAGTGGCGCCAATCGCCGCGATAAACGGCGCGATCGTGATGCCGACCTTGCCGAGGGCAACCACGATCGCGAACATCAGGAAGATGATCCGCACGGCGTTCGCGAAGAACTTGGCGAGCGTGACATCAAGCTTCTTGCGCTGGCAGAGCCTCAGGACGATTCCGCCCGTCCAGCGGGCCGCGATTGCGCCGATGATCAGGATCAGAACCGCCCCGATCACCTGGAAGCTGTAGTTCACCAGAAAATCGATCGCGGTATCGATTATCTTTTGGAGCGGCGTGAGCACCTGGGTGACCGTTTGTTCCATGGGTCTTGATTGCGAGAGAAGATGATGAAATTCAAGACATTTTACGGGTTGGTGATGTCCATGACGCTCATTTCGCTTTGAAGACCCTATAGAGGTAGAACAAGGACGGAAAGAGGATGAGTGTGCCGGCGAGCAACGCCATCAAAACAAGAAACAGGACATGTCCCGGCGCCGCGGCATCCTGAATGGTGATTTCCGGCCGCACCAGATAAGGATTCTCCGCGGCGCCCCAGCCCAGGACAATCAGAACGACCTGAACAATCGCAAACAGCCGCGCCCGCTGGTACCGGCGTTCGAGGAGAAAATAAAATGCGCCCACGGCGGAGAAGCCGGTTACCGGCTGAATGATCCACGCCCACCAGTGGTCGAACAAGCCTCGCCAGAGCTGTGGGGCGCCCGATCGCGCAAGCAGAATCACGAACGCGGCGAAAATGCCCACCGCCACACCCGAGCGAAGCGCGCGCCGGCGGAAATCGTCTTTGAGATCCTTGTTCGGCGCTTCGCAGGCGAGATAAATCGCGGCGAGATAGGAGAAGAGGCTCAGGACGAAAAACCCGACCGCCCAGGGAAAGAGCTGAAGCCAGCTGTGAAAAAAACCGCCCTGAATAGTCCCGTTGCGAATGAGAATGTTGCCGCCGGTTGCCGCGCCGAGCGAAACGCCGAGCATCACAGGTGTGTAGAAACTCGCTGCGGCGAAGATCCGCCCCCAATTTTTTTGGCGCAGATGGCTGCCGTCATCGTAACTTCGGAATGCGAACGCCGAGCCGCGCAGGACGATGCCGATCAGCATGAGGCTGAGCGGAATGTGGAGAGCGATGGATATGGCCGCAAATGCCGGCGGAAAGCATGTAAACATCAGAACGATCACCAGGATCAGCCAGACATGGTTTGCCTCCCAGATGGGCCCGATGGCCCTGTGGATCAATTCCCGCTGCCGTCCGGCGCGCGGCCCGGACGCGAACAGGTCCCAAACGCCTCCACCGAAGTCCGCCCCGGCCATGACGGCGTAGATCGTGAGCGCGATCAGCATGATCCCTGCTAAAATTTCTGGCAACATATGTCTCCTTGTGTTCTAAGCCTTACGCCTTACGCCTGTACTTGGTCGGACTGCTCAGCACCTGCCACCAAAGCAGCATCGTCACGATGACGGCCAGAAAAAGGTAGATTGCCGAGAATGTCAAAAATGGCACCACGAGCCACGGCATCGGTGTGACGGCGTCGGCCGTTCGCATCACGCGATAGATGATCCACGGCTGGCGGCCGACTTCCGTCACAAACCATCCGGCCTCCACTGCGATGAACCCCATCGGCGCCATCACGACGAATGCCCGAAGGAGGGGCTGGTTCGTGGGCAGCGCTTTGCGTTTCCACCAGAGAACAAGCGCGATACCGCAGACGATCACCATAAAAACGCCGCATCCGATCATGACCTGGAACGACAAATGGACGACGACCGGGTTTGGCCAATCATCCCGCGGGAATGACTCAAGCCCCCGGACCTCGGCGTTCGGGTCGTGATAGGTCATCAGGCTGAGAAGCTTTGGAATTTTAACCGAATAATTCATCGTTTCGGTTTTGGTGTCGGGGAATCCGCCGATTTCGAAGGGCGCGCCGCGCCGGGTTTTGAAAAGGCCTTCCATCGCGGCGAATTTTTCCGGTTGGCGACGAGCGATGTCCCTTGCGCTGATGTCGCCGCTCAACGGCTGGAGGAAGGCGGTCACAATCGCCAGCGGCAGGGCGGTTCGCAAGGCCGCCCGGTGAAATCCGTTGTTCGGATCGCGCAGGAGCGTCGATGCATGGATGCCAACCACCACAACGGCCGTGGCGAGGTAGGCGGCGATCGTCATGTGAAGCGTCTGGCTGAAGAAGGCCGCGTTGAACATGGCGACAAACGGCCTGATGTTGGCCGCGTGACCGTTCGCCATCTCGAAGCCCGCTGGAGCGTTCATCCAGGCGTTGGCCATCACCACGAAGATTCCCGAAATCATGCCGGAAAACGCGACCAGAATACCCGTGAACCAATGCGTTTTGGGAGAAAGCCGGCCCCATCCGTATAAATACAATCCGAGGAAAATCGCCTCGGTAAAAAACGCAAAGCCCTCGAGGGAGAATGGCATCCCGATGATTGCGCCCGCGTACTTCATGAACCCGGGCCAGAGCAGTCCGAGCTCAAACGAAAGCACGGTGCCCGAAACCGCGCCCACGGCAAAGAGAATCGCGGTCCCCTTCGCCCAGCGCTTTGTAAGAACCAGGTAGACTTCCTGCCTGGTCTTCAGCCACATCCGCTCCGAAAGGACCATCAGGAAGGGCATGCCAATCCCCGCAACCGCGAAAAGAATATGAAAGGCGAGTGACATCGCCATTTGCGAACGGGCGGCGAAGAGGTCTGTCATGGGGGGAGGGAGTGTAGGGCAGCGGCGAATCGGGAGTCAATGCGGGGATTCCAGCGGCGATTGACCTCGGATGCTGGACATGAGACACACCCATGCATATGCGAGACTTGAGCTACCTTTTTCAGAACAACAGGACCTGGGCCGGGCGCATCCGTCAGCAGGACCCGGATTTCTTCCGGAAACTTTCCCGCCAGCAGTCGCCCGGCTATTTATGGATCGGCTGTTCGGACAGCCGCGTGCCCGCCAACGAAATCGTCGGGCTGTTGCCCGGCGAGCTGTTCGTCCACCGAAATGTCGCCAATCTTGTCGTCCACACCGACCTGAATTGCCTTTCGGTCATGCAATTCGCGGTGGATGTGCTCAACGTGCGCCACATCATCGTCTGCGGCCATTATGGATGCAGCGGTGTTAAGGCGGCCCTGGAGGGCGAGCGGCTCGGCATCTGCGACTACTGGCTGCGTCACGTCCAGGATGTCCGGGTGAAGCATCATGCGAAGCTATTCGGACTGAAGAAGGAATCGGACCGCTATGACCGGCTTTGCGAGCTGAATGTGATCGAGCAGGTCGTGAACGTTTGCCAGACGATGATTGTGCGCGACGCCTGGAGGCGCGGCCAGGAGGTGGTGGTGCACGGCTGGATTTATGGCCTGGACGACGGGCTTCTGCGCGATTTGAAAGTCACGGTTGCCGATCCGAACGACATGGCGAAGGCCTGTGAAGCGGCGGTGGGTGCATTGGGGTGATGCGATAAGAGGATTGCACCTGCGCCCAAAAATAGGTTGAATCGGGCAAATTCCCGTGCTTTATGTAGCGACTCGTTTTTTTGGAATCCAGCGTAGCTCAGTGGTAGAGCGGTCCGGCAGTTGCCGGATTGGTCGTAGGTGCAACACCGAGGCTTGTCAACGCGATGTACTACACGGTGTACGTCATCGTATCTCTTGTTTCTGACTCGTTCTATGTCGGTCAGACAAGTAGCCTCATTTCGCGTTATGAACGGCACGCGAAGGGCTTGAATCGATCCACCCGAAGGCTCAGACCTCACGTTGTCGGGCACGTCGAGGT
>JAHFSZ010000032.1 GCA_023265515.1 Verrucomicrobiota bacterium
CTGGCATTCCATCTCTACGCGCTGGATCACGATGAGCATTTTCCGTTTCCGAACAACTCTGCGTTTGGGGAGAACGGCGCCCACCGCGATCTCTGTTGGTTTTGCGCGCTCGACAAATTACTCTCATCGGCCACCAGCATCGCCAGGCTGGCAAACGAGGAGCGCGCTCTTCCCATCAAGCAGGATCCCGTGATCCGGAAGATGAAGCCCGAATGGCAGACCAACATGCACACCATCAAGATGAATGAAAACCTTGGCCGTTTCGATACCACCGGCGCCGAGACGAAAAGTTGGTTTTGGAGAATGACCGATTGTTCCGAGCCCGGCCGCACGGTCCTGCTCTTTGATGGTCGTGCCGAGGATGAACAGACAGAGGAGGAATTTTTGAGCATCATCGCCTTGCGCTCGGATGGCACCGAAGGGTACGTCGCGCGCAGGCATTTGGATGGAGCGAACGTTCTCTTCGTGGATGGCCACGTCCAGTACCGCCGCGAAAAGGTCCAGACGACCGGCTTGCAAAGGGGCTGGGAGATCGATCAGACTTCGCTAATCTGGAAACCATGGGATCCGTGACCTTCAAAGCCGCGAGAGGGCTTTAAACAAAAAATGTCCGCTTGAGCGTTGTCCAAATCTGACATTCCTGCCGATCTTGTTGGCTGGCCAGGTATTTCGCGCTGGACGCGGTGGGGTCAAAATAGGACAACGCTTCCACTTGACGAGGGATGTCGCGCCGTTTGAAAATTCCTTGTTTGTGTAAGAGTTTTTTTTTATATTCCAATCCCCCGGTTTGAATGGCACCCATGAATGTACTGATTTATACTTTGGTGATCATCGCTCTGGCAATTGGCGGCATTCTCGGACTCCGCTGGTTCCTATCCACCCGAAACGCGCGCAACGCGGGAGTCCTCTACATTTTCAAGGCGTTCCGCGACATCCAGCTTGTCGTGGCGCATGAGTCGAATGTTGATCTGAACGAATTGGGCGAGTTTGTAAAATCGCTGGCTCAGAAGGATGCGCTCTTCGGCCATGACCGCGCGATGCTCGACTACATTGAGGAGTACTACAAGCGGTGCGCCGAGCTCAACCGCAAGAATGAGCGAATCCGGATCACGCAGACCCGCGAGGAACTCGAGCTCTTGATGAACCAGCGCAACCAGCTGGTTCAATGGTTTCGCGACCAGGACAAGATCATCCGCCACCACTTCAGCCGATACATCAAAGTGTAATCTGGCAATTGCAGAACTGCGCGATCAATTGCCGACCGCTTCCACCTGATCGTAATACAAAGCCGCGCGGGTGTCCGCGCGGTTCTTGATCTGAATACCGAGGTCGCGGACATTCTCGGGATGCTTGATGTCCTTGACGTCCAGCTTGACCAAGTGCCAATCACCGAGCCATGCCTTGTGGACCTTGCCCCAGCTCAGCGTCAAGTCGCTGCCTGAGCGGACATACATCTGTATCGACCACTGATCCTTTCCGCCGGGCAAGTAAACCCATGCGCGGATTTCCTTGTAACCTGAAAAGTTCTTGGGACTCTTGTAGGAGACAAATCCCGACGCAGTGTCATCATCATTCTTGAAAAAATGTCGGAAGACGATGGAGCCGTTCCCGGAGTGGGCATAATCGTTTGAGCGCGTCGGGCCGCCCATGTTGCAGCCCGCGTCGATTTTCCACCCCTCGGTCCCTTCCTCGAAATTATGCAACAGCACCACTCCGCCGGGAGCCGGCTTCGGGGGAACGGAGACCTCGGCGGGCCGTACGACCGCGGATTTCGGGAGCGCGGTGGGTTCAGGAGGCTTGGCTGTTGGTTGCGCGGGCCGCCCGTTGCGCGCCTCGCCTTCGGCGCGTGGAGTTGCCGTGGATCCGGCTGCCACCGCGGTTTGCGCCGGCGTCACGGCAAGGCTGGATTCCTCGGCCGGCGGTGGCGGAATGACGGGACTCTTCGTCGCGTGCCTTGGCCAGAAAAACCAGACGAGCCCGAGACAGAGCAGGGCCGCGATGCCCGCAAACGCTCCGATCGGCATTGAAAACTTTTTCGCTTCCGGTTCCTGCGATGGAGACGGCAGGCGAGCGCCGGCGGCAGTATGGGGGTCCGCGACGATGATGCCGGCCATCGCGAGATCCTCCGGAACCTCCAGATTCGCCGAGCTTTGCTCCTTGGTCGGGATCGCGCGCATGACCGGGTGGCTGAGAGACTTCTCAAAGTCGGCCAGATCGGCATCGACCTCCTGCATGTTCTGGTAACGCGACTTCTGGTCCTTTGCCATCATCTTCATGACGATATGGCAGAGCCTTGGATCGAGCGAAGGGTTGACATCGAGCGGATTGGGGACAGGGCTGTCGAGATGCTTGGCCATGACGACGGGGGCCGTGCCTTCATAAGGCACCTTCCCCGTGAGCAGATGGAACAACGTCCCGCCGAGCGAATAAACGTCCGTCGTCTCGTTCACCTGCGGATCGCCGCGCAATCGCTCCGGCGCGATGTAAAAGGGGCTTCCCATGACCAGTCCGGTCTGTGTCAAAGAGCCGGAGTCCTCGCCGATCCATTTGGCCAGGCCGAGGTCGCCGATCTTGATGATGCCGTCGTCGGTCAGCATCAGGTTCTCAGGTTTGATGTCGCGGTGAATGACTTTTTTCGTGTGTGCGTATGCCAGCCCCGAACAGACCTGCCGGACGTAGTGGATTGCCTCGGGCACGGGCAGGACAAGCTGCTCGCGGAGCATCGAGCGCAGGTCCCGTCCTGCGATATACTCCATGATGAGATAGTAGATATCCTCGCCGATCGAGCCGCAATCGTAGATGGCGATGATGTTGGGATGGTTCAGCTTGGCTGCGGCCTTCGCCTCGCGAAGAAACATGTCAATGTAGGTCTTGTCCATCGCCAGATTCGCGGCAAGAAATTTCACCGCGGCGTAGCGCTCCAGCGACGGGTGCTGCGCCTGATAAACCACACCCATGCCGCCCCAACCAATTCTGCGAATCAACCGGTAACTGGCAAGCGTTCGGCCGATCCAAGGATCCTGTTCGGTATCAGGGGTGTCGGTGGCGACGGGATGGTGCAAGGATGATCCATCATCAGCCATCTATCTACATCCATACACCCGCGTTATCGCAGGCGAAAGAAGAAAGGAAAATCACTGTCCAAACTCTTGGACTACTCACACACGCGACCGCAAGTCGCCTCAAACGAGTTCTTTGATTTCGGCCCGCTTTCGTTTCGTCGGATCGAGGATGCGTTTGCGCAGGCGCAGCGATTTTGGAGTGGCTTCGACGTACTCGTCGGGACCGATGTACTCGATTGCGCGCTCAAGCGACATTTTGAGCGGCGGCTCGAGCATGATGCCCTTGCCATCGCCCTGGCTGCGCATGTTGGTGAGACGTTTGGCTTTGCATGGATTGACACTGATATCGTCCGCGCGGGGATTTTCCCCGATGATCATTCCGATGTAAACGGGATCTCCCGGCTCAACGAAAAGTTTGCCGCGCTCCTGAAGCTGGTCGAGCGCATATGCGGTCGAGATGCCGGTCTCCATGGAGACGAGCGTTCCGGTTGTCCGCGTCATGATTTCTCCGGCCACCGGCCGGTATTGCTTGAACGCATGGCTCATGATGCCGGTGCCGCTGGTGAGGTTCACCAGGTCCGTCTCAAAGCCGATCAGCCCCCGCGTCGGGATATCCGCGTGGACGATCACATGCGAACCGTGGTGCTCCATGTTGAGAATCTGACCCTTCCGCTTGGAAATATTGTCGAGAATCGCGCCGAGATAGTCGTTGGAAACCTCCGCGGAAAGCTCCTCGAACGGCTCGAGCGTTTGACCGCCCTCCTTGTGGTAAATCACTTCGGGCCGCGAGACGATCACTTCGAAGCCCTCCCGCCGCATCTGTTCGACGAGGATGGCAATCTGCATCTCACCGCGGGCGTTCACGGCGAACAGATTGCCCGACTCGGTGTCCTCGACCGAGAGACTGACGTTGACGCGTGTTTCACGCACGAGCCGGTCACGGATGTTTCTCGCCGTGACGAGTTTCCCCTCGCGGCCCGAAAGCGGGCTGTCATTGACGCCGATCGTCATGGTGATCGTCGGCGGGTCGATATCGACGAAAGGCAGGGCAGGGGTCTCCTCGCCCGCGACAATGCTCTCGCCGATGTCGATTTCCTCGAAGCCGGTGATGCCGACGATGTTGCCGGCATGGACGTCCTCAACCTTCTTCTGAGCGAGGCCGGCGAACGAATAGAACATGGTCATCTTGCCCGGATTGCGATGACCGTCCTTGTGGAGGGCGTAGACGGAGTCGCCAACGTTTGCATGACCGCTCATGATCTTTCCATAAGCGATCCTCCCCAGGTGGTCATCGTAGCCGAGGTTGCACACCAGAAATTGGAAGGGTCCGTTCTCGTTCGCCTGGGGCGGCGGGACGTGCCGGACAATGGTTTCAAATAGCGGAAGCAGGCCGAGTTTTCGTTTCGCCTCGTTGCCGTAATCTTCCAGATGCAGGAGCATGATTCCCTCGCGGCCGCTGCCATAGAGGACGGGGAAGTCGAGCTGGGCATCGGTGGCATGCAGTTCCACAAAAAGGTCGAACACCTTGTTGAGCGCGTGGTTGGCGTTGGCGTGCTCCCGGTCGATTTTGTTGACCAGGACGATCGGACGGAGTCCCAGGGCCAGGGCCTTGCGCAAGACGAACTTGGTCTGGGCCTGGGGCCCCTCGTAAGCGTCGACGACCAGCAGCGCGCCGTCGACCATCCGCATGATTCGCTCCACCTCACCGCCGAAGTCGGCATGGCCGGGGGTATCAACGATGTTGATCTGGACCGGCTCGGAGCCGCCTGGGGTGGTCCAGGTGATTGAAGCATTCTTTGCCCGGATGGTGATGCCCTTCTCGCGCTCCAGGTCCATCGAGTCCATGACGCAGTCAACCAAGGCCTGATTGGATCGGAAAACACCGGCCTGACGAAGGATCTGATCGACCAGTGTCGTCTTGCCGTGGTCGACATGGGCGATGATCGCAATATTTCTAATCGGAATGGGCATAAATGGGCCGGGAGCCTTACCAGACAATCTCCACCCGGAGCAAGGGGAAAACAATGACCAGAATTCAGAACCCAGCATTCAGGAGCTTGCAGCTATTCTGACTCCTGAGTTCTGAATTCTGCTGTCACCGATTCGTCTGGTTCTTCAACTCAACGGTCGGCCGGCTGAGCAGCTCGACGATGTTGGTCCGGTCCTTGATCTGGGCAGTCATCAGCGCGTTGCGCCCCTTCCGGTCGCGGGCCGAGAGATTCGAACCATTTTCCAGCAGAAGCTTGACGGTATCCATGTGCCCGCCATCCACGGCGTGGAGCAGGGCGATCCGGCCTTCCTCGTCCTCCAGCGTCAGGTCGGCGCCGGCCGCCAGCAGGACGCGGACCGTTTCGGTGTGCCCGTACCAGGCCGCGCACATCAGGGCGGTCAGCCCCCCGTTGTTTCGCTCATCGATCCGCGCGCCCTTTTCAATCAACGCTTTGACGGTCTCCGTATTACCAAAGCGCGCCGCGTACATGAGAGCCGTCATGCCGCTTTTGTTGGCGTCATTGATCTTCGCCCCGTTGGCGATGAGGAGCTTCACCGCCTCCGTCCGGCCATTCCACGCCGCGAACATCAGCGGCGATCGGCCCACCGGGTCCTTGGCGTTCACATCGGAGCCGTTGGCGATCAGGTTTTTGATGGAATCCGTGTCCCCCTGCGTCGCGGCTGAGAAAAATGCATCGGTCCTGGCCCCGATAGTGTTTGCGAATAGGGCGGCGGCAAGCAGGGACGTGGTCAGAACGATGAACAACCGGGGGAGTTTGCTCATGGGGGCCCACTGTTGGCTAAAAAAAGTAACGTGTCAATTGGAATCATACTAGTATACATACCGACATTTTCGCGTACAAGGAGTCGTACCGGTTTGAATGCCGAAAAAGGCGCGGGGGTTGGCTGCCGCCAACCCCCAACAGAGGTCTATGATTTCTGTCGCCTTTGGAACATCGATAAAACGGCTGCGGACCTGATTATTTTTTGGCCGCAAGTGCCTCTTTCAAAATGTTGACGATTTCGGTATGGCCCCGAAGTTCCGCCACTTCGACGGCTGTACGGCCGTCCTTGTCCTTTGCCGCCACATCCGCGCCTCCGGCGATCATCGTTTTGACGATCTCCACGTAACCGCCGTCGGCGGCATGGAAGAGCGCAATCCGGCCTTCCTCGTCCTGGGCGTTGACGTCCGCACCCTGGGCGAGAAGAAGCTTGACGGTTTCGGCATGGCCGTACCACGCCGAGGAAATCAGCGCGGTGAGCCCGCTTTTGCTCCGATGGTTGAGATCGGCGCCGGCGTCGATCAGGATTTTGACAGCATCGGTGTTACCAAAGCGCGCCGCGTACATCAGCGGTGTCAGGCCGTTCTTGCTTTGTGCCTCGATATCCGAACCGGTCGCAATCAGGGTCTTCACGGCCTGGGACTGTCCCTTCCAGGCGGCGTACATGAGCGGAGAGCGGCCGACCTTGTCACCAGCATTCACGTTGGCGCCCTTTGAAATCAGTTCATACAACATGTCAAGCTGACCCTTGCCGGCGGCAATCATGAGCGGTGTCCGACCTTCCTCGTCGCGGGCATCTACCGGCTTGCCCTCCGCGATCAACGCGCGGACGGCATCCGTGTCACCACGTCCTGCTGCGGTGAAAACCGACTCCGGCATCGCCGCGAACGACGCGGCCGCCAGTGCCAGGCCCAACGCATAAAGCGTAAATAAGATGATAAATACTTTCGACATGTTCAATTCCTTGGTTGGCATTTGCCTGGTCACGGCTTTAGATTCGTTGTTCGCAGCAGCTCGGCAATCTCCACACGGTCGCGCGTCTCAGCGATCATCAACGCCGTCCGGCCGTTCCGATCCTTGACCTGGCGGTCCGCGCCGGCGACGAGCAGGATCCGGACGATCTCAGCATTCCCACCTTCCGTCGCGTGAATCAAGGCGATGCGTCCCTCCTCATCCTGGGCGTTCACATCAGCCCCGTGCTCCACAAGAAGACGGACAACCGCGGCATGGCCGTACCACGCCGCGTGCATCAGAGGTGTCAGCCCTGTCTTCGTTCTGGCATCCACGCGAGCGCCCTTTTCCAACAGGACGCGGACCGCATCAAGGTTGCCGAAGCGGGCCGCGTACATCAGTGCTGTCGTTCCGCTTTTGTTTTCCGAGTTTGGATTGGCCCCATTGGCCAGAAGCAAGCGAAGGGTCTCCGTCTGCCCTTTCCAGGCCGCGTGCATGAGGGGCGTGCGCCCGACCTTGTCCTTCGCATTGACGTTCGCGCCGTTTGCGATGAAGGCCTTGACGGCGCTGACGTCACCCTTGGATGCCACGGTAAAAAAGGAGTCCGTTCCATCCCCAATCGTGTTTCCATTACAGATCCCTGCCAGTACCCACATCATCCCACCGACCAACTGGATCGTTTTTATCATAGGTGCGGGCAATGTTGGTCATTTTTGCTCCGAAGTCAACTAGAATGATACTAGTATACATACTAATGAGGCTTTATGTACTGGTTGTCAATTCAACTTAGGAAGATCAAAAAATGCATAAATACTTGACAATCAGGTAGTTAAGAATTGTATAAACTGCGAAAATGAAGGACTGGTCTGGTAACTGATTTTTTTAGACAAGCTTTACGCAGGATCAGGAGAGAAGGATTTCCGCCTGCTCGAGTGCGTCGGCGATCTTTTCAGGGTTTTTGCCCCCGGCTTGGGCAAAATCAGGCCGTCCGCCGCCGCCTCCTCCGATGATCGGGGCCAGCTTTTGAATGATCTGGCCTGCCTGGAAGCGGCTGATCGACGAGGGCCCCACATAGGCGACCAATCCCGCCCTGCCCTCCATGGCACCCGCCAGCACAGCCACGCCCGGGAAACCCTTTGTCTTGAGCGTCTCGGCCACCGCGCGCAGGTAGTCGGCGGAAACGTCGCCGAGGTTCTCGATGATCGTGGCAACGTCCTTGCGGGTCGCCGCCTTTTTCAAGAGCTCGTCGGTTTGGGCAGCGGCCTGCTTTTGCTCGGAGGATTTGCGCTGCTTCTCGAGCTCCTTTTCAAACTCGACGACCTGCCGGTGCCAGCGCTCGGCCTCTTCAAGCGCGCGGCGCAGATTTTCCTCGAGCGCGCTCACGTCGCCGATCATAAACTTTCCCGATCGAATTTTTGCGAGCAGACCCGCGTCTGGAGCGGCGGACTTCGGAACCTCTTTCTTTTGGAGCTTCGACCACTCCGCGCGCCATCTTTCCGCGGCGCCGAATTTTTCGCGGAGCAGGGCGTCGACATAGTCACATGCGGCCAAACCCGCCACCGCTTCGATTCGCCGGACGCCCGCCGCGATGGCGCCTTCCTTGACGATTTTAAACAACCCGATCTCGCCGGTGCTCTTCGTGTGCGTTCCGCCGCAAAGCTCCTTGGAGTAACCTCCAATGTCGACGACGCGGACGCTCTCGCCGTACTTGTCTCCAAAAAACTGTATCACGTCCTTGCGCGACTTCACTTCAGAGTAGGGAACCTCGCTCCAGCTCACCGGAGCGTTTTCCAAAACGCGCTCATTGACGAGCTTCTCAATGTCGGCGATTTGCGTCGGCGTCAGCGCCTCGTGATTGAAATCGAAGCGGAGCCGGTCGGGTCCGACGTACGAGCCCTTTTGTGTTGCATCAGGGCTCACGACCTCGTGCAGCGCCCAGTGAAAGAGGTGCGTGACGGTGTGATGGCGCTGGATGGCGCCGCGCCGGACCGGATCAACCGCAAGGAGGACTTCGTTGTCATTCGGGCGCAGGGGCGGTTCCTCAAGATAGTGCAGGGTGGTCCTGCCGGCAGTCTGTTGCGTGTCGATGATCTTGAAGACTGAATCGCCGAGCCTGGCCGTTCCCTGATCGCCAACCTGGCCGCCCATCTCCGCGTAGAAAGGCGATTCGCTGGTCACCAAGCAGAGATCATCGATTTCGATGAGTTTCGCCTTGCCGGAGAGTCGTTCGTAGCCGACGAACCGCGTGACTGGCAAATTCCGGTGGGAGGCGGCGGAAATCATCTCCCTTTTCTGAGATTCCCGCGCCCTGTTTCGCTGTTCCTCCATCAACTTATGGAACGCTGGATGGTCCACGGTGAGTCCTGACTCGCGGGCCATCAGGTCGGTGAGGTCGAGCGGGAATCCGTAGGTGTCGTAAAGCTTGAACGCCTCGTCGGCTGGGAATTGTTTCCGTTTTTCCTTCAGGATGCGATTGAGAGTCTCGTTGAAGAGATCGATCCCGCGGTCGAGTGCCTTGGAGAAACTCTGCTCCTCGGCGTGAATTGTGTTTTGAATTTTAGTTTGCTGTTTTTCCAGTTCCGGGAAAATACCGCCCATCTGCGACACCAGCACCTCCGTCAACTTGTGGAAGAATGGCTCATGAATGCCGAGATTTCGGCCGTACCGGACGGCGCGGCGAAGGATGCGGCGCAGAACATAGCCGCGGCCCTCATTACTTGGTACAATTCCATCCGCAATGGCGAAACTGAGCGTGCGAATGTGGTCCGCAATCACTCGAAACGCGATATCGGTTTTAATCTGTTCTGGGTTCTGGGTTCTGGGTTCTGAATTCGGCAGTGTGGATCCGTATTTTTTACCGCTCAGTTTTTCGATCGCGTCAAAAATCGGACGAAAGACGTCGGTTTCATAGTTGGAGATCGTTCCCGAGAAGTCCTTGAAGTTTTTCGTGCACTGAAGGATCGAACAAATCCGCTCGAAGCCCGCACCGGTATCCACGTGCTTGGCCGGAAGATTTTGAAAACTGCCGTCGGAGTTGGCGTTGAACTGGATGAACACCAGATTCCAGATCTCGATGCAGCCCGGCGAGCCGGCATTGACCAGACTGCCACGGCTGTCTCCCTTCGGCGTCAGGTCGACGTGGATTTCGGAGCATGGCCCGCATGGACCCGTATCGCCCATCATCCAAAAGTTGTCCTTCTTGTTGCCGTTGACGATCCGTTCCTTCGGATCGAGCCCCGCCGACTCGAAGATCTTTCTCCAGCAGTCATAGGCCTCCTGGTCGAACTCGGAAGGCTCGCCGGCGCCAGGTTTGTAGACGGTCGCATAAAGCCGGTTCTTGGGAAATTTCCAAATCTCCGTCAAAAGTTCCCATGCCCACTCGATCGTTTCCTTTTTAAAATAGCCGCGCCCGATGCCGTCCTTCGAGGAAGCTTCGCCGAACGACCAGTTGCCGAGCATCTCAAAAAAAGTGTGGTGGTAGGTGTCCAGGCCGACGTCCTCCAGGTCGTTGTGCTTGCCTCCGGCCCGGATGCACTTCTGCGTGTCGGCGGCGCGCGGAGGCGAGTAGGGGCATGACTTCTGGCCCAGAAAAATGGGCACGAACTGGTTCATCCCCGCGTTGGTGAAAAGCAGGTTGGGGGAGTCGGGCATGAGGGAGGAGGAGGGGACGATCGTGTGCCCCTTGCCCTTGAAAAAATCGAGAAACCCCTGCCGTATTTCAACCGACGTCATGAGGGCGGGTAGCGTATAGCGTATGGCGGATGGCAATCAAGAGGGAAGGACGGGACTCATCCGTCGCGTCCTTTGCGGGCGGGCCTCGTCGCTTTCGACAAAAGTTAAACCGCCGCTGTGGCTGCCTCACGTGAGGCTGGCCGGCTGCCGGCGATGGCTTTCTCCGACTTGGCAATGTCGCCATTCCTGGCGGTTGCGACCTGTTCGAAAATCGCGGTCCTGAGTTTTTCGGCGATGTCGGGATTGTCGCGCAAAAATTGCTTTGCGGCTTCGCGGCCCTGGCCGATCATCTCGCCGTTGAAGGCGAGCCAGGAACCCTTCTTCTCGAGGAGGTTGCGGTTGGTCGCCTCGTCGATGATCGAGCCTTCCTTGGAGATGCCCTCGTTGTACATGATGTCGAATTCGCATTCGCAGAAGGGGGCGGCCACTTTGTTTTTCACGATCTTGACGCGCGTCCGATTGCCGATGACGGCTCCCGTTGGATCCTTGATCTGGCCGATGCGGCGGATGTCCAGGCGCACGGAGCAGTAAAACTTCAGCGCGCGGCCGCCGGGCGTGGTTTCGGGACTGCCAAACATGACGCCGATCTTTTCGCGGATCTGGTTGGTGAAAATCAGGGTGGTTTTCGAGCGGGAGACCAGGCTGGTGAGCTTGCGCATGGCTTGGGAAAGGAGCCGTGCCTGGGCGCCCACGGTGGCGTCTCCCATCTGGCCTTCGAGCTCCGCCCGGGGTGTCAGCGCGGCGACCGAGTCGACGACAATAATATCCAGTGAATTGGAGCGAATGAGCGTTTCAACGATGGTCAGGGCTTCTTCGCCGGAATCGGGCTGGGAGACGAGCAGGTCATCAAGGTTGACGCCGATTTTCTTGGCGTACTGCGGGTCGAGCGCGTGCTCCGTGTCAACGAAGGCCGCGAGGCCGCCATTTTTCTGGGCGTTCTTGACCAGGTGGAGCATTAGCGTGGTCTTGCCGGAGGATTCCGGGCCGAAGATCTCGGCAATGCGGCCGCGCGGCACGCCACCCACCCCGAGTGCCAGATCCAGGCCGATGGCGCCGGTCGGTATCACGTCAATGGCAACTTTCGCGCTGGCGTCGCCGAGGCGGATGATCGAGCCTTCGCCGTACTGCTTGGTGATCGCGCCCAGGGCCATTTCGAGATCGCGGCTCCTGGCTTTGGATTCATTGGATTGGCTGGATGGGATGGGGGCGGTGATCGATTTGTCGCTCTTTGCTGCTTTGGCCATGGGGTCTTCCTCCGTTAAAATTGAATCCGCCATTGTAATGACGATGCAAGGCCCGGCAAGGACAAACGGGTTGGAGGCACACGAAACGAGCGTCAAAATGGGGCGGTCTGGCTGAAAAAATGGGCGGCTCAGGACTTGAGGCGCTGCCTATTGCTCGGCGGCCTCGCGGATTTCCTTGAGCATTTTATTGAGCCGGACGGCGGCCTCGGCCTTGGGATGCTGGGCGAGGTAAGTCTCAATTTCGAGAGCGGCGTTGCCGGGGTCGTGGCGATTTTCAAGGTGGATTTCCGCCCGGCGCAGGACGAACCGGGCTATTTTCTCCGGATCGCGGCTCCGGCGCTGGCCGGCATCGAGCTCCGCGAGCGCATCAAGCGGCTGGTTCAGATGGTTCGCAAAAACATCGGCGATGTAGAAGTGGACGTTCAGGTCGTCCGGATAGAGCGACATGGCGTTGCGGAACTCCTGGATCGCGTCCTCGAAGCGGCCGGCGGCAATCCGGGCTTTTGCGATGCTGTACTGCGGCTCGACGCGATAGTTATCGTCGCTGGCGGCCCAGAGAAGATTGACGAACCGGTCTGCGATCCAGCTCCTCGCGAAGTAGGCGATGACGCCGGCGCTGATCCCTCCGAAAATCAGGATGCCCATAAAAATGAACGGGATGACGGAATTATCATCCATGGGAAGACGTTAACTCCGCGTAGAAGCGAAGACAACCCCCGTCGAGCAAGCTTCGTGGTCGTTCCGCGCGTGTGTCGTGGTCATTCCGCGCGTGTCTAGCCTACTGCTTCTGGCTGACCGGGATGCCGTCGCCAAGCTGTTTGGGCGGCAGGATCGGGCGAAGGCCGATTTCAATGGTGAAAGTCTTTTCTTCGCCCTTCACGTTGCGAACTTTGATGGTCATCATGTCGCTGACCCTTAGGTAGAAGGTGGCGTTCATGACATCGGCGGCCTGATGGATCGGCTGATTGTTGATCTCAAGGATCAGGTCGCCCTTCTGGATCCCGGACATTGCGGCGGAGGTTCCAGGATAGACATGCTCGACCAAAACCTTGGGCTGGGGCAGGGGATTGCCCTGAGGGTCTACCGTTTCCTCGCGGATGCCGATGCCGACAAATCCGTACTTCGGCTGGTGATATTTGACGAGGTCAGGCTGGATGATTTTGATGGCTGCTGTCGGGATGGCGTAGGAGTGCGAGCCATTGGACTCGGCGGCGACAATCATGCCGATCACCTCGCCTTTCGTGTTTAGCAGGGGACTGCCCGCCTGTCCTTCCATCACGCGCACCGTCGAGCAGATGTGCGACGTGGCGAAAAATCTCATGATCTGTCCAAGGTCGATGCTGCTGACGTTGCCGACTTCTGGGCTGATGGTCGAATTGAGGGGGTAGCCGATACCGATCACCATGGCGCCAACGCGCACGGTGTCGGAGTCGCCGAACTTGAGCGGCGGGGTGCCTTTAGCGTTAATCTGGATCAGCGCCAGATTGGTCCTCTGGTCGAACCCGATCCGTTTTGCATCGAACTTCTTTCCACCCCAATTCACCTGGATATCGTTCGGGTTGGAGTCGCTGACGACCTGAGCAGATGTGAGGATCAGGCCGTCACTATTGACGAAAAAGCCGGTTCCGATGGCCAGGGGGGGCATGACATTTTCCCGGATGGCCTTGATCTGGACGACGGAAGGCTTGGTGGCCTCGAAGAGCCGCTGAACCTCCTTCTCAACCTGTTCGAGGGCTGTTTGGGCGCTCAGAGCGGAGGAGACGAGCAGGAGGATGGCCAGGATGAGCGGTCTAGAAGTCGAATCGCGTGAAGCCATGTTCGCCTGTGCTGGTGTTGACCCGTTGCAGGATGTAATGGACCGGCGTCTCGGCCATGTTGTCAGCGAGGACGACCGGCACGTTCGCAATCGGTGAATCGGCAACCGGCGCGAGCCGGGAGGCCGTGCGGGAGGCACCATGGTTCGGCGAATAAAACAAACTCAAGCCGACGACGATCGCAAGAAGCGCGGCCACGCCGCTGTAGCGCACGAGGGTCGAGGCAGGGGTGAAGAAATAATCCTGGATGGTTTCGTGAATCCGCGTCGGAAGGGTCTTCCAGAGCGGCACGGTTTTAACCAGCTCCGAACGCTGGCGACGGTGAAATTCGGCGAGAAAAGTGTCGAGCCGGCCTGTTTTGGCAAACGCCCGGGCCTCGTAGCGCTTCAAGCCGATGAGCTCCTCCAAACGCGCGTCCATTTCGAAGTCGGCCCGAACCTGCGCGTCGGTTTTGAGTAGATGGCTGAGCCTGGCTGCCGTGGCGGCATCCAGTGTCCCTCGTCGGTGCTCGGCGAAATAAAGACTGGCTTTTTTCGGGTTCATGTTTGCTTGAGATAATGAGCCAATAACGCCTTCAACTGCAAGTGCGCATAATGCAACCTGGAGCGCACAGTACCCTCGGAACATTTCATGATCTTTGCAATTTCTCCATGGGGAAGTCTCTCGACGTCATGGAGGATGACAACGATCCTATGTTCTTCTGACAACTTCTGCAACGAATCGTTCAATTTTTCTTGAAGTTCACCCATCAACACTTGTTTCGAGGCCTTTTCTTCAATGACGAGCTCCTTGAAAATCCGCTCCTTTTCGACCTCTTGGTCAAACTCGTTCAGGGAAATTGACAACATCTCCTTTCGGCGTTTTTTGAAGTTGATCGCGTGGTTGACAGCGATCCGGTAGAGCCATGTGTAAAAATTGGATTTTCCCTTGAAGCTGCGCAGCGATTTGTAAGCCCGGAGAAATGCCTCCTGCGTCAGATCGTACGCGTCTTCTTGATGATTCACGATGTTGTAAATCACGGAATAAATGCGCATCCGGTATTTCTGGATCAGATGGTCAAAGGCACCCGGATTGCCGACGAGGGTCTGCTCGACGAAGTGAAAGTCAGGAGGACCCTCCTGCGGGGTTTCCGTTCCCGGCTCCATGCTGTTGCTATGCCTCATTTGCCCGGTGAAAGCAATGCCCTGCCACGACGGACTGTCCCCGAGCCGGGTCGTGTCGAAAAGAGATTGTCGCGGGCGATTTCTTGGTAAAGGATGTCGCCATGGCCGCGCCGGAAATGAAGCTGAAGGTCTGCGGAATCATGCTGACCCGGCGCCAGTACATCTTGATACAGACCGTCGCGTTTGTCTGGATGATTCTGCTGTATGGTTACTGGCGCCATGCAGGGCTTCAGGCCTCGCCCAATAAGTTCGTTCGGAATCTTGATCTGATTCTTCTGGCTGTTTATGTCTACGGCATGGCCGAAACCTTCGTTGTGCTTCGAAAATTCAAGAAAGCGAAATCCGCGCCTGAAGAAACCAAGACGCCGGATCAGAAGACAACCTAAAGATAATGCTCAAGACGTGCGATCAGGAGCCGGCTCATGCCGCGCAAAAGGTCGGCGCCCTCATTGGCCGGGAAATCCGCGAGCTGTTCCATGGCCCGGCGGGCGTAACCGAGCGCGATTTCAGCCGATTGGCGGATCGTCTCGTGGGCGCGCACGTAATCGATGAGCATCCCGCGGGTGTTGTTGTGCTCGTTGAGCAGGAGGCTGCTGACGACCTGGTGGTCGCCGTTGCCGACCTGCTCGAGTAGAAGGAGCAAGGGGAGGGTCAGTTTGCCCTTCTGAAGGTCAGTCCCGAGCGACTTGCCCGTTTCGGTCTCGTTGCCGACCAGGTCGACGATGTCGTCGTAAATCTGGTAGGCAATGCCGAAGAGGTCGCCGAACTGGAGCAGTCGATTCTGGCCCTCGGGCGATCCGCCGCCGAGAAATGCGCCCAATTCGCATGAGACGGCGAAGAGAGCACCCGTCTTCATCTGGATGATCTTGACGTATTCACCGCGAGAGAGTTTCAGGTCGAAGCGCCGCTGAGTCTGGAGGATCTCACCCGCACAGACGGTGTTGGTTGCTTCCGAGACCCTTCGGCAGACGAACGGCGTTGGAAATTCAGCCGCAAGTTTCAGGGCGTGGGCGAAGAGGCAGTCGCCGAGCAGCACCGAAATCTCCGGGCCCCACTTGGCGGCGGCGGTGAGGCGGCCGCGGCGAAAAGTCGCCCCGTCGAGAATGTCGTCGTGAACCAGCGTTGCGATATGGACCAGCTCGACGATCAAGCCGGCTTTCAGGAGGTTCTCATGCCGCTCCTTTTGCGGGCGGTCGTCCAACGGGCGGCCCGCCTCATTTCCGCTTTCCAACTTCGCTTTGGGCGCCTTCGTTCGGCGAGGCTCGCCCCCAAGGGGGCGGCCTGAGCAGGCGGCCGCGGAGTGAAAAACGAGGGCGGGACGCATCCGCTTTCCCTGCGCGGCGGCGACATAGCCCACGCAGGCGGAGACATTCGGATCAAACGACTCGCATTGCGCGCCGAGGCGTTGGTCAATTTCGTGAAGGGGGCCGGTGATGGGCTCCAGGAAGCGGCGCGTGGCTTCGTCGATAAAAAGAGAGTTTGGGATGGTTTTCTTAATTTTCACTATATTCTGAAAGTACAATATAGATGATTAAAAGTCAACCATCGGTCCACTCCTCAGAACTCTTATTTCCCGCTCTTGCGTTCGCCTGTCAGGGTGACCCAGCCGGCCCCGATGAGAGCGAGGATGAGGGAGCCGCCGTAGAGGGTCGTCGAAATCCGATGCCAGTCGTTGAACTGGTTGCGAAGATCGGTCTGGTGCTTCTTGTCCGTGGTGTTCTTCATCTCAAGCTTGAGCTCCACCATCCGCATGCGGGCGACCTTGTCCTGGAACAGGTTGACGCCGAGCAACAGAAGGCTGAGCAGGAAAAGGAACTCCGTCCTGCGGCGCGTTTTGGGATCCGCCAGCCAGCCGAGCAGGGAAAAGAGCGCGCAGGCGACAAACACAAAGGTGGATGCGAGAAAAAAGCGCTTCAGAATTGCGCCAGCAATCGCACCGGAGAGTTCACGGTCATCCAGGACATTGGGATTGAAGAGCGTGGGCGCCGTGATTGCGGCGAACATGATGGCGGCGCCGGCCCAGAGCCAGAGAAGGGCGAGCGTGACGGGTTTGGAGATACGGGTCATGCCGAGGCAAGGCTTGTACTTGAGATGGCCGCCGGCTGTCATCATGATATTTTTTCGACAAGAGTGGATTGGCGTTTCCATGCGTATTTCGGGGCGAAAATGGCTCTTGGCACCCCCTGAGCCTTTTGGTAACTTGGCCGACTGTTTGCTAACTTTCTGAGTTTGAGATGTTTAGAATCTGTTTCAAAACGATCCACTGCGGGAATGGATGGAGGTGGAGGTGGCGGCGGCGCTGGCTTTTTGCTTTCGCGGCCCTTCTGCTGCCCTTTTTCGCGACAGCCGAACCGACTTCCTCCACCGACAAACCGTTGGAAACCAAGGCCGACCAGCTCGATTTTAACAATGATACCAAACGAATTGTGGCCAAAGGCAATGTGGTGGTCACTTACGGCAAGACACGGTTGACCGCCGACAAGGTGAGCGTCGACAATATTACCAAGGACGCTTATGCCGACGGCCATGTCCACATTTTCTCCAACGGCAAGGCGGAGTGGCATGGCGACCAGATCCAGTACAACTTCGTGACCGGCGCGGTGAATTCAGGCCCGGCACGGGCCTATTCCGACCGTTATTATTTGGAAGCAGGCCATACCGAGAGCAAGAGCCGTGACCACTACATCCTTCGCGATTCGGAGTTCACGACCAGCGAATACCCACACCCGAGCTGGAAATGGAAATGCGGCTCCGTGGTCTACTATCCGGACGAAAAGATCATCTTCCGCAACGCGGTGCTCTACGCGGGCGACGTGCCGGTGTTTTATTTTCCCTATTTCCACTACGACCTGGATGAAATCAGCATTGGCGCGGATGTGGCCATCGGCCAGCGGTCGGACTGGGGTCCGTTCATCCTCGCCCGCTACCGGGTCCGGGAGGACAAGTACCTCTGGCCTATCCTGAAACTGGATTGGCGCGCGAGGCGCGGCGTGGGAGGCGGCGTCGATCTCGATTACGGGCTGGGCTACAACGAAGACGGCAAGCCCGGGCGGCTGGGCCACGGCAAGGTTGAGACGTACTACACGTACGATGATCTCTATAAGGACAAGCCGCTGGTGCAAATCCCAAGGCCTGACGGGCCGGGCACTTATCCGGTGACCATCCGTCCCGAGCGTTACCATTTGAGGTTGGAACAACGGTTTGATCCGTTCGACGAGGTTGAGACGAAGCTCAAGGTCAACAAGATCAGCGACCCGAAACTGCTGGAGGATTTTTTCGAGAAAGAGCTGCAAAAAGACCAATATCCGGACAGCTTTTTCGAAGTGCAGAAGTACGATGAAAACTTCACGATTAATGCGGTGGTCCGGCCCCAGGTCAACCGTTTCTTCACGACCACCGAACGCCTTCCCGATCTGTCTTTGAATGTTCCCCAGCAGCCCATCGGCGCAGGGTTCTTCTATGACAGTGAAACGAGCGCAGCGCTCCTCTCGAAACGGTTCTTCCAAAACAGCGGCCTTCAGGATTTTAATTCGGCGCGTATTGACACGTTTCATCAGATCACCTATCCGATGAAATCGTTCGACTGGCTCAATGTCATTCCGCGAGCCGGCGCGCGGGCCACCTTTTATACGCATTCGCAGCCGGAGGGCGCGCCCAAAGACACCTCACTGGTCCGCGGTGTTTACAACACCGGCGTGGAATTCTCGACCAAAATCCACCAGACATGGCCGGGCGTGCAGAACCACGCCCTGCAGATCGATGGCCTGCGCCACATTTTCGAGCCGTCGATCAACTACGCCTGGATTCCGTCGCCGAACCATGGTCCCGGGGAGTTGCTGCAGTTCGACCCGGGCGTGCCTTCGAGCATCCAGGACAAGCTGCGTCCGATCGATTTTCCGCAGGATGTGGGCGTCGACAGCCTCGGCCTGCGCAATGTCTTTCGTCCGATGCTCCGGAACCGGTGGCAGACCAAGCGCAGCGGCGAGCCCTATAATTTCCTCGACACGGTGATCTACCAGGACCTGAACGTGGAGGGAAACAACGATCGGGTGCTGTCGAACCTCTTCTGGGGGATCGACTTCATGCCGACGACCTGGCTCAGGCTGAGCTATGACTCTCAGTATAATTACTACCAGAACATTATCCGTGAGTCGAATGTGTCGCTGGTTTACCAGTATTTCAAGGACTGGGAATTCGGGATCTCCCACCGCTTTCTGCACGGGGAGGACACCAACGAGATCTGGCCCTCATTCAAATGGCGTCTGAACGAGGACTGGGCCTTTCGCACCGAGCAGAGGGTCAATTCGGGTGACGGGCGCCTGCGTGAGAGCGTTTATGCCATCGATCGGGACCTGAGTTCGTGGATTGTCTCCGCGTCATTCCGGTATTTGGACCCGACGGCAAGCCCCAGGGATTATCAGTTCTGGATCATATGGACGCTCAAGGAATTTCCCGAGGCCACCGCGCAGTACAGCCCGTAAAGAGGCTTCACGGCCCAATCTTTTTTGCGTGACACTTTATTTTCATGAAAGTCAGCATTGTTGGTTCAGGTTATGTCGGTTTGGTGTCCGGCGCATGCTTTGCCGAGATGGGCCACGACGTGGTGTGCGTCGACAACGACAAATCGAAGATTGCGGTGCTCCGCTCCGGCGGGATTCCCATTTATGAACCGGGCTTGGATCCCCTGCTCAAAAAGCAGATCGCGGCCGGACGCATCCGTTTCACCCACGCAACCGAAGAGGGCGTGGACCATGCTGAAGTGATTTTCATCGCCGTGCCAACGCCGCCGCGCGAAGATGGTTCGGTTGATATGACGTACATCGAGTCGGTGGCGCGCGCGATCGGGAGTGCCATGAAAAAGTACCTGATCGTGGTCGACAAAAGCACGGTCCCGGTCAAAACGGGTGAAAAGGTCGCCGAGACGATCAAGCGCTACAACCCGTCTGGCGTCGACTTTGACGTGGTCAGCAACCCGGAATTCCTGCGCGAGGGCTCGGCCATCAAGGATCTGCTCGAGCCCGACCGGATCGTGATCGGTGTCAACAGCCCGCGGCCGGTGGAGAAAATGAAGGAACTTTACGCGCCGCTCCGATGCAAGAACGTTGTGGTGACGGACATCAACAGCGCCGAGTTGATCAAGCATGCATCAAACTCTTTTTTGGCGCTGAAGATTTCCTACATCAACGAGGTGGCGCGAATCTGCGAGGCGGCGGGCGCGAATGTGAACGAGGTGGCCAACGGAATGGGCTTTGACCACCGGATCGGACGGGCGTTCCTGAGCGCAGGACTCGGCTACGGCGGCTCCTGCTTTCCGAAAGACCTGGCGGCGTTCATCAAGATTTCCGAGGAGGCAGGGGTCGACTTCCGTCTGTTGCGGGAAGTGCAGTCGATCAACCAGAACACGCTGGATCATTTCCTCAAAAAGGTGCGGGACCATTTTTGGGTGCTGAAGGACAAGGTAATTGCGCTTTGGGGCTTGTCGTTCAAGCCGAATACGGACGACGTCCGACACGCGGCGGCGCTGGAGATCATCCGCGTCCTGCTCAAGGAGGGCGCGAAGGTCCGGGCGTACGACCCCGTCGCGATGGAAAAGGCGAAGGCCGTGTTTGGCCAGGTGGATTACGGCAAGGACCCGTATGAAACGGCGCGCGGCGCGGAGGCCTTGCTGCTGGTCACCGAGTGGGACGAATTCCGGAACGCGGACTTGGAAAAACTCAAATTGTGCATGGCGCGGCCGGTCCTATTCGACGGCCGAAACCTGTTCGATCCGGAGAAAATCCGCGCCGCGGGGTTTACTTATTTTTCAATGGGAAGGGGCTGACGGCATTTCTATGGCGAACACCGTTTTGATCGGAGGGCAGTGGGGCGACGAGGGAAAGGGCCGGATTATCGATCTTCTGGCGGAACGCGCGGATCTGGTCGTTCGCTACCAAGGCGGCAGCAATGCGGGACACGAGGTGCATGCCGGCGGCCAGAAGTACGTTCTCCACCTGATTCCGTCAGGCATCCTGCACGCCGGCAAGATATGCATCATTGGCAACGGCGTGGTGGTGGACCCCATCGAGCTTGTTCACGAAATTCGCCAGCTTCGGCGGCGCGGCGTCAAGATTTCCACGAACCTGAAGTTGAGTGAAACCGCGCACTTGGTGATGCCGTACCACAAGCTGCTCGATGAGCGGCGCGAGTTTCTAAAAGGCAAGGGCAGGATTGGCACAACCAAGCGCGGCATCGGACCGGCCTACGGCGACAAGGCGAGCCGCACCGGGTTGCGAGTGCTGGATCTTCTGCAGCCGGCGCGGTTTCGGAAGCGGTTGAAGCAGCGGGTAGAGGAGAATAACCGTCTATTGAGGGCGCTCGGAGCGCCGGCCCTTTCTTTCGAGAAGATCGCGCGCGATTACCTGCGGGTTGGGCGGTTTCTTAAACCGTTCGTCGTCAACTCGGTGGTGTTGGTGAACGCCGCCGTCGAAGAAGGACGTGAAATTTTGTTCGAGGGCGCGCAGGGAACGCTTCTGGACATCGATTTTGGCACGTATCCGTTTGTCACCTCCTCGCACCCGACGGCGGGCGGGGCGTGTGTTGGCTCCGGAGTGCCTCCGGGCGCGATTCACGAGGTGGTCGGCGTCGTCAAGGCCTACACCACCCGCGTGGGCGAGGGGCCGTTCCCGACGGAGCAGAGGAACGGCGTCGGACGAGAGTTGCAAACCGTTGGCGACGAGTTTGGCCGGACCACGGGCCGCGCCCGCCGTTGCGGATGGTTTGACGCCGTCATCAGCCGTTACGCGCGAATGGTCAACGGCATTACCAAACTGGCGATCACCAAGCTCGACGTCCTCGACCGGATGCCGGAGCTGAAAATTGCGGTGGCATATCGCGTGGGGCGAAAGCTGCTCCGCACGCTGCCGGCGGACCTGGAGGTGCTCAAGCGGTGTGTGCCGGTCTATCAACGCTATCCGGGCTGGCTCTCCGACACCACGAAAGTCAGACGGTACGCGGACCTGCCGAAGAAGGCACAAACGTATCTCGAGGCGATCCGCCGCGAGACCGGGGCGCCTATCAGCGTCATTTCGGTGGGGCCGAAACGCGAGGATACGATCTACGTGAAGAACAAGCGGTGAGCGTGACTCCTCTTAAAAACATCCCACGCCACGTCGCCGTAATCATGGACGGTAACGGACGTTGGGCGAAGGAGCGGGGCCTTCCCCGGATTGAGGGACATCGCCAGGGTGTCGAATCGGTGCGCGACGTGGTTCGCACTGCTGGGCAGATCGGCGTCGGGTATCTGACCCTTTACGCGTTCTCGGCGGAGAATTGGAGCCGGCCGCGCCATGAAGTAGCCGCCCTGATGCGCCTTCTGGAAAAATACCTTCGCGACGAGACCGATGAGCTCCACGAGAACAACGTGCGTCTGGAGGCAATCGGCTGCCTGCAGGACCTTCCGGGACGTGTCCAGAAGCAGCTGCAAAAGACGCGGCAGGCGACCGCCCAAAATGACGGCATGGTGCTGGTGCTCGCGCTGAGTTACGGCTCGCGCCGGGAGATTACCGATGCGGCCCGCGAAGTCGCGCGGCTTGCCAAGGAAGGCAAGATCAGCATATCCGACGTCAATGAGACGCTCATTGCCAACCACCTCTACACGCGCGACTACCCCGATCCAGACCTTCTGATCCGGACGAGCGGCGAAATGCGGATCAGCAATTTTCTACTCTGGCAGATTTCTTACGCGGAACTTGTGGTGGCCCCGGCCATGTGGCCGGATTTCCGGAAGGATCAGTTCCTTCGCGCCATCGATGAATATGGCAAGCGAGAGCGGCGGTTTGGGGGGATTTGATCGTGGATCGTGGGTTGTCGAGTTCGATTGCCCATCTGTGAACGGGATGGCTCAAGTATGCTGACTGCTGCGAAATACGGATCACGAATCACGAGCCACGCGAAAAACGACAGTTTTTCGCTCATCGAATTGTTGATCGTCATGGTGCTGATGATCATCATGTATGTGATGCTCTACGGTCCTGGCACAAAAAATGTCCAAGCCGAGAAGAAGGCGGCGTGCGCGAGAAACCTCCAGCAGGTCTACGTGGCGCTGAAGATCTACGCGGCCGATCATGGCGGACGATATCCTTTGCTCGAAGGCGCCGCGACATCCGAAGCGCCGTTGAGCCTCCTGGTTCCCAAATATACGACGTTGACGGAATATTTCATCTGTCCTGGCAGCGGCGATGCCGAACTGCCGTCCGCCGAACCTTTTGCCGAAAAGAAAATCAGCTATGCCTACTACATGGGGTTGACCGATGCCGCCGCGGGCGGCCAGCCGTTGATGTCGGACCGGCAGATGAATAATCGTGCGAAGTCAAAAGGTCAGGCGGTTTTTTCTCCGGACGGGAAAAAACCCGGCAATAACCACCGTAAATACGGCGGGATTGTTCTATTCTGCGATGGGCGGGCGGTCGAGCTGGACCCGAAGGCTGACCGGGATCTGCCGTGTCCCGAAGGCGTGAAACTTTTAAACCCAAAAGACTGAATGGGCCTGCTCACCATCAAGATCGAGTGCGAGTGCGGGACGCGTTACAAATTCGACGTCGAGCCCGTCGATGGGCGGATGCCGGTCGAGGTTGCTTGCCCTCATTGCGGCTTGGACGGAACCGGCGAGGCCAACCGGCTGATCGAGATCGAGCTGGCGAGGCTCTCCGGGGCGCCGGTCCCGCCGAAAATCGAGCTGCCGAAGCCGTTCAAAGTCGAAACGGAGAAAGCCGCCTTGCAGGTAACCGGCAAACGCCCTCCTCAACACACGGTCACCCTTCCGCCGCAGGTCAAGAAGCCGGGTCTCGGGCACCCCTGCCCCAAGCACCCCAATGAAACCACGGTCAACAGCTGTCTTTTCTGCAAGCGGCCGATTTGCCCGGTCTGTATGAATAAGTATGGTTACTTTTGCTCAACAACCTGCCGGCACCAGGCGGAGCAGCGGGGCATGAAAATCCCCGTGTATGAAGGACAGGAGAGCCTGGTCCGCGAGCGGACATCTCGCCGGATCAAGCGGATGATCATGGGAGCCGTGGCCCTGATGGTCGCGCTCATTGCGCTCTGGGCCTGGTATGTTTTCTTCGGATCAAAGCTGCGGGTGAGCTGCGCTATCAACGTCGAGAAGGCTGATCATGTGGAATACTGCAAGTTCGCCGGACGCGGCGAGGTTCTCGTCAAGACGGACCGCGTTCTAAGCCTTTACGATGCGCGCGGACTCAAGCCGATTTGGTCGACCAGTCTGGCGCCCTACCAGAAGCCGGTTCAGACGCTGGATGAACTGCCAACCGCCGGAGAGATCGAGGCGGTGCTCCGCAAAGAGAAAGAGGAGTTCGAGAAGACCGGAAAGCGGCCCGAGAGAAGGTGGAGATCGGGGATGGACGAGCTCCGTCAGCGCTCGCCCCAGGACGAATTTTTGGGCCGGTTTTCGCGCTATGCTTCTTTGCGTCTTCCCGGGCGCGGCGAAAACTGCGTCCAGCTGCGCAGCGGGGAGATCTGGATTTTGTTTCCGGAGAACCTGGTGGTGTTTGACCGGACAACCGGCAAGGAGAAGAAGAAGGTGGCTTTGCGGGGCCAAATCCTCCAGTTGGCCCCGGATGACTCGGTGATCTTCGTAACGTCCACAGGGCGGCCCAACGAAGGGCAGCTCACGCGTGTGGCCTTCCGCACCGGGGACGTTGCCACCGACAAGATCACGCTTCCGGAGCCGTACAAACAGGCGTCTGGTCAGGATGGGTCAGCGGCCTTGCTTGAGGAGATGGCCGCGACAATAGAGGCGGGCTTGGCCGCCGACACGGAGTGCGAGGTCGGCAAACGGATCAACAACCGCCGGATACGCTTCATTCCGGCCGGTGTCAATGTGGCCCGGCTGGAGATCGAGTTGATACAAAAAAACATGGTCACTCGGCAGACAGTAAAGCCCGAGGACATCAAGCCCAAGGAGGAGCCTGGCAGCAATGCTCCCTTGAGGGTGACCGATGCGCTGGAATTTGCCAAAGAGCTTCGGTACGAAGCCGTCCAGAGCAGGGGCGGCGTATTCGAAACGGAGGACCAGAGCCGCTACCGGGTTTCTCTGCGCCGGCACATGGAGGAGGGCGCGCCCGAGTGGATAGGCGAGGTGGTCGGTCCGCCGGCATTCATCCCGCTCAAGTCGGTGGATGTCCTGGTTTCGAGCAGGAGCATCCTCGTCTTTGACAAGGAGAATGAAAAATTATGGGAGGCGCCGCTCGCCTTTCCGGCAGGATCCGTTTCCGTCGATTTCGGCGATGGGCAGGAGGCTCCGTGTTGCGAGAGCGGCAACACGCTTTACCTCTACGATTCCCAGGCTCTGACGTCGTTTGAACTGGTTTCCGGTAAAGTGCGCTGGAGGATGCCTCTTCCTGGCATCGAGTCGGTCCGCCTCGATGGCGACGGCATGCTGTATATCACCAACCCGGAATCCGTTTCCAAAGCGGACCCTGAAACGGGCAAAGTCCTCTGGAAGCTCGACAAGAAAGGCGTTCGGTTTTTCCTTTCAGGAAAGTATGTATACTTATCTAAGGCCCAGATTTCCGGCGCGGACGTGATCCGTAACCTATGGACCGGCAAGGAGATCCCAACTCACTTTCGCATCTACCGGGTCGATCCGAAAACCGGCCAGATTCTCTGGGAATTTTACCGGCCGAAGGAGCCGGCGGCGATGGACTTTGAGAAGAACCGGGTTCTTCTGCTGTTCGCGACGGAGTACCGGAAGGACCCGAAAAACCCGACGGGCAGACCGCTGACAACGCCGGGCGAGCTGCAGATTTTGAAGTATTTGACCTTCTAAACTGCCTGGATTGAGGAAGTGCCAGGGGGGAGGATTGAACTCCCGACCTAGGGCTTATGAGTCCCCCGCTCTACCACTGAGCTACCCTGGCATTGAACGGACCGTGTTAGATTAGCGGTCAGCATAAAAATGCCAATGCTTTTGTCATGCCGAGGATAGCCGATGACCTTTAAAAATAACCCTGAGAGGTTATCAATAGACCTCAGTTTCGAGCCCCGTGCTCTCCTGCACGAGCCGCGCAATCTCCGAAAGACGTGCCAAAGGAAGATGAACACAACCGGGCCGGGCCGAGGGCCGGATGACAGAGTATATCTGCACCATGGCAATGCGCGTGCCCTCCTGCTTCAATTCGTTAAGGCGCTGACCATACTGTTTGATTTCCGCGTCAGTTGGACCATGTCCGTCGATGCTGCAAAACATGCTTTGAATCATCACAGGACGCTGTTGCCCAAGTTTCTTGATATTGAGGAGCACACTCTGAAGCGAGATGCGTGTATTGTTGACGAACCTCATATAGGTTGGAGTGCCAGCATCCAGCTTGACCCAGATTTCGTCATCCTCGGAAAACAATTTCATCCCCCTCCAGACACGTGCCAGGTGCAATGCTGTCGCATTGGTGACCAGGATCAGTTTGAACCAAGGAAACCGGCGTGATTCCCGGATGCGGATGACTTCTTTCACAACCTCGTAAAACTTTGGGCAAAGGGTTGGTTCACCATCACCGCTGAGCGCCACGGCATTTAACCGGTGAAACTCGGGGGGTAATTTAGCCAATTCTTTTAAGGCATGGGCCCGGCCGGGTTGGAGCTTGAAGAGCAGCTCTTGGAGTTCCTTCGACATCACGCGGACATTCATCCGGCGTCGTTTGAATTGTGGCGAGCGACGAACCTCACAATAGAGACAATCAAAATTGCACTCCTGATCCGGGTTCATGTTGATGACGATCAAAAGCCCGCCTGCGCGCTGCGAGATCACCGCGCGCACCAATCGTCCTCCGGAAAGCAGATAAGGCAGGTGTTTTGAGGCCGCTTCCATCGGCTTGGCGTTTATGGTGTCGGCATCGTCTCTCATCGATGTGGGGCCTTGGTTTGAGTCATGGCTGT